>NZ_CAKVFS010000004.1 GCF_934746965.1 uncultured Methanobrevibacter sp. | reverse complement strand
ACCACTAGCAGAATTATAATTATTATCACCATCATACCTAACAGTTACAACATAACTACCTGCTTTAAGACCAGAAACAGTTTGAACAACTTTACCATCCTTAATAGCTACAGTATAATCATTACCATCAACAGTAATAGTTACATTACCTGTAATTTCAGAAGGTAAATCAACATTAATAACTGCATCCTCACCAACATTAATATCATCAACAGAAACATTCATATTCGGAGTTGCTTTAGTAACATTAAACCAAGCATATCCATAATAACTATCATAGTTAGGATGGTTAATATAAGCCTCATATTTATAAGAACCTACATCCAAACCAGAATCAATAGTAAAATGTGCTTTGTAGGAAACATTACTAAAAGTATAATCCACACCATTTATAATTACAACTACAGTAACATTAGTAGGATAATTTCGAGGATAATCACCTAAAAATATAGTAATATCTAACAAACCACCATAATCAATATTTGAAATATCCACATTCAATGTAGTATAAGCTTTACGCACACCGAAATCCTTAGAAACTTCACTAGCAGCATATTTATCATTACCTGCATATTTAACAATTATCGTATGCAAACCCGCATCTAATAAAGGAAGAGATATTCTATTCCCATCTGCAATTTTTTCGTAGGTTTTACCATCAATAGTAACATTAACCTTTGTATTACCTCCTAAATCAGACGCAAATGAAATATAATAGAAGTTATAGCCATGATACATATAGGTATCACTCACACTTAGAACCATTCTTGGGTTTAATTTAAGTGTGATGTCTTGAACTTCATTATCTACAGTTATTCTAATAATTTTCTTACCAAGAATTGTATATGTGTTATTAAAAACACCATTAATCATTTGACCATTAACAACATCCAAATCAGATTTAAATTCCACATTTCTTGTTGGAATATTTGCAATATTTTGAGTACCATTTAAATATAATCTAGCAATAACATTATAAACATCATAACTAGTTTCATCAGCAGTTACATTTAAAACAACAAATGAACGATGATCCATGTTTACATAATGTGTTGATATCAATGAGCTCCAATTAGGAGTATTAGTACCCCACCAATTACCTTCAAGAACTGCCTTACTACATTCATATATATTCATAGTATGTCCAGTAGCTGAATTATTTATAAAAATACAATTGCTCACACTCATAAGATAATTTGAATGATCAATAGCACCACCATTCTGAGCAGAATTATTTACAAAAGTACATTTATTCACAATAAGATAAGTACTAATTGAATAAATAGCCCCATCATGAGCAGAATTACCTGTAAAATAACAGTCAGTCACATGAAGCTCTCCAGAGTTTGAATATATAGCTGCACCCACCTGAGCAGAATTATTTACAAAAGAACAATTAATCAAAGTAATATTATCCGCACCATTTGCATAAATAGCACCACCACACCTTGAAGGTGCAGAATTACCTATAAAAGAACAGTTAACTATCTCTATATTTTTTACCTTTTCGAACCAGATAGCACCACCATCCAACATTGCAGTATTATCTATAAAAGAACAATTATAAATTTTAACAGTATTTGCATCTCCAAGGTTTAACATTCCTTTAGGAGCTTTTTTTAAGATTGTTTTATCCCTATTTTGACCTATCAAAGTAACATTTTTACTATGACCCGCACCAACACTACTCGGTGCATATTCACCATTTGCAAGGTAAATAACACCACCATCCGGAACAATATCTAAAGCATGATTAATAGTCGCAACAGCATTATTCCAGTCAGCACCAGTCCTAGAATCACTTCCAGTTATAGGATTTACATAAATAGCTCCAGCATTAGGAGCTTTTACAGGCCCATCAGTAATTTCACCAGCATATGATATTTTAAAACTACTTAAATCAATATCATTACTTGAAGGTTCATTTAAACCAATTTCAGATGCATAAACTATATCTTCATTCGAATATTCGCATACTTCCTGTTCATCAGCCACTACATCTGTAGAAGTTGATACAGGTGTTTCTATATCAATATTTGTCTCATTTAAGTCTAATGATGCAGAATCTTCAGCACAAACAGCTGAAACAGACAAAAACATCAAACTTAAAATCAGAAAAATAAAAAACTTATTTTTAAATATTTTAATACCCTCCATTATTTTTTTAAAACTTGTGTAAAAAAATGATTTGGAAAATTTCATTTAATTTTTAAGTTATTAATGAACTAAATGTAATATCAACATTTAAGAAATCCTAAAAATCCTTTTTTTACAAATAGAAATTTATATAAAATTGTATATAAATATTTAGAAAAAGTTTTGAATGCTATTTTAGACTTAAAATATACATCCAGTTACAATTAAAAAAAGACATTGAAAAATACTCATCAAGTTATCAAATAACATGAAAAAAAGCATGAAAAAATTTTAAAAGAATAATATAATGTAGAAGGTTTAGCCTTCTACCATAATCAGCTTACCCGTCGATGGGTCTTTATAAACTTTTCCCATCTCAGTAAATCCTTGTCCAGAACTTTGAGAAGAATCTGGAGTATCATTTAATTCTTGACCTTGAGTAACCTCTGAAACCTGTTTCATAGATTCCATAACTGCTTGTTTTTGATCTTGTGACATGTCAGAAAAAATAACACTTTGCATATTCCAACTCATTACAACAAAGATTAAAAAACCTAATGCAAGAACTAACATTGCATCAACAAGGTTTGTTGTACCTGCCATAGGATCTATGTCTTCATCTGAAGATCTACGTCTTCTTTGTTTTTTTCTAACCATATAAAATCACTGTTTATTCATGTAAAAAAGAACTGCATCAGATAATGCATCTAAATCAGAAAGGTATTGATCATACCAACCTCTTCTAATTTTAGAAATAAAATAACATAAAGCACCGGAACCAATACCTACAACAGTAGTATCAAATGCAATAGTTAATGAATCTGCAAGAGTATTAATATCCCCAGTTCCTAATGCTGCAAGACCAGGACCTAATGGAATTAAAGTACCCATTAACCCTAATGTTGGTCCGACACGAGTAATAATATCAGTATTTCTTAAATTTTTATCGATTTTTTCTTCTTCATGTTCTACTAATTTACGAGCTAAAGTTTCTCTAGAATTACTATCTAAATCTTTAGATTTTGCGATTTCAGTTAAAACTTTTTTTTGAGATTTAGGAATTTCAGAACTAGAAATAACATCTATTAAATTATCTACAGAACTTGCTGTATTAATTTTAAATATTAAATCTCTTATTTTTCCAACTCCTATTTTCTTCCTTGAAGTGTATTCAGATATGAATCCACCTAAAGCAATAACAGAAATAATAGTAATTATTAATAATAAAACTAATACGGGGATTGTTAAACTTTGAGATATAACATCTAAAGCCCCGCTTAAATATTCTGTACCAGGTATTGCACTCATTTAATATCACCTTAATTTATTTTAAGAGATTATCACTTCGTTTATATAAGAATATTCCTACAATCACTAATACTACTAAAGTAACTAATATAGCAATTAAAGATTGAGATTCAATCATGTTTACACTACCAAATTTACCTTGCATTGCTTGAGCAATACTTGGTATTACAATAGCAGATAATAAGAAATAAGCACCTAAAAATAGCATGAAATTTCCTAATATGATAGGATATGGCTTATCAGTTAATTTAATAATAGTATTAGATGCAAAATATGTAACAACCATAACTATAACTAATGCAATTGCAACAACAATACTTAATTTTGTAAAACCAAAACCAATAGTTGGTGCAACAATTAAAACAGAAGCGATAATTGATCCAAAACAACATGGACAAGGAGCAACAACAGCTAAACAAGTAGCAGTAGTTGTATTTTTATCATGAACTTTCCATTCTCTTATAGTAAACAAACCTGCGATAATCATGATAGATGCCATAATTATATAAAAAACAGTGTTGTAACTATAGATAGCTTCAGTAATCTGTTCAGCAAAGAATGATGCTATATATGTGCATAATAAAACACCACCACCATAACCTATACAGATACCTGCAAATAATTTTTTTGACAAATTAGCAAGGCCAGAAGCTAAACCTATTTTTATCCCAAATATGATTACAGCAGCCAATACACCAAATTGCCATAATATACTCATCATATCCATATTAATTTCCTCGATATAATCAATAATTCATTAATTACACTTTACAATTTCTACTTTAAACTATATAAAATTTATTTTAAAAATTTAAATAAAATCTAGAAAAAATATATTTAAAGTGGATAAAACATAATATAATATTATTAAAAATAAATGAGGCCAATTTATGTTTTGGAACGAGAAAATCGAATGTATGTCAAGGGAAGAACTTGAAGAACTACAATTAAAAAAGCTTCAAAAAACAGTTAAATTAGCTTTTAACAAAATTCCCTATTATAACACTAAATATACAGCATGTGAAGTTTTCCCTGAAGATATAGAAACTTTAAAAGATATTGAAAAATTACCTTTCATCACAAAAGAGGATTTAAGGGAAAGTTATCCTTATGGACTTTTTGCAGTAGATATAAAAGATATAAAAGAAATTCATTCTTCATCAGGAACTACTGGAAAACCAGTTGTATCAGGATATACTAAAAAAGATTTGGATACCTGGGCAGAAACAACTGCAAGAGGATTAACTATGATGGGTGTTGATGAAGATGATATTATTCAAAATACTCATGGTTATGGATTATTCACTGGAGGATTTGGTGTTCATTATGGATCTCACAAAATTGGTGCAACTATCGTGCCAATATCCACTGGACAAACAAGAAGACAGATAGAAATAATGAAAGATTTTGGAGTGACCTGTTTAATTGCAACTCCTTCTTATGGAATTCACTTAGCTGAAGTGGCTGAAGATGATGGAATCAATCCCAAAGACATGAATCTTAAAGCAATAGGGTTTGGAGCTGAAATGTGGAGTGAAGAAATTAGAAAAAAACTAGAAACACTCTTTGGAGCTCCAGCATATAACATTTATGGATTAACAGAACTTATGGGTCCTGGTGTTGGAGTAGAATGTTGTGCTCAAGAAGGATTGCATATAGCTGAAGACATATATTACCCAGAAATAATCAATTCTGCAACTGGTGAAACTTTAGGTCCAAACAAAAAAGGAGAACTTGTATTAACAAATCTTGAAAGAGAAGGAATGCCAATAATCAGATTCAGAACTAAAGATTTAACTTCACTTAACTATGAAACATGTATTTGTGGAAGAACAAGTGTTAGAATGAGCAGAATAACTGGTAGAGCAGATGATATGATTAAAGTAAAAGGAGTAGCTATTTTTCCATCCCAAATAGAAAAAGCATTACTTAAAATAGGTGATGTAGAGCCTCATTATTTAATTATAGTTACTAGACCTGGAACTTTAGATCAAATTGAAGTAAAAGTAGAAGCTTCTAAAAACCTTTTCTTTGATGGAGTAAAAGAAATGGTTGATGTTCAAAAGAAAATAGCTAAATCTATTGAAAATGAAACAGGAATCAGGGTAAAAGTAACATTAGTTGAACCAAAAAGCCTTCCAAGATATGAAGGGAAAGCTAAAAGAGTTATAGATGAAAGAAACTTACATTAAAGGGATAAAAATGAATAATATGAAAGTAAAACAATTATCAATATTTTTACAAAATAAAAAAGGTAGTTTATATGATGCTCTTGAAACTTTATCTGAAAACCATATAAACATACGAGCATTATCACTTGCAGATACTTCTGATTTCGGTATTTTAAGAGTTGTAGTAGACAATCCACAAAAAGGAGAAAAGGTACTTGGAGAACATTATCTTGTTAAAACAACTGAAATAGTAGCTATTGAAATGACTGATTCTCCAGGAGGATTATCCTTTATATTAAAAACTATTAAAGAAAATAACTTAGATTTAGAATATTTATATGCATTTACTCATGATAAAAAAGATAAAGCAATTCTTCTGTTACACACAGATAATTTAGATGATTTAATAAATGCTTTAAATAAAAATAAAATAGTTATAGTACCTCCAGAGGAAGTATATAACTTATAAAAAAAGGTAAAACTTTACCTTTTAATTTTCATTATCTGCTGGTGGAGTGTAAACACGCATAGCTAACTCACTATCAAGTGTATACATCAAATCAACAGAATTTTGTGCTCTTTTTACTTTACTTACTAAATCCATTGCATTTTCTTCTTCTTCAACTTGTTCTTCAACAAACCATTGCAAAAAATTGTTAGTTGCATGATCTTTTTCATTAATAGCTACATCCACTAAATTATTAATAAGACCTGTTACCATTTGTTCATGAGACAATACATGTTCAAATGCAGCTAACGGAGAATCCCATTTAGTTTGAGGTCCTTCAATTGCATCTAAAGTAACAGAAGCTCCTCTTCTAATTACATAATCATACATTTTCATTCCATGCTCTAATTCTTCTTGAGCTTGTACTCTCATCCAATTAGCAAAACCCGGTAAATCTTCATCAGCAAAATAAGAAGCCATAGATAAATAAAGATAACCTGAATATAATTCTGCATTAATCTGTTTGTTTATTTCTTTTTCCATATTATTAGAAAGCATATAACTCACCTTTACTAATAAATTATAAAATCCATTATATATAATTTAAGATTAAATCAATAAATTATATAATATCTCATGAACAAATTATATATAAAGTGATAATATGGTTAAATGCAATAAATGTGGAGCATTAATTGATGAAAATGATAAATTTTGCATGAATTGTGGAAACAAACTAAATTTCAAAATACTAGACATACCCCAATTAGTAACCTTAGAAAAATGTCCTGTTTGTAAAAAAGGAATAGTAAATGAATGGAATTACTGTCGTTATTGTGGATATAATACAATTAATCCAAACCAAGGAACATCAATGTTAAAAAAAAATTGTTGATGATATAAATTATAGTTCTACTCCTTTAAGGTTTTGTACAAACTGTGGTAAAAAATACCATAATGATTCCATAAACTGCCAGAAATGCGGAACTGAAATTCCAAAACCCGATGGCCCTTATTATGGAAATCTTTCTTATGAAAAATTTCAATTAATTTATATAAATCAAATTTTAGTTCCTTTATCCACATATTATAAAGTAAATTTTAGAAAAATTCTCCTAAAAGATCATTTTAACTTATCATTTAATGAAGAAACACATATTATCTATTTATTAATGGAATATGTTTTAAATAATCCTAATAATGATATTATCCCTTATTTTAAAGAAATACTTGAAAAAACAAGAGAAATATTTAAAGATATTGAAGGTTATGTTTTAAATAAAATAAAACCTCAAATAGAAGAATGGTTTAATACAACAGGTTTCATATTTAACAACGAAAAACAGATTAGTTCTGAAGAATATCAAATTATTAAAACACCTATTACAACAAATAAACATGGTGGAGGTACAAAAGCACTTGCAACACTTGGTTTTGGACTGATAGGTTATGCTGCTTCTTCTGGTGTGAAAACTGAGGTGAAAACTGAAAAAATTAAAACTAGTGATGCAAAATATTGTTTCACAACAATTAATATTTCAAATAAATACGTGGATATTGATATTAAAATAACTGGAGAAAACAACACAAAAATAATCTTAAAATGGGAAAATATATCTTTATTTAGTGATGATGAATATTTTGTTTTAGACTCTGGAGAAACATTTAAATGTGCTCTTAATAATCAAAAAATTAATAATTTAATTAGTGATGCACTTATTGATGCTGTAATCACATCAGATTCAAAACTAGTTCATGAATATCATCCTAAAGTATTGTCAAAAGTTAAAAAATTTTTAAATGAATTAATAAATGAAAAAATTAACAGTTTTAAAATAAAAGAATCTTCTAAATCCACTATCAAACTTGAAAAACTAATTGAAATGTACGATAAAGGATTATTAAGTGACGAAGAATTTATTACTATGAAAAAAAAGGTAAAATAAATGGAGGATTATTTAACTGCATTAATTACAGTTTTTCCACCCATATATGGAACTAAAACATCAGGAACCTTAATACTTCCATCTTTTTGTTGATAATTTTCAAGTAAACAGCACATAGTTCTTTCAGTAGCTATTGCAGTACTGTTTAAAGTGTGTAATGCCTGTGCATCTCCAGAACCTGCTTTACCAAAACGTGTTTTAGTTTTTCTTGCCTGATAATCTTTACAATTAGTACATGAAACTAATTCTCTATAAGCTTTAGAACCTGGGAACCATGCTTCAATATCATATTTAATAGCTGCATTATCATTAAGTGCTGAGGACACAATAGCAACTACTTGATAATGTAAACCTAATTTTTGATATAATTCTTCAGTTACTTCAAGTAACTTTTTATGAGCATTTTTAGATTCTTCAGGAGTGGTATAAACAAATTGTTCTATTTTTTCAAATTGATGTACTCTAAATATTCCTAAAGTATCTTTACCATGAGATCCTGCTTCTTTTCTAAAACAAGTTGAAAGAGCACAATATTGTATAGGTAAATCTTCAGGAGATATTATTTCATCTCTATGAATTGCTGCTAATGTTTGTTCTGCTGTAGCAATCAAGTATAAATCTTCATTTTCCACTTTGTATAATGTTTCTTCGAATTCTCCTAATTCTGATGTTTCTGCAGCTACTTCACTTTTAACAAAGAATGGGGTTTGAAGTGGAATATAACCTTTGTTTTCTAATTCATTTAAAGCAAATTGAATTAAAGCTAAATTAAGATGTAATATGTCTTGTTTTAAGTAATAAAATCTTGCACCAGCTATTTCAGCAGCTGTTTTCAAATCAGCACCATCAATTTTTTCAATTAAATCAACATGATTCAATGGTTCAAAATCAAATTCAGGAATAGCTCCATATTTTTTTACAATTACATTATCCTCTTCACTTTCTGCTATAGGCACATCTTCATCAATAATATTACCTACTTTATATCTGTAATCTTCACGTAATTTTTTATATTCTTCAATTTTAGGTCCTAACTCTTTAATTTCATTAGCTACTTCTTTAGATTTAGAGATAACTTCTTCCAAGTTACCTTCTTCCTTAGCTTTTTTAAATGATTTAGATAATCTATTTTTTTCAGAACGTAAGAAATTTAATCTTTTTTCTCCTTCCCTCCATAAATTATCATATTCAATAACTTTTTCAGCAGTTTCAGTTCCTCTAAATCTTTTTTTCTCAGAATCAAAAATCACTTCAGGATTTTCTCTGAACAATTTTATATCTAACAAATCTGTGTCCCCTACTTAATTTAATCATAATATAATTTATTTTTTTTATTTTTTATAGTTAATCATTTAAATTTCAGATTTAATATTAATGTTATTTTCAGCAAAATATTTTAGTTATTCTTTAAAAAAGATTTAAAAAATTTCTCAAATTCTTCATCATCCATAGGTTCAGGTGTTGTGAAAATTTTATTATCCATAATACTTTTAGCTAACTTCTTATATTCACTAGCTTCATCAGATTCAGGGTATTTTTCTACAACAGTTTTTGCATCTAATTCACTTTCTTGAATTAAATTACTTCTATTAATAGTTCCTATAATATGAGTTCCTATTTTTGATGCAAATTCAGTGACAATTTCTTTTTCATTATCAACATTTCGACAATTACAAATTATACCACTTAAATTACCTTTAAGTTTTTTGATTCCTTTAACTATATTATTAGCTGCATATAAAGACATGTACTCTCCAGATGTTACAATTATTACTTCATCTGCATATTTTTCACGTAATGGTACTGAAAAACCTCCACAAACAACATCTCCAAGCACATCATAAACAACTACATCCAACTCTTTATCAAAAATACCTAAATTTTCAAGTTTTTTCATAGCCACTATTACACCACGTCCAGCACAGCCAACACCAGGTTCAGGACCTCCACTTTCAACACATAAAATATCATTATAACCTTTAACAACAATATCTTCTTCATTAGCATTTCTATTGTTTTTAAGTGTATCTACAACTGTTGAAATTCTCCTACCACACAATGTACGTGTTGTATCTGCTTTTGGATCACAACCAATGACTAAACAATTTAAATTTTCATTTGCATAAACTGCAGATAAATTAGCTACTGTTGTACTTTTTCCAATTCCACCTTTTCCATAAATAGCTATTTTTTTAATCATTTAATATTCTCCTATTCATGTTTCACTATCTTTCAATTAATTTATAAATAAAATCATTAGGTCTTACTTTTATTGGAATAGCTACTCCTACATTATTTCCCTTTTCAACTTTTTTAACATTTTTTCCATTGATTTGCATTGAATCAATTTTATGTTTTATAGAACCTGTAGTTTTTCCTTGAATTAAAATTTCATCACCAATAGCTAAATCATCCCATATTTTAAATTCAGCAACTTTAACTTTATTAAAATAATTAACAACATGCCCAATATCTTTTTTAATATATTTTGACTGATTATTTTCACTTGTTTCAAAAGGCGTGTTAAAGTAAAATCCTGTGTCAAAACCGCGATTAAATACACTTTTAAGCTCTTCAATACAATGTGGGTTTATTTTATACTCATTAGGATTTTTATCATAAACATCAATAGCTTTTCTATACACATTAGTTACCATTGCACCATAATCTGGACTTCTAGCTCTTCCTTCTATTTTAAATGAATCAATACCTGCATCAATAAGCTCAGGAATATGTTCTATCATCATCATGTCCTTTGGTGAAAAGAAATTAGTTCGATAACTATCATCATATGACTTAGATATTGTGAATGATTCATCATTAACTTCAGATAAATTTATTACATTATCTTCATCATCTTCTTCAAAAGTTAAGGTCCAGTTTTTACGACAGGGTTGTAAACAATCTCCACAATTTGCACTACGACCATAAAGACCATAACTTAAAAAACACCTGCCAGATATTGCCATACACATTGCACCATGTATAAATACTTCTGTTTCAATAGGTGATGATTTAACTATTTTTTTAATATCTTCTAAAGAAAGTTCCCTTGATAAAATAGCTCTTTTAGCACCTAATTTCTTAAGTGCTTTTAATGTAAAAGAATTGGAAATATTCTCCTGAACACTTATATGTGCTTCAAGACCATTATCTACAGTATCTTCTATTAATCCAATATCTGCTAAAATAATTCCATCAATTTCAGAAGAAGATATATCTTCTAATTGATTTTTCAATTTAAAAGCAGCATCTTCATTTAAAATAATATTGCTGCACAAATAAGTTTTAGCGCAGTAATCTTTAGCTATCTTTGAAACTTCTTTTAAATCATTTAAAGAGAAGTTTTTAGCATTTGCCCTCATATTAAAGTCATTAAGACCAAAATATACTGCATCTGCACCATTTTCTAAAACTGCTCTAAGAGAAATAAAATTTCCTGCAGGAGATAACAATTCAACCATAATATCTAAGGTTTATAATATGTTTCAGCTTCAATATCCTCTGGAAGATCTGTTGGATAACATTCATTTAAACAACCTAAACATAAATTTTCTTTAGGCATACCAATAGCTTTTACTAAGGATTCTAAACTAATATATCCTAAAGTATCAATGTCTAATTGTTGTCTTATTTCTTCAACAGAATAATTAGCTGCAATTAGTTCTTTTTTACTAGCCATAGCAACACCATAATAACATGGAGCAATTACTGGAGGACATCCAACTAAAAAGTGTATTTCTTTAGGTTCAGCTTCTTTAACAAGATCAATCAAAGATTTAGAAGTAGTTCCACGAACAATACTATCATCAATTAAAACTATTTTTTTACCTTTAATAGCTTCTTTAATTGGATTTAATTTAAGTCTAACAGCCAATTCCCTTTCTTCTTGAGTAGGCATGATAAATGTTCTTCCAACATACCTATTTTTAATTAAACCCTCACCATAAGTTATTCCTGAAGCTCTTGAATATCCAATAGCTGCAGGAATTGAAGAATCAGGTACTGGGATAATTACATCTGCATCAATCGGAAATTGTTCATATAATTGCTTTCCAATATTTAATCTTGTTTGATATACATTAACCTCGTCAATTGTACTATCAGGTCTTGCAAAATAAACATATTCAAACATGCAATGAGCAAGAGAAGTTGAACTAGCTAATTCCAACATAGAACTTTGAATTTCATTATTTTTAAAGTAAATAATTTCTCCAGGTTTTACATCCCTAATGAATTTCGCATTAATTACATCAAAAGCAACAGTTTCAGAAGCTAAAACAAAATCATTTCCTCTTTTAGCTATTGCTAAAGGTTTTATTCCAGCAGGATCACGAACACCATACAAATCACCATTAACAAGTATAGTTAATGCATATGATCCTACTAATTTTTTAGAAACAGACTCAATGGATTCTAAAATACTTTTACCATTAACATAATGTTCTTTTCTTAACATGTAACAAATTACTTCAGAATCAGTACCTGACTTAAATTCATAACCTTCATCTATAAGTTCATTTCTCAATTCAGAGGAGTTTACAATATCTCCATTATGAGCCATAGCTATGAATCCATCATCAAAATCCGTTACAAAAGGTTGTGAATTTTCAAGTTTAGATTCACCAGTAGTTGAATATCTTACATGACCAATAGCCATGTTTCCTTGAAGATTATTAATTTCATAATCTTTAAAAACATCAGTCACCAAGCCCATACCACAATAATAATTTAATCCTTTATCTGGATTAAAAGTAGCCATTCCTGCAGATTCTTGGCCTCTATGTTGAAGAGCATATAAACAATAGTAAATTAAAGAAGAAACATCTTTAGAAGTATCTAAAGAATGTATTCCAACAACACCACACTTATCTTCTATTTCTCCTTGCATTGACAGTCTCCATATATCATTAATATAATTATAAATTTCTGCTTTATAGTATTAAAATTATGCTATTATTACTCCCAAAAATTCTCAAAATTATTTGAGATATCATAATCATCTTCAACTTCTGAATCATTATTTGAAGTTGAGTTTAAATCCCTTTTTAAATCATCATCATTTTTATCAACAAATATTAAAGCTGTTTTAATAATTTTCAACCAATCAATAGCATCTTGCTTAGATTGAGCTCCAATATAACCTTGACCAACAAGAATATTTTCTGGTTTAAATTTATTTGTAGCTATTATAATTTTTTGTTCATCAACAATATTTTCTCTGAAAACTTCCTGCCACAAATCATTTAATTTATAAATTTCAAGAAATTCCTTAGAATAAATATCCTCATAACGAGATTTAAAAGATGTAAAATCAGATTTTAAATTATCAATATTATCTCGTAATTCATTATTTTTCAAAGATAAATCATCACACTCATCAATAACCTTATTATAATCATCAAGTAAATTATTATATTTATAAGTTAGTTTTAATAATTTATTTTCTAAAGTATGAACATTAACTAAATTTAAAGAATAAGATAAAGCTGCTCTTATAATAGAATTTAATATTTCCTTAGCAGCAAGTTTTGAGTCAATAGACTCATTTTTAATAATATTATTATAATCAAATAATCCCACATGATTAAAATCAGTTTTTAAATCATTGAAAAGTAAGTTATAATTTTCATCCTGACCATAACCACCAATAAGAATAATATCTCCACCATTAGCTACTTTCTTAGCTATTTCCAAATTGTTTGTAGGAATAATTGAAGAAACAATAATATTATAATCTTTCTCAAGTTGTGCGCTATCTATAGATTTAGATATTATTTCAGCAATATCTAACCCTGAAACAACTATACGCACATCAACTTTTGAAATTACACTATTTTCATTTTCCATATCCATGACCTAGTCTTGATATATTTTTTTATGCCAATTCCAAGCAGATTCCACAATAGTTTCTAAATCATACTGTGGAGTCCAACCTAATTTATTTTTAATTTTGGTTGCATCAGCAATTAAAATATCCGGATCTCCTTCACGACGTTCATCAATTTTAACAGAAAATTCTTTTCCAGTGACCTTTTTTACCATGTCAATTACTTCTTTAACAGAAAATCCTTTACCATTACCTAAATTAAATACATTAGATTCATTTTCATTACATAAGTATTCATAAGCATCAATATGTGCTTTAGCTAAGTCATTTACATGAACATAATCACGGATACAAGTTCCATCTGGAGTATCATAATCAGTTCCAAAAATAGATATGGAATCTCTTCTTCCAATTGCCGCATCTAAAACTAAAGGAATTAAATGAGTTTCTGGCTCATGTAATTCTCCAATTTCACAGTCAAAATCACATCCTGCAGCATTAAAATATCTTAAAGCTACATAATTAAAATCTCCTTTGGCAGCTTCACGCTCTAATGCTTTTTCAGTGATAAATTTAGAATGACCATATGGATTAATTGGTTTTAGTTCTTGATCTTCTGTAATTGGAACTTTTTTAGGATTCCCATATACAGCAGCAGTAGATGAGAGAATAAATTTATTAACTCCAAACTCTCTCATTATTTGTAAAAGATTAATTGTATTTTTATAATTATTTTTAAAATATTTTTGAGGCAATTCCACAGATTCAGCTACTGATGAAAATGCTGCAAAATGCAAAACTCCATCAATATCATATTTTTCAAAAACTTCTCTTAAATCTTTACTTCCAAAATCATAGTTTTCAAAATGACCCCATTTAACAAAATCTTCATAACCTTTAACAAGATTATCAACTACAACAGTCTCATAACCTGCTTGGTTCAAAGCTTTGTTAGTATGAGCCCCTATATACCCTGCTCCACCAGTAACTAGAATCAAACAATCACCTTAAATAAATTTACCTAATTTAAGTAAAGCTTTAGGAGAAACTTTAATTAAAGCTTTAACAAGTTCAGTTGTTGAAATTTTCTCAAAGTTAACATCCTGGAATGCATGAGCAATATTATCAAGTTCTTCATCAGATAAAGTTAACATGTATTCTTGAACTTTTTTATATTTATCAATTTCATGAGATAAATCATCACGAGCTATTTTATCATATTTTTTAAGGAATTTTCTAGAATGATTACCTTCTTTAATAGATTCTGCAGCTACTTGACCAGCATACATTCCTCCAGTCATACCACTAATAATTCCTCCACCAGTTAATGGATTTACTTGACCTGCTGCATCTCCACAAACTAAAATATTATCATCATACATTTTTTTAGGCATTCCACCAACTGGATCTCCACCAACATTTAACTCAACAGCTTGAGCATTTTTAGTTGCTGGACATTTAGCTATAAAATCATCTAAATATTCAATAGCGGATTTTGTTGCTTTATGTTGAAGAATAGCTAAACCTACATTAGCTATATCATCCCCTTTAGGGAAAATCCATACATAACCTCCAGGTGCGCAAGAACCGAAATAAAATTCAATAACAGCTTCCCTATCAAATTCAACATTTACCATTTCATATTGAACTCCAGATTCCATTTCTTTAGCTTTTGCACTACCTTTAAGACCAGCCCATCTTGCAACATGTCCTTCAGGACCATCAGCAGCAATTACTATTTTAGCTTTAATTTCTTCAGTTTTACCCATAGATTCTGTAGAAACAATAAAACCATCTTCAATTTTATCCATTCCAGTAGCTAATGTTTTAATTCTAATTTCAGCTCCTGCTCTTGCAGCATCCATAGCCATGTGTTTATCAAATACTTTTCTTTCAAGAATATAACCTGCTTCAGGCAATTCTATTTCTTCTTCAGTTAACCAAACATCAGTTCCATCAGGAGAAGTAAGTCTCACTCCATCAATTTCTTTAGTAACCCAACGGGAACTTGGTTCAATTCCAAGTTTTGCAAGACCTTTTTTAGAAACTCCTTCAGCACATCTTTTTGGAGAACCAATTTCGGATCTTTTATCAATTAAAATAACTTTTGCTCCACCAAGAGCAGCATGTTTTGCTGCTGAAGAACCTGCTGGTCCTCCACCTATTACTAATACATCAGTTTCAATCATAAATAATCTCCTTAATCTTCTTTCTCCAAAGCATTAATAGGACAAGCATCAATGCATGTACTACAATCTCTACATTCATTTTCATCAAATACTAAGCTATACTCCTTAACTTGTATTAAATTTCTTGGACAAACACCAGCACATTCTCCACAGAATGAGCACCAATCTCTTACAATCATAAATCAAAAGTCTCCTTTTTATAAAAAATTAAAATAGTTTATGTTATGAATACTAAGTTCGTTATAATATTTAAATTCTTTTACAACATTCTACCTAACTAAAACAACAGGAATATCAGAAGTTCTTAAAAGTCGTTCACTAACAGAACCTATTTGATTTTGAGATACTTCATTTTCTTCAAAAGACACAAATCGTTTATTATCTGAACCAAAAGCATGAATTACAACTAAATCTGCATGTGCCTGATTAATAATAAATTTCATATCTCTTAAAGCATCAGCAGTTAATAAATGCTCTACAGTTTCTATTCCTTGTTCATTAGCTTTGTTCGTAACTTTTGCTAGAATTTTATCCCCATTATCTTCTTCATCATCATAGCTACTAAAAGAAAATTCCTCTAAAACATGAATTGCTGCTATTTTAGAGTTGAATTTTTTAGCCATTTCAATAGCTACATCAACTGCTTTATATCCATATTCAGAGCCATCAACAGGAACTGCAATAATATCAAACATCTAATTATTCTCCTTTAAATAATCTGCATGACATAAATTAATAAAATTATCAACAGCACCATCCACATCTTCATTATCATCAATTATCTTACCATCTTCCATAAGAATAGTTCTATTACTTACTTCTTTAACAAAATCAGTATTATGTGAAACCATAATAATAGTAATTTCATATTCTTTAGATATTTTCTTAAGAGAATTAGCTACAATTCTTAAAGTAATTGGATCCAAATCTCCAAAAGGTTCATCTAAAAGTAAGAATTCAGGTTTTGAAATTAAAATTAAAGCAAGCATTACCCTAACTTCTTGACCACCAGATAATTCATATGATTTTCTATATAATATATCTAAAGGTAAATCAAGTAGTTCAAATATATCCTTTACTGCTTCTTTAGTAGCTGTTTCAGGGAATTTAGGGAATAAATCATCTAAAATATCTGGCATTAAACCAATTTTAGCTAAAAGATCTCTTGCTTCACTTTCAGGTAAATCAATTAATGCATAAAGTGAATCCAATAATTCTTCACCTAAACCTAATTTTTCAGCCTTTTTCCTTGCTTGTTTTACAACATCTTGATTTTTATAACCTAAACGTGTAGCTAATTGACTTAAAACAGTTGCATAATAACTTAGAGCAAATTCCTGATACATAAATCCAAGTTTACGCCTTACATTCATACGTTCTACACTCGGCATAGAAATATCTACCCAGTTACCATTTGATTCATAGATAACTCTACCTTCATCAGGTAATTCTAAATCTGCCAACATTCTAAGTAAAACTGTTTTACCTGCACCACTAGGGCCAATAAGACTTATAATATTTTCTTTTTTAACATCAAAATTTATGTCTTTAATTTGCAAAACTTCTCCACCAGAGAAAAGATAAAATCTTTTATCAATATCTTCTGCTTTAATAACAGTTTTATCAGTTGAAATATTTTTAATATCTACTACATCATCCATTCCACTTAAAAATTCATCAACAATATCATCAGGATTTCCATCTTTCTTAATTTCACCATTTTCAAGTAGAATAACTCTATCAGCCAAATATTTCTGAATTTCAGGTAAATGAGAAACAACAACTACTGTAATATTTAATTCTTCATTAATTTTTTTAACAGCATCAAGAATTTCTTGTTTTGTTTTAGGGCATGCCATCGTAGCTGGTTCATCAAGAAGCAATACTTTTGGTTGTTTTGCAAGTTGTCTAGCTATAATAAGTCTTTGTTTTTCACCACCACTTAATACAGCAGCATAATGATCTGATTTATCTGTTAAAGAGACCATTTCAATAATTTTATCTGCTTCATCACCAAATTCACTTTCAGCTACATTAAAATCAGTACTTTCTTCATCAAAATATTTACGAGCATATAATTTTCTTAAAACATTTTCACGAACTGTTTCAGGCCATATACCAAATGATCTTTGAAGATGAATAGCAGTTTCTTTTTTAAGTTGATTATAATAAAATTGAGAATCCCCCGCATGAACACTTACATCACCAATAGTAATAGTTCCTTCATCAAGTTCTTCAACTCCTCTAAGTAATCTTAAAAGAGTAGTTTTACCGGAACCACTTCTCCCCATTATTCCAAGGATTTCTCCTTCTTTAACTTCAAAACTAAGATTTTTAATTCCGATAACTTTATCTTTATTATCTAATTCATATGTTTTACTAATATTGTCAACTTTAATCATGTTTTATGCCCCAATAATAATATAAATAATTTTATAACTGAAGCTATATATATTTTAATTAAAAATATTTAAAATAAGTGATTAAAATGACTAACAATACTAAAATTCAAGAATATATTGACACTTTAGAAAATGATAAATTACTACTTGAAACACATTTTGCAAATATTGAAAGAATTATAAAAGAAAATGATGATTTAAATCAAGATAAAGTACTTAGTTTATTATCTAAGTTCAACACATTTAACATCCAATATGATCAATTATGCCATGATTTAATCACATTTATAAAAATATTCAAAATAGATAAAGAAGAAATAAGAATATATAAAACTGAGGAACTCATTGAACTTTTAGAAACAAAAGTAAATGAAGTCTATCACTAATTATAATTAATAATTACACTACCTGTTGCATTAGTAGTTGAATTTTCAGCTACTACTTTACCATCACGAAGAAGTTCTACTTTAAGTTCATTAGTACTACCATCAACTTTATTGATAACAATACCTACTTTATCCCATGGTGCACAATTTAAATCATATAAATCATCACCATGACCAGATACATCATTAGGATAATTTAAATCTCCAATTTTACCATCCCATGTTCCATTATACATTACATGAACCTGATAAGGATAATTAGATCCTTCCTGTACTTTTTCTTTAGCTGAAATAACATTTAATGAACTTTTATCATCCGGTTGGGATGCATTATAAATAAATGAAAATAATAATAAAGCTATTACCACAATTCCTAACACAATAGCTATTTTTTTACCTGTGCTGATATTCCACCCATTATTTCCTTTATTAGTTGAACCAGCACTTTGTGGATTTTTAATAGGATATGTACAATTTTCACAATACATTGAAATATCGTTATTTTCATATCCACATCTCGGACACTTGACCATAGTATCTTAATTCCTAAAAATTATTGTTACTGTATACAACTTATTAAAATTCATCATATTTAAATTTAATTGAAGTAAAATAAAAATTTAGAAAAAATCAAATAAAATGAAATTAATGATAATATTCATAAACATTAGTAGCTACTTTCTCATTCATACCCTCTATTTTAGATAATTCTTCAATAGAAGCTTCTTTAACTTTATCAATTGTTCCCAAATTCTTTAAAATATTAATCTTACGTTTTTTACCAATGCCATGAATATCATCCAAAGAAGATTCACTTATATTATCACTTCGTAACTTTCTATGATACGTAATTGCAAATCTATGTGATTCATCCCTAACCTGTTGAAGTAAATGTAGAGCTTTATTATTTTTAGGAATTATAATAGGTCTTCCAGAATTAGGAACATAAATCTCCTCAAATTCTTTAGCAAGTCCAATAATAGGAATATGAGATAAATTAAGCTCATCTAAAACTTCACAAGCCATACCTAATTGACCTTTACCTCCATCAATAACAATCAAATCAGGTTCTTCATCACTATCAACCATTTTTAAACGACGTGTCAACAATTCTTTCATCATAGCAAAATCATTAGGTCCAGGAGTTTCTATTTTAAAACGTTTATATTTCTTTTTATTAGGTTTTGCATCTTTAAAAGAAACTTTTGAACCTACAGCAAATTTACCAGAAATATTACTTATATCATAACCTTCAATAATTCTAGGTATTTTATCAAGTTTTAAATATTTTTTAAGCTCAATTAATGAATTTTCCATAGCTTTTTTCTGATGTTTAATAATTTCAGCATTTTTTTGAGCCATATTAACAAGTCTAAGTTTAACACCTTTCATGGGGACTTTAATATAAACTTTATTACCTCTCAAATCGCTTAACCACTCTTCAAGTAATTTACTATCATCAATAAGCTCATTTAAAAGAATCTGTTTTGGAACATGCCTATTATACCCATAATACTGTTGAATAAATGCAAATAAAATTTCAGAATTTGATTCATATTGAGACCCACTCATTAAAAAATCATCACGTCCAACAATCTTACCATTTCTAATAGGCATTATAATAACTACAACTTCATTTTCATTAGGAGCAATAGCTATTACATCTTGGTCTAAATCATCATCAACTAAATCAACAAATTGTTTTTCCATGATTTCTTCAATTGAAACTATTTGATCCCTTAAAACAGCAGCTTTTTCAAATTGCTCATTTTTAGCAGCTTCCATCATTTCTTTTTTAAGATTTTTAACAATTACAGAATATTTTCCCTGAAAAAATAAATCAATTTTATTGATTATTTCACCATAATCTTCTTTAGAAATTTCACCAGAACATGGAGCATAACATAAATCAATTTGAGAATTTAAACAAGGCCCATCCATATTACGACAAGTTCTAATTTTAAACAAAGATTTTAAAAATTTAACAGTTTTCTTAACAGAAGTTACATCTGTAAAAGGACCATAATAAACACCATTTTTTGTAATATTTCTTGTAATAATCAATCTAGGGAATTTTTCATTTGTAATTTTAACATAAGGATATCTTTTATCATCTTTAAGCTGAATATTATATCTTGGACGATGTTTTTTAATAAGAGTAGCTTCTAAGATAAGAGCTTCTTTTTCAGAGTTAGTTACAATATATTCCAAGCTATCAAAATGACTCATTAAAATTTGAGTTTTAGGACGATCTAATTTTTCTCTAAAATAAGATCTAACCCTGTTAATAAGATTTTTAGCTTTACCAATGTATATTATTTCATCATTGGCATCTCTCATTATATAAACTCCTGGTTTTTTAGGTAAATTTTCAGGAGACTTAACTTTTGTTGACATAATAACGACACTAATTTAACTCAAGAATATCTTTATCTAATTTAACTTTATTATTTACTATCATCAAATCTAAAACACTGTTGATTTTATTAGCTGTTTTCTTAGAAGTTGATTTAAATCCAAAATTACGTGAAACTTCTTTAGGTAATGCTTTTGTAGAAATTGATTTTTTATGAAGTAATACTAACTCAATATTTTTAGCTATTTCATCATCAGAAATCAAATCAATATTAGGTTTAACTCTTTTTCTAATAATTATATCATTATTTGCAGCATTATACAAAAAGTCCCCAATTTTAATAATATCCCCATCATTTTCAGCTGTAGCAATAGCTTTATTAACTGTTTTCTTTAAGTTGACCCCTGCTCTTTTTATATTACAACTGTCCTTAACTCTTTTAATAACTTCATTAATATGAACTGGCCCTTCAATCGCTACAATTTTATCAATAGACTTAGCTATTTCATCATCAGATTTGTTAAATAATTCTTCTTGTGATGATAATCCTATATCTTCTGCTTGTTTATACTTTACAATTTCATCTTTAAGATTAGTTTTTCCAGGAAGTTTTTGATTATCAAATTCTTTTAATCTATTATTATTTTCAAATCTCTCTTTTTCAATTTCAGTATAATCATTATTAGCCGTTTGAATGATATTTTCTAAAACTTGATCTTGAATATTTTGTCTTCTTTCTTCCTCATGAAGTGGAATAATAACATTTTCATCACTAGCTATTTCTTTTTTAAGAGCTTCCATCAACATTTCTTGTTCATATCTTTTTTCTTCAGCTTCAGCAAAAGTTAATTCATCGTTCTCATCTTGTGAAAATTCATATTCATCATCATTGTGTTCAGGAGTTATATAATCATCAGGATTATATTCTTCAGTTCTATCAATTACTGAAACATATTCTGCAGGTGTTGGATTTTCTATTTCCTTTAATGATTTATTAATATATTTCACTTCATTTTTTAAATCAACAAGAGAATCTTTAACAGACTTATTTTTATAATCAGATGTTTTATGATAAATATTATTTTTTTTAAGAGGATTTGTAATACCACTTACTCCTTGATAATATTCATTTTTATTATCTGATGTATGTGTAGTTGATAATTCATCAGAATTATTATCATCAGATAAATTATTTTGATTTTCCTCATCATAATCATGATAGTAATCATCGTCAATTACAGTTAATTCCATATTTTTTTCATTATTAACATTATCAATTAATTCCTCAAAAGCATTATTTACAATATTAGAAGCTACATTATGAATATCTTCATCATCTAAATTTATATTAGATTTAAATGTCACTTTTTCAAAAATGTTCTCTTTATCATCATTACCCTCATCTTCTAAATCAACCCCAACAATTTCAGGTTCAACTACATATTCATCTTTAGGAGTTGGTCTATGTAATTTAGGACTCTCATTTTCCATTATTTCACCACCTACAATTTCAATTTCATCTTTATTTGAAGATTCTAATTTAGATTTACCAATAATAGCACTTGCTAGCGCTCCATGATGTTTAGGTTCCCTTTGTTTATTATCAAAGAAAATATTTTTAATAGTTGATTTATTTTTAGACCCATTTTTAGTGGAACTTTCTTCAATATACTCCTTAGAATCATCTTCATTTTCTAATTCTTCTTTTATATTATTATGGAAATTTAAATCATCTTCACCATCATCAAGTACAGAATTATCATTATAATCTTTTTCCACATTTTGTTTTTGAAGGCCATCATTGATTTCTGATTCAATAGATTCGTCCTCTTTTTTAGAAACAAGTTTATCTGAATCTTCTTTTAATTTAACCTCATTTTTAATAGAATTGTCAAATTTAATATTAGATACATTATCTCCATGTTCTTCATTATCAGGTTTATTTTTAGACTTGAAAATTGAACTAATACTAAATCCATTAGATAAACGTGATTTCTTTTTAGATTCTATTTCATCAAAATCATTTACTTCATCATTATTAAAGTTTTTATGATTAATTATTTGTTTATTTTCATGAGAATCACTATTGGTACTTTCTTTAAATTCTAAATCATTATTAAAAGTTTCATCAACTTCTGATTCATTATCATCTAAATTTGAAGTATCATCAACTTTAACATCCCCTAAATCACTATCATCCATTATTTCCAAAGAAGTTTTTTCATCATTTTCCACACTGGAAATTAAATCATTATCAAATTCTGAAGAATTTTCCTGATTTTCTTCCAACTCAACATCATATACACCTTCCAAAGAAACAATATTCTCATCAGAATTATTTTCATCTTCTTTGGATTGTTCTTCTAGCTCTTTTTGTTTTGCTAAATGTAATTCTTCAGCTAGTTTTTCAGCTTCTTTCTTTCTTTTTTCAGCTAATTCTTTAGCTTCTTGAGATTTACGTTTTTCTTCTTCACGAGTTTCTTTTATAGAATTTTCAACAGCCTCAAGCAATCTTTTACGACCTAAATCTCTATTTCTATACCAATCCGTAGACCATAAATGATACAATTTCCAACCAAGACCTTCTAATACTTGTTCTCTTAATCTATCTCTATCTCTAGCTACTTTACTTGATGCATACATCTTTCCATCAGTGGTAATTCCTAAAATATATTTTCCAGGATTTTCATCATCAACAATAGCTAAATCTACTCTAAATCCAGCACATCCAATTTGTTTATCTACTTGATATCCATTTTCAGCTAAAAAACTAGCTATTGCATCTTCAAATGGTTCACTAGAATGTTGTGTTATTTGTAATGTTCCTAAAGTTAAATTTTCAGCATATGCTAAGAATTCTTTAAGAGCTTTTACACCATAAGGTGGGTTTGCGGTTAAATGCATATCATATGCTTTAAAATTAGAAAATACAACACATTTTTCCCTTGCACGTGTGATTAATACATTTAATCTTCTTTCTCCACCATCTTGATTTAATGGTCCAAAATTTAAAGACATTTTTCCTGCCTGATCATAACCATAACCTACACTAATTAAAATAACATCTCTTTCATCCCCTTGTATTGTTTCAAGATTTTTAACAAAGAAACGTTCATCTTTATTTTCAGCAAATAATGGCTCCAATTCAGGACGATTTTTACGTTCAATTTCTAATTCTTCAAGAATAGCGTTTTTTTGAGCAACAGAAAAAGTTCCAACACCTAAACTTTTAGTATCACCATACTTATCAAAATGATTAAATATCTCTTTTACAACATCTCTTGCTTCTCCACGGTTTGCAGATGAAGAACCTCTATCATAAGAAGTATTTGGATTATAATAAAATTTTAATCCTAATTCTGGATCATCATGAGCAGGAGATGGATACACTAATAATTCATTATTATAAAATTCTTTATTTGAAACAGAAATTAAAGATTCATGACGACTCCTATAATGCCATTTAAGCATTTTAACAGGAAATGATAATTTACATAAATGAAGTATACTTTCCATATCTAAAGATGTAGCCACTTCCTCATCACTTTCTCCAGTAGCCATTTGATCAAAGAAAGATGTTGGAGGTAATTGTTGAGTATCACCCATTACAACAGCAGTTTTACCTCTCATAAACGCACCTAATGCATCTTCAGGTTTAACTTGACTTGCTTCATCAAAAATAACAACATCAAATTGTAACTCTTCATTTGTAGGATCCAAATACTGAGCAACAGACAAAGGACTCATCATAAAACATGGTTTGATTTTTTTGATAATACCTCCAGCTTTTTCTAATAGTTTTCTAACTGGCAGGTGTCCACTTTTTCTTGTAAATTCTCCAGCTAATATTTTAGCTTCAGGATTTTCAGTTGCTCCAAATATTTGTGGAATATTACTGTTTAATTTTTGGAAAATTCTTTTACGATTTAAGGCCAATATTTTTTTATCTAAATCTTCAAATTCTTTTATTCTATTTTCATGCAGTTCTCCAATAAATGTAGCTAACTCTTGATTTTCAACAAATAAACAATTTAATAAAGAATCTGCAAAATTTCCTTGAACTAATGACTTAACATCCTCTTTTTTAACATCTCTTCTCTCTATTGAGTCAATAAATTGTTCTGAATCAGTTCCTTTACATGTATTTTTAGTATTTAAATACTGGGACCATAAATGGAGACTGGATAATTGACCTCTCCAGTTGTATAACTGTTCTTGCCATTTTTCAAATGGAACATCCCCAGTATCTCTTTTAAATATCAATTTACTTCTAGGGTTTAATTTAGATTCCAATTTTTTAAGTTCATTTTCAAATAAATCCCCAGATTCAATATATTCTGTTAAATCTTCTTTAGGATTTATACTAAATATATCCTTAGATAAAATATCAATAGTATTTTGTGAAAATATGCCTTCACGAGTTAGTGCAGTAAATTCATTCATCCATTTACCAATCTCTTTTAAATCATTAACATCTGCACCTAAATGCCAATAATCACCATAATATTTACGAGCCAAATGTTCATTTGCATCTAATTTATTTTTAATATTAATTACTTGTTTTGCTTGTTCTAAATCAAAAATAACATCTTCTGGAGATTTAGGAACTGCGTTTTGATAATATCTTTCAACTACATCAATATGTTGTTTACTACCAAATAACCTAGATAATTTTTTATGTGCACTTTCTTGTACTTGTCTAATTAATCTATCAATATCTGCAGAAAATATATTTGAATTAAATTTATCTAAAGATTTAGATATTTTTTGATAGTTTTCCAATTCCTTAATTAATTTATAAACTTCATCAGTATTATTATTCCAAGCTCCTGATTTTAATATATCTCCATCAATTAATTCAGAATTTTTAGAACTGATTATTTCAAATGCTGAAAGAGATTTATCAAATTCATTTAATGTATCCGGTTTTTTAATACCATAAATATCATAAACTCTCCCTCGTTCAACTAAAAAGTCATCTAATGCATGTAAAGTATCATTAATTAATTGTTCTATTTCTCTTAAATCTGCTGGAAGTAAACTTTTTGGAGAGCATTTACTCCATGGATTTTCTTTAGATATTGTTTGATACAATTCTGCTAAATTTTCTAAAGATATTGTAATATCATCTAAATCTTTTATAGTTAAAGTTTCAGGATGAGAAAATCTAACTAATGGAATTATACGATCACTACGTGAAAAATGCTCATCAGCAGCTTCTTTTAAACCATATAATTGAAATGCAGATAATTGAACTTTATATAATGGTTTATGAATAATTTCAGCATAATCATCAAGCTGCTGCCTCAATGTTTCTAATTTTCTTATTGTCTGATCTATATTAATAGGTTCCTGAGACCTTATAGTTGTAGCTTTTTCCAAATCTTTTAAAAATTTTTTACGCCTTGTTTTATGTGAATGTATCTCCAGTATAAATTTACCTAATCCAACACTAGTTAATCTATCTTTAACCACATCTAATGCAGCCATCTTCTCACTAACAAATAAAACAGATTTCCCTTCAGCAAGAAGCTCTGCTATTAAATTTACAATTGTTTGAGATTTACCTGTTCCAGGAGGTCCTTCAACAACTAAATTCCTTCCAGCTTTAACATCTTGAATAGCTGCAATTTGTGAAGAATCAGCATCTAAAACTTGGTACATTTTAGAATACTCTAACTGAGAATCAATATCTTCTTCTTTAAATGCTTCTTTATCATTAATACTTGGATCAAATATAGCCTGAATTAATTCATTTTTAGTTAAATCAACATTATTTTCCCATGCTTCTGGATTTAAATCATTATACATTACAAATTTAGTGAAACTAAAGAAACCTAATGCTACATTAGTATTAACTTTCCAATTCCCCATTCCCCTAACAGAATCTCTAACTTCTCTTAAATAATGATCAATAGCTTCCCCATATTTTTTAAATTTAAAATCAGGAAAATTAACCCCATTTTCTTTTAATTTAGCTTTAATAGATATATTTGTTTGAATATCTTCACCAGTCCAAGCCAAATTAAATGATTTGCCTACTTTTTTACGTTCCATTGAAACTGGAATAAGAACTAATGGAGCATGATTCACTTGTTTTGGTTTGGTATTATCTCTCCATTCCAAAAATCCAACAGCTAAATAAAGAATATTGTAACCTTGTTCTTGCAACATTGTTTTAGCTTGATTATTAATATAAAACAATCTTTTTTGAAGTTCATTTGGAGTTAAATCAGTAGCTAATGTTTTATCACCATCACTAAATCTTGAAAGATCAAAGGGAGCATGATCCCAAATAGAAAATCCTGATTTTTCTTTTTTTTCTTCTTTTTTATTAGCTACAAAATACATTTTGTTATTTTGTAAAACTAATGTTTGATAAATATTAATTGGTGATTGGTTTGCAATAGTAATTGTTCTTGCTCTTGATTTAAAATTAAGAAGTTGATTCCTTAAAGTTAAATCTAAAAGCTCATTACGTAAATTTTCAAACTCCTTTTTAATTTTATCTGATGAATTATTTAACATGTTGACCCTTTATTATATATAAACTAAAAAAATTCAAAATCATATATAATTATTTTTTCATTAATTAATAAAGTTTTCTAATTAAATAAAATTTAAATAAAAGCTTAAAAAAGGTAGGAATATTCTTATAAATAGTAATAATTATCACATGACCAAATTAAAGTTATATTAATGATTTGTATGGTCCAACTGACATTAATTTTTCACTAGCTATTAATGAAGCAAAGTCTCCTGCTTCCTTTGGAGAATTTGAAAGTAATCTCTTTAAGATATATGCTGCCATATACGTATCTCCACAGCCAGTTGCATCTTTTATATTATCAACTTCAACTGCTTTGATTTTAATTTCATCATCACATATAATCCTAGAACCATCACTACCATTTGTAATTACAATTTCACCAATATCATACTTATCAAAATTATTATCAAAAATAAATTTAGCCTCATTCTCATCTAAAAACAAAGCCGTAATACTATTTAAAATTCTATCCAAATTGTCAGGTTTTTCTAATTCAATACAATAATTTGTACCATCAATTTTTTCACCAGGAATTCTTAACAACCCCTGTAATGATAAGTATATTGGTACATTAAAAGTTTTTAAAAAATCAAATGTTTCAACAGGTAAATCATTCTTATTTAATGGATTTAAAATAAATGCATCTATCTGTGAAATATCTTCTAAAACAGATTCCAAATGGCTTTTTAAAATTGGAATATCTGCAAAATTACTATATTGTTTTCTGATATCTAAATTAGATTCATCTGGATATTCATTAATAAAATAATGCGTATCATCACCAATAATTGGAATTAAATTATCTAAATTTGGAAAATCCTTAATTAAATTAAAGTTATCAAAATTAGCAATAACTACAAAATCAATATTAAATTCTTCAAAGACAAATGATTGAAAATAACTAGCTCCACCTGTAGCAAATGTTTTTGAATTTGAAGTGATAATTTGGTCTTGTGTTAACGGACCAATAACAACGATAGTCATAAAAATAAAAAAAAGATAGGAATTAAAATTAAATTCCTCTGTCTTGCATTCTGTCAGCTTCAGATAATGTAGACATTTCTAAACCTTTCATAGCTTCTCCAAGTCCTTTAGAAACTTCAGCTAATACTTCAGGTTTATCATAATTTGCAGTTGCTTCAACAATAGCTTTAGCAAATGCTTCTGGATTATTTGATTTGAAAATTCCTGAACCTACAAAGATACCATCAGAACCTAATTGCATCATTAAAGAAGCATCTGCAGGAGTAGCAATACCTCCAGCTGCAAAGTTAACTACAGGCAATTTACCAAGTTGTGCTGTTTTTTTAACAAGATCAATTGGAGCTTCAATGTTTCTTGCATATTTCCATAATTCTTCTTCATCTAAACCTTGAATAGTTCTAATTTCTCCTAAAACCATTCTCATATGACGAACTGCTTCAACAATATTTCCAGTACCAGGTTCACCTTTAGTACGAATCATTGCTGCACCTTCATCAATTCTCCTTAAAGCTTCCCCTAAATTACGTGCACCACATACAAAAGGAATAGTGAATTCTTTTTTATTTAAATGATATTCTTCATCAGCAGGTGTAAGTACTTCACTTTCATCAATCATATCTACACCTAATGTTTCTAAAATTTGTGCTTCTGCAATATGACCAATTCTAGCTTTAGCCATAACAGGAATTGAAACTGCATCTACAACTTCTTCAACAATAGTAGGATCAGCCATCCTAGCTACTCCACCAGCTGCACGAATATCTGCAGGTACTTTTTCTAAAGCCATGACAGCTACTGCACCAGCATCTTCTGCAATTCCTGCTTGTTCTGCATTTACAACATCCATAATAACTCCACCTTTTGTCATTTTAGCGAAGCCTTCTTTTAAAACATCAGTTCCTTTTTCCATGAAAACTCTCCATAATTAATTTCTAAAAATATAACACTTAATATATTTTTCATAACTTATAACTGTTTACATAAATTCAACATTCGTATCCACAATATGATATTTAGAAGCAATATTATAAATTTCTTTTTTAACATTAACACCATTATTTACATCATCAATTTTAATTTTTAAAGTTAAAACAGAATCAATACCATCTAATGACCATAAATGAATATCTATAATTTTATCAATATGATTTAAATTTTCTATTTGAGATTCAATTTCACACACATCTATATTTTTAGGTGATTTTTGAAGTAAAACACAAACTGATTCATGTAATGTTTTACCCATATTATATAATAACCACATACTTATTGTAAGTGAAACTAAAGGATCTAAAAATGAAACTTCACAAAACATTAAAATTACACTAATAATTAAAATAGCTATCCATCCAAAAACATCACCTAACAGATGAAATAAAATAGCTTTTTCATTAATAGTTTCTCCATTATGAAGTTTGAAAACAGATATTCCTTTAAATATAAGTCCTACAATAGCTACTAATAGCATCCATCCTGCATCAGGAGCAACAGGATTTAATAAACGTGTGATTGACTCTGAAATTACAATAACTGAAACAATTATTACAAAGATTGAGGTTATAACTGCTCCTAAAATAGAAAATCTTTGATAACCATAAGTATAATTTTTATTTGGATTTTTTTGAGATATATGCTCCAATACCCAAGCTAATCCTATAGATATAGTATCTGATAAATCATGTAAACAATCAGCAAGAATAGCTACACTATTAGTAATTAATCCTCCAAAAATAACAATCACATTAAATACAATATTTAAAATGAAAACAAAAAGAAGATTGCCAGTAGCCTTTTCATGATGTTCATGATTGTGTTCTATTTTCATACAATAATATAAGTTTAACTAAATTAAAAAAGGTTATGCAAACAACATAAATATCTTTATATAATTAAATAAACAATATGTAATAATAGTGATGAAAAATGGCTTTTGTAGGAATTACTTTATTTTCACATATCTTACCAGTAATACTTGGATTCTTTGGAGTTTTATTATTAATCGGTGGAACATTAGATGATAATAAATATAAATTTAGTTTTGGAGTATTATTATTTATCTTAGCTGCAATATTACCATATATCGTCTTAAGATTTATATTATTATAAAAAAACAAATTTACTCTCTTTTTTACTTTATTTTATAAAAAAATTAAAAGAAATATAAAAATTAATTAGTGTAATTTCATTTCACCAGAATGAAGAGCAGTTCCTACTAAAACTTTTTTAATACCTATTTTTTCAAGATTATTAATTGATTCATTATTTAATCCACCAGCTATAATCAATTTATCTTTTAAATCATCAAACTCATTTAATAAATCCTGATTATAACCTTTTTGTGTACCCACACTACTAATATCCAAAAGTATTATTTCATTAGGATCCAATTCTTTTAAAATATCTTTAAACTCCGTTAATGAAATATTTAAGTTATTTGAGTATAATTCATTATTTTTAACATCAACACTTATAACTATTCTTTCTTTAGGATATTCATCAAAAATTTTTTTGATTTCATCAATATTTTTCATAGTTTCTGTTGGAACAATTATTTTATATGTATAATCTAGAAAAAAAGTAAAAGATTCAAAATCTTTAACTCCCGCATCCAACATTACTGGTAAAATATTATTAACCATTTTGATTTCATGAATATTATGGCCTTTGTTTTCAATTAAATCCAAATCAGCAATATATATTTCATCTGCACCATTAATTGATAAACCATTAGCTATTTCAACAGGATGTGGTGATGAAGAAAAAACTGTTTGTAATGGAGTGTATGTATCTCGTAATCCAGATTTACCACTAACTGCAATATTTTCCTTTAAGTCTAATACTGGAACTTTTTTAATCATAGTTAATTATTTGATAAGTTTTAGATATTAATATTTTTTGAAAAAAAGTTGTTTAAATATAAGGAGGTGAAATTAGGTTAAAAACCCAATTTCCTAAATTAAAAAATAATGATCAATTATAAATGGTTTAACAAAAATATGTTATGAACCTTACACATAGATTTAACTTCGTAGTATATAAACTTTACTTTATTTTAAAAAAATTAAAGTAAACTTGATGAATAAATTATATAATAAAATTAAATAAATATTAAACAAAAATTAAATAAACACTTAAAAATTTAAATAAAAATAGAAAATTTAATAAAAAATTGAATAAACCTAATATTAACCAAGATAAGATTTAAAAAAATGTTAAATTAAGCTTGAATTAATAAGAATAAGTAAAAATTAATGTAAAAACTAAAAAAATAATAAAAAATTATATAATACAAATATTATGAATTAAAATAAAAATTAATGAAAATAAATTATTGTTTCCATGAAAAATTATTTATTAGGAATAAATGAAAAAAAGTAAATTATTCTCTGTAATTTTTATCAATATAATCATCAAATTTTAAATAAGCTTCATCAATTGCACTAACTATTTGATCTTGAGTAATATCAGAAAGTTCATCAAAACTAACTCCAACATCAACATCAACATCTAATTGATTATTTTCATAACTAATAACAATATCCAAATCCAAATCATCTAATTCTTTAGTAGACATAGCTTTTGAAACTTCTATTTCAAGAATCTCACCAAAATCATTAGAAATAGTTGATAAATCATTTGATGATAATTTTTTAAGTTTAGACATGAAAATCTATAAAAAAAGAATTTGTAGGAGAATTATTCTCCTTGTAAACCTTGCATAGCAGATTGAATATTAGTTTGCATTTCTTCAAGTTTTTTCATGACTCTTTCTTCTTGACGAGCCATAGTTTGTTTTCTTAACTTGAAAGTTTCTAATTTTTCTTCCATTTCTTCAACTGCTTGAGCATATTCCACTTTAATAAGTAAATTTCCAGCTTGTTTGAAAACTTCACTTGATTCATCAGTTTTGTTAAGTTCTTCAAGAGCAGTTTCAGCTTCTTGAATTTGAACTTCAACATTTTGAATTTGCATAGTTACAGCTTGAGCTTGTTGTTGTAATTGTTGAAATTGATTTAATTGATGTTGTATATTTTCAGGGATTTCCATTTTACCACCTATTATATTTTAATAACTAAAAGTTGTTTTTCATAATATTTAAAAATATTGTATTAAATAGTTAAATTATTAATCTCCAAAGATAATTTAATCCATTTAATAGCAGAATTAACAGAAGCTCTAAAAGAAGTAGAATCTTCTGCATCAATTCTAATTAGAAGTTTAGATCCATCTAAATTTAAACTCATAGAGGACCTGTAATCTGGAGCAGTATTAAACTCTAAAATAATAGAATCATAAATTATTTTAGCCTGCTTTTGATTTTCAAATTCAATAGCTATATCACTTTTAACAGATTCAAGAGGAGTATCAACGTTCATAATTTCCCATCTAAAATCTTTTTAACATTAATCTGTAAATCAGTTTTATCTCCAAATTTATTTACAAAATTAATTCTTGCTATTAAACCTTCTTCCTTAGAAATAAGAATATAATTTTCATCAGCTTTATCTACTAATTCAAAACCTAAAATTTCACTTAAAACATTAAGTTCTTTAACTTTAGAAATAACCTTCAAGTTTTTAGGTAAAATATGACACCTATTATTAGATATAGTAACTCCAATTAATATTATTAATAAAATTTCTCCTTTATTTGAATAAAAAGTTATTCTACTAGGATTTCCTTTAATTTCATTTACAATAGCTAAATTGTGTTCATCTAACTCTAAAGCTTTTAAAAGTAACTCACGCATATTACTTTTTCCTCTATTTACACTGGTAGAACCAGTTGCATGAGCAAGATTTTTACAAAACTTTCTTGTTTTTTGAGAAGGTTTTCTAGAAGTTGAAATTAACATTTTAAATCATGAAAAAATAGTTTTAAAAAATATTAGATAAAAGCAAAAATGATTATCTTGCTTTTATAATTCTTTTTACTTCTGGAACATTTTTAAATAAAATCCTATATCTACATTTAGGACATTTATTTTCCATGTAGCTTTTGTGATCTACTTCAGTTCCACAATGTGGACATCTATACAAAGATTATTCCTCCACGTTAACATTTCTTATGTTACGTGCTGCAGATTTTGCCATAGGAGTTTCTGGTACATATGCTCCTCCAGTAAATACTGCACCACATTTTCTACATTTCCAAATTCCAGCAGCTTGTCTTTTTACATAAGGTCTATCACATCTAGGACAAACATGATTTTTTTTCATGTTTTCTTCGATCATTTTTACAGATCTTTTTGCTTTTCTTCCGTATCTTGCACCGAACCTACCTGTAATACCCACTTTTTTTGTTCTTGCCATTTAAATTCTCTCCACGTTAAAATAAATATGTATAATGTAAATATTTAAAATTATTTACATAAATTATAAAATAATCTTAAAATTATCTAATATAATAATATTATATATACTAATATTTAAAGTTAATGGTATTTTAACTTAAAAAAGGATTATAACACAAAAATGATGAAAAAATCCAATCATTTTTGTGAATTAACTATTTTCCAAACTAATCAAGAGTTGGATAATTAGGACTTTCATTAGTAATTAATAAATCATGAGGGTGTGATTCTTTAATACCACTACTTGTGATTCTAACAAATTTCGCTTTTTCTTGCATTGCTGCAATATTTTCAGCACCACAATAACCCATAGAAGATTTTAAACCTCCAACAAGCTGGAATAAAATCTCATTAACAGTACCTCTATAAGGCACAGCACCTTCAATTCCTTCAGGAACATATTTAGTATGATTCATTTTACTTTTAGATCCTTGGAAGTATCTATCTGCCCCACCATCATATTCACTAGTCATTGCACCCATTGAACCCATTCCACGGTATTTTTTATATTGTTTACCATTCATAACAACAACTTCACCAGGAGCTTCATAGGATGCTGCAAGTAAATTACCAAGCATTACTGCATCTGCACCAGCACCAATAGCTTTAGCAATATCTCCAGAATATCTAATTCCACCATCAGCAATTACAGGAATACCATATTCACGAGCTACATCCGCAACTTCTGAAATAGCAGTAAGTTGAGGTACACCAACACCTGCTACAATACGGGTAGTACACATTGAACCTGGACCAATACCTACTTTTAATCCATCTACGCCCATAGATGCTAAGTCTTCAGCAGCTTCAGCAGTAGCTATATTACCTACACATAAATCAGCATCAATATTGTCCTTAATAGTTTCAGTAAATTTAACTACATTCATATTATGAGCATGAGCACAGTCAATTGAAATAATATCTGCACCAGCTTGATCAAGAGCCATTGCCCTATCTAAATCAAAAGGACCAGATGCTGCTGCTACTAAATAGTTACCATCTTTATCACGAGCAGCATTAGGATATTGAGCTTGATTTAAAATATCTTTAATAGTTATAATTCCAACTAATTTACCATCACGAAGAACAGGAAGTCTTTCAACTTTGTTTTCATAAGCAATGTTTAAAGCTTCTTCTGCAGTAATCGGTTCTTCAACAGTTACAACATCAGATGTCATTATGTCTTTTACAGTTTTGTCAACGCCTTTTTTCAATACTGGCCTTATATCTCTTTTAGAAATTATACCAATAATTTCATCATTATCAACAACTGGAAGACCACTAATTAATTCATCATTCATTTTTGCTTGAACATCAGCAATTGTAGAATCTGGAGTTATAGTTATAACATCACGTATTGTTAAATCTTCAGCAGATTTAACTTTTTTAACTTCTTCCACTTGTTTTTCTTGAGTAATATTTCTATGAATTACTCCTATACCACCTTCTTGTGCCATAGCTATTGCTAAATCAGATTCAGTAACAGTATCCATAGCAGCACTTAAAATCGGTATATTTAATTTAATACCTTTCCCCAATTCAATTGTAGTGTCAATATCTTTTGGTTCTACATAACTTGGATTTGGAGTAAGTAAAAAATCATCAAATGTATAAGCTACTTTTGCATCTTGAACTTTTTTTGAAAACATTTAAAAAACCACACATATTTAAAATGAATCACATAATTTTTTAAGTTCAGCTACTGCAGTATGATGTATTTTACCAGTATTACGATCACCACCTACACAAGCAGCTCCCCTAATACCTACAACATCACAACCTATATCATTTAAAGGTTTTAATTGTTCTTTTTTAACAGAGCCAGCGAGAGCTGTTTTTAAACCATAACTATGAGCCTCATTAACAAATTTTTCTAAATCTTCAATACTTAAATAATCAAATAATGTATGACCATCTTTAACAGCAGTATCCAACATAGCTAAATCACATCCTGCATCTTTAGCTACTTTTGGAATTTCCATAGGATCAACAGCACCTACACGGTGTGCATCAGCATATCCTGCAGCTACAACAATAGTATCTTCATCAACATCTTTAATTGTTTTAGCTACATTTTCCATGACTTCAACTGCTTCATCATAATCTTTTGTTCCATATAATCCTACTTTAATATAATCTGCTCCAGACACATGAGCACCCATCGCCGCAAGAGAAACAGTACCAGGTTTGTAAGGTACATCCCCCAAAGTTGCACTAACTAACTTATCTTCAGGAGTTATCTCTCTAATATCCCTAATCACCCAAGGGAAATTAGCACCTAAAGAGCCTTCTTTAGGATTTTTCACATCGACAATATCTGCTCCACCTTTAATAGATTCAAGAGCTTCTTCATGATTTATAGGACTTATTAATAGAAGCATGTATTTCCTCCGTTTTTACATTTTAAATATAATAATTAACTATTGTACAACATTACTTATAAATATTTATTATTTTCATTCCTAAAAAAATAAAACTTGATAATAAATTATTTAAATTGTAATTTAAAATATAGTTTAATATGCAAACATTAAACATAGTCGTTCCATGTTACAATGAAGAAGAAATGATTCCCATATTCTATGAGGAACTTTCAAAAAATCTAAAAAATATAACTTGGGAAGTAATTTTTATAAATGATGGCTCTACTGACAATACATTAAATGTTATTAAAAAACTTAAAAAAAAATATGATAATATTAAATATCTTTCTTTTTCAAGAAATTTTGGTAAAGAATCTGCAATATATGCTGGCTTAGAATATTCTACTGGAGACTATGTTGTATTAATGGATGTAGATTTACAAGACCCACCATCACTAATTCCTAAAATGTTAACTTTTATTGATAAATATGATATTATAGGAACACGTAGAGTTACAAGAAAAGGTGAACCTGCAATAAGATCATTTTTTGCAAGATTATTTTATAAAATAGCTAATAAAATAACTAAAGTAGAACTTGTTGATGGTGCAAGAGATTTTAGATTAATGAAGCGAGAAGTTGTAAATGCTATTTTGGATTTAAAAGAATATAATCGTTTTTCAAAAGGAATATTCCAATGGGTTGGTTTTGAAACAAAATGGTTAGAATATGAAAATATCGAAAGAGCAAAAGGAGAAACAAGTTGGTCATTTTGGGGATTATTTAAGTATTCTATTGAAGGTATTGTATCATTTACAACAGCACCTCTCCACATAGCTACAGTTATTGGAATTATTTTTTCAATTATTGCATTTTTAGCAATTATATTTATCATAATAAAAACCATCATGTTTGGAGATCCAGTAGATGGTTGGCCTTCCACAGTTTCAATTATTTTATTTTTAAGTGGTATACAATTGTTTGCAGCAGGAATTATTGGGGAATATCTTGCTAAAATTTATTTAGAAAGTAAAAAAAGACCAATTTACATTGTAAAAGAAAAAGATTAATACGGAGAATCTTTTTCTAAAACAGATTTACTTATTTTTTCATGTGTTTTTAGATGAAATAATGAATCTTTTCTTATATTTTCAATTATTTCATTTGTAGGAATAGCTACTGGACAATTAATAGTACATAATCCACATAAAGTACACATATATAATCCTGATTCAAAACATTTTTTATCATTTTCAATAAATTTACTCATAGCTACCCCACGACCTCCCAAATAATTATTAAATCCAAATTCATTTCCAACAGCATTATAAACAGGACAATTAATTATACAATTCCCACATCCAATACACCATAAACATTCTGCTGTAGCTTCACTTCTTCCATTATTTAATAATATAACAACTACTTTTTCAGCCCCATACATATTTTTAAGAAGTTTTTTTTCAATGTCTGCTGTTTTTGAAGGCCCGGAAATTACATTAATATATGAAGTTACATAATTTCCTGTAGCATAAATTGTTTCAAGTTTTGCAACAGATATGGCATCTTCTAATGTAGGTACAAGTTTATCAATTCCAGCTACAATAATATGCAAATCTTTCAAAGAAACAAGTGAAATATTACCTTCATTATGAACTAAAACAATAGATCCCTCTTCAGCAGCAATAACATTGGCTCCACTTATACCTACAGTTGAATTTTCAAGGCGTTTTAATACATCTGACCTAACAGTTTCCATAATCTCACGAGGAACCTCACTAACTTGAGTATCCATAGAATCATTAACAATACTTGTAATTTCACCAATATTCAAATGAGATGCAGGACCAGTTGGATGAACAGGTTTATTATCTACCTTTTTAAGTTGTAAAATTCTATCTCCCAAATCTGTTTCAACAACATCATAACCTATATTAGTTAAATTATTTTTAAGATTTATTTCACCTAAAGTATTAGATTTAGCTTTAGCTATTACATTGGAATTATATTCATTTAACAGATTTTGAATAATAGTTAATGCATCCTCCTTAGTTTCAGCATATTCTACATCAATACCATTTCTTTTAAAAGAATCAATAGTCTGATTTAACAATTCATCATTATTATTAATGGAATTTTCTTTAATTTTTCTAACTCGTTTTTCTAATTTTTGAATAGATGGAGAATTTTTAATTTTAGAAGACCTATCTTTAACTGTATTAAAAGATTTTCTCATTGTTTCAAGTTCAGTTTCTTTCATTATTTTACCCCATACTTTATTAAAAACTCAGTTAAATCTAAAATTTCCAAATCCTGATCTTTCAAATTAAGTTTACAGAAAGGACAAGCTGTAATAAGTGTTTTACATCCTGTATCTTTAGCTTGAGTTATTCTGGCATCAGCAAGTTTAGATGCTATTTTAGGGTAAGCAGATTTTACTCCACCTCCTGCCCCACAACATAAACTATTATCTTTATTATTTTTCATCTCAATTAAATTAGCTAATGAATTAATGACATCACGTGGTTCATCAAATATCCTACAATGTCTTCCTAAATGACATGAATCATGATAAGTAACATTTAAATCTTTTTTATCAAATTTTAATTTACCTTCATTAATTAACATAGCAAGCAATTCAGAAATATGAATAACATCTAAACCTTCATAATCCTGAAGTAATGTCTTATAACATCCTGCACATGATGTCAGTATTGTTTCATCACCAAAAATTTCAGTATTTTTAGCTATTTGTTCTTTAGCTTCTTTTTCAAAACCAGTTCTAAGTAAAACTGAACCACAACATTTTTCATCATCTAACATATAATAATCAACATCAGCCAATTCCAATAATTTTTGTGTAGCTTTCGCAATATCTGTTTCTTTTTGTCTTGCAGTACATCCTCTAAAATATAACATTGTAATTACTTATATAATTCTAACAATTTAATATTTTTGAATTTAAAACATAAAAAAAAAGTAAAAATTATTCCTCATCATCAGATAAGGAAATTTCATTGGCTAAAGCTACTTCTTTAACCATTTTATTTACATCATCTTTTAACTTATCAATCTTATAATATAAAGTAAATATAATATAAGTCATTACAGCAAAAACCATAATAAAAATAAAGTCAAGACCTCTTGTTATTCCAAACAATTTTGCAAATAACATACTTACATCAGGAACTAATGCAAACAATACTAAAAAAATCCACAATATAGTCCAAACTATTAAACTTCCAATAGTATTTTTCCCAGACCTTACTCTTATAACAAACCATAAAATAGCAAAAATTGCAATTACAGGAAATAAAAAAGAATAGAAAAACATTAATAACACCTTTTTAATCAAATAACTTATGTTTAATCATAGTAAATAATATTTTAATTCCAACTTTATAGTTAGTTCCTTTTGCTTGTGTTTCAGGAGTGTAAATTGTTTCAATTGTCACTTCTTCAAAAGGAATATTATTATCATTAATTTCACGAATAAACTCAGAAGAAATTAAATAACCTTGAGCATTAATTGATATTTTGCTTAATGCATTGCTAGTTAATGCCCTAAAACCTGTTTGAGAATCAGAAACATTAACCCCATAAAAAATACGAGTTAATAAATTCATTACAGAATTTCCAAAATTTTTAGATTTAGGCATATCTTTTAAAGAACGTACACCAATAACTGCCTCAGCTCTACCAGTAACTAATGGTTCAAGAACTTTTTCCAAATCATCAACAGAATGTTGACCATCAGCATCAATATTAACAATATATTTTGGATTATATTTTACAACTGCTTCAAAACCAGTTTGCATAGCTAATCCAACACCACGATTAATAACATGAGAATAAATAAAGATATTCTTAGGATATTTCTTTTGAACATCTTTTAACACATCTAAAGTACCATCACTAGACCCATCATTAACTAGTATAATTTTAAACCCCATATCAGCTATTGCTTCAATAACTGGTCTAACTCTTGTTTCTTCATTATATGCTGGAATAATAACATATGTTTGTTTTCTATCTTCAATAGATACTTTAAATTCATTTTTAGTCAACATTTAAATACACTTTTTATAATGGTCCTACATTAGGTTTTCCTTCACGAACACCACTTCCAGCTTCTCGTCTCATAGCTTTTGGATGATACATCATTTTAATAAGATTTTGTGCATGTTCACGTGCCCTGTTTTCAGCTAACACTTTAAGATCTTCTGGATTATCTTCTTCATCTTCATGAACAAAAACCTCTAAAATATGAGTATTAGTCATTAATTGAGCATTGATAAGGCCTGTGGATGCTTCATGAGCACACATTTTATCTTTTTCCATTGGTCCAGGCATTCCTAATGCCATTACAATATCACAATTTTCTTCTTCAATTAGAATTTTAGCTGTAACTGGTAAATCTTTAACTCCTGGAACTGTTTCACGAATAATAGTTAAATCTGTAGCATTATTTTTTAATTCATCAATAGCTGCAGCACCCATATCAAAACGAGCAAAAGTTGTATCACAAATTCCAATTCTCATAAGTTCACCTTAAGCTAAATTCTGTTATTTTTAATATATATAATTTTTAACTGAAAATTATTTTAAATCAAAAAACAAAATATAATAAAATAAAGGAGATATTATGAACATTGAAAATAATTTAATATTAGCACTTGATGTGATGAATAAAGATGAAGCCCTAGAAATATGTGAAAAAGTAAATCCATATATCAATACAATAAAAATAGGTTATCCTTTAACACTAGCTGAAGGATTAGAAATTATTAAAATCATAAAAGAAAAATTCAATTGTAACGTAATTTGTGATTATAAAGTTGCTGATATTGATGCTACTAATTCTAAAATATGTGATTTAACATTTAGTGCTGGAGCAGACGCCATAATATGTCATGGATTTGTTGGTAATGATAGTGTTCAAGCATGCCTTAACAATGCAAATAAACATAATAAGGAATTATTTTTACTTACTGAAATGTCACATCCTGGAGCTAAAATGTTTTTACAAAAAGATGCTGAAGATATTGCAAAAATGGGTGTTGAAATGGGAATTACTAATTATGTTGCTCCGGCTACCAAATTAGATAGATTAAGTAAAATAAGAGAAATTGTAGGTAATGATGCTTGTATTATATCTCCAGGTGTCGGAAAACAAGGTGGCGATGCTAAAAAAACATTAGAATATGCAAGTGCAATTATTGTTGGAAGAAGCATCTATGAATCTGATAATCCTGCACTTGCTTGTGAAAAAATAATAAAGGATTAAAAAAATCCTTCCAATTTAATTTTCTTAAGAATATTTTTAAAGTTTAATTTTTTCAAATAAACCATTATCAGATATTGATTGGGCAGCTACATATGCAAACTCAAATAATATGAAGAATACAAAGTACATTATATTAAATACACCACAAATAGCTAGTAAAAATATTGTTACTTTCATTGCAAAACGATATTCAAAGAAATAATTCAAAAATTTATTTTGAGTTAAATTACTTATTAATTCATGACCTACTTCATCTAAAAGTGCTGAAAATATACAGATTAATAAAATAACCAAACTTAAATCAGGAATTCCCATAACCAATGAAATTACAACAAATAGTATCAATGTTATAATATGATGGCTTCCATCTACTTTAAAAGCTAATAAATTACCAATTAAAATCCCTATAAAAATACATGCTGCAGATTTACTGGATATAGTTGCAAAAGCTGAAACTATTGCACATAACACTCCAAATGCAATAGCTAATGGCTTATCATTACCTACATCACAAGCATCATCTGAAAGTTTCATGAAAAAGCCACTTAAGAAAAATAAAATAGCTAAAATAACATAATTCACTTAAAATCACCTAAAAAAATAAAATTAAAGTTTATCTAATGCAGCTGCATAAATTAATGGGAAAATTATTGTAACATCACCAATTACTGTAGCTAAATTAGATCCGCATTTTGCTTTTGACCAAGATTTTGCTTCTTCTAAAGGAGCTCCACCTAAACTACCTGCTTCCGGCCTGTCCATAGTTATTTGAACTGCACAGTCAATACCACCATTTAAAATATTTGAAGCTAAAGTGTAATGTTTTGTAAGACCTCCTCCAAGTAAAATTCCACCAACTTTTTTACTGTTAAATACAATATCTGACAAATAAGGCATATCTCCTGCAGCACTTAATGTAAAATCATGATCCTGTGAAAAAATCCATAATTGTAAACCAATCATACAATCAATAATACCTGGAGCAAAAATTGGAACATTATTTCTAGCTGCATTAGCTATAAAAGAATTTTCATCATCAATTAACATACCAATTTCATAAAGCAACTCTTGAATTGAAATTACTGGTTTTTTAGCAGATATTATTTCAAATAATTTAATTATTTCTTTTTCAAATACTTCAAAATCATTTGATCCAACATTAATATCAGCTATCCTACCAATCCCTTCTGCATTAAGTTCTTCATCATCTTTTCCTTCATCCCGATAGTGGGATCCGCCAAATGCTTCAAGTAAATCATGAGTAAGATTAGCTCCACTTGATACAATTAAATCTACATGACCTTCCTTTATCATTTTAGAAACCGTATTTCTCATACCTCCTGGAATCAACGGACCTCCAAGACTCATAAATACATTTGTATCTTCATCTTTAATCATATCTGCTAAAATATTAGTAGCTCTAGCAACTCTACCTGCACCTAAAACATCAGAATCTTCAAATTGAGCTATTAAATCACTTACTGTCATGTTTTTATAAATATCTATTTGATTTACTTTCATTAAATCACTTGTAAAAAAATAATTAATTAGTTATAATAGGAAATTGGCTTAAATTTGTTATAGAATTAATTAAATCAGTTCTTGTAACAATTCCAAGCAAATTATTATCTTTATCTGCTATAAGTAATCTACTAATCGCTTTTTTAAGCATTATTTCAATAGCATTAGCTATTCTCATATCCTCATTAACAATTACAATATTAGTAGTCATTAAATCTCCAACAAGAGCATCTTCTTTATTATCTGCTATCGCTTTAACCAAGTCTGTTACAGTAAATACTCCTATTGCTTTACTTTCTTTAATCACTGGCGCACCTTTAATTTCATTAAAAGCAAAAATTTTAGCTGCATCCTTTAAAGTAGAATCTGCACTTAATGATACTACATTACGACTGGCAATATCTCCTACAGTATTTTTAGGAATACTTCTAATTGTAGTAGTGTCTACAAGCAAAATATTATCCATATCATCTCTACCAACAATTTTACCCATTACTCCCAAATTATTAACTGGTGTAGGTCCTATTCTAATAGTATCTCCTAAATTTAAATCTTTAATATTTCCTAAAACTTTAATAGCTGCTTCACATTCTCCCGGCTGTGGAACACTTGTAAATTCTATTTTTGCAACTGAAATATTTTCTAATTTTTCACCATCTTTGAAAATAGGTACATTAAAATCTTTATCAGAAACAGAAATGTTTAAAGAATGATAAGCTTCCACAGTAGGTTTGTAACCACCACGAGGCCCCGGTACTCCTTTTACTAAACCTAAACTTCTAAGAGATTGCATCTGATTACGAATTGTTCCCGGATTTCGACTCATAATTTCAGCAATGTCTTCACCTTTAATAGATTTACCATTAGAAGACTGGTACAAATTAATTAATGTTTGCAATATTTCCTTTTGTACTGATGTTAACATGAAAACACCCAACGTTATTATAAAAAACTAATGTTATATTTGTTAAATAATATTTATAAATATAATGATTTATCATAGTAACTTCAAAATTAAATAAAAAAATATCATGACAAAATTAAATTCTTTTTAAACAATGTTTAGGAAATTGAATATAAATTTCATCAAGAATTTTTTTTCTACAGTTTCAAAAAAAAGTTAATTAGTATTTAACAACCAATCTGATATAATTCAAAACCTAATTCTCTAATTTTAGGAGAATAAATATTTCTACCATCAAAAATAATTTTTTGATTTAAACGTTTAGATAATTCATCTAAATCAAGAGCCCTAAATTCTTTCCATTCTGTAATTAAAATAAGTGCATCACTATCATCCAAAACATCATATTTAGATTTTTTATAAGTTATATTATCTAAATCAAAATTTAATTTAAAATTATCTATAGCTTTAGGATCATATGCTTTTATTTTTCCACCTCTTTTAATAATTTCAGAAGCAATTTTTAAAGAAGGTGCACATCTAACATCATCAGTTTGAGGTTTAAAAGAAAGACCCCATATACTAAAAGTAAGACCAGATAAATCTTCACCAAATCTATCAATAATTTTATTTACTAAAACAAGTTTTTGATTTTCATTAACTTCATCAACATATGATAAAATTTTAGGAACATAACCATTATCCATTGCTGTGTTAATTAATCCTTTTACATCTTTAGGAAAACAACTTCCCCCATAACCACAACCTGCATAAATAAAGTCATAACCAATTCTTTTATCACTACCAATACCTAATCTAACATTTTTAACATTAGCTCCTGTTTTTTCACAAATATTAGCTATTTCATTCATAAATGATATTTTAGTAGCAAGTAAAGCATTAGCTACATATTTACTCATTTCAGCACTTCTAACATCCATTAAAATAAATCTATCATTATTAACAATAAATGAAGAATATAACTCTTTTAAAGTATCAAAGACCATTTCATTTTCCGCACCTATAATCACACGATCAGGATGCATACAATCATTAATTGCTACACCTTCTTTTAAAAATTCAGGATTACTAGCTATATCAATTTTAATATCTTCATCTAAATTAGATTCTATGATTTCTTTAACTTTAAAAGCCGTACCTACCGGAACTGTTGATTTAATAACAATTAATGAATCATTTGTTATATTTTCAGCTATTTCTAAAGCTACATTATAAACATAATCTAGATTAACACTACCATCATCACTTGCAGGAGTTCCAACAGCAATGAAAATAATATTAGAATTATCTAAAGCATCTTTTAAATTTGTAGTGAAAATAAGATCCCCTTTATTTTGATTAGATTTGACTAATGTTTCTAAATTAGGTTCATAAATAGGAATAATATTTTCTTTTAGATTTGCTATTTTTTCCAAATCATTATCAACACAATAAACTTTATTTCCCATTTCTGCAAAGCAAGTTCCCGTGACAAGACCAACATAGCCAGTTCCAATAATTGTTATTTTCATGAAAGTAATTATATTATTTAAATAATTTAAAGTTTGTCCTGACTTTGTCAAGATGTTATTTAATCTAGCTTCCTTCGATTTATTACTGATTTTTTGATTTTTATAGATAAAATTTATCTTTGATTGTTTTGGTGTTTTTATAATATGTTTTTTGTTACTTCATTAAAATGTTGTTTTATTAATCTTAACTTATTCTTCCAATAATATAATATTTTCAGGATTAACTTTTAAATAAGTAGGAATTACAAAGTTATGATTACGAATCTGTTTATCTAATTTCCACCATAAACCATTATCTAATGTTATTTCCCATTCAAAAGGTTTTTCTAATTTTATTGCATTTATAGTATCAAATGCATTAATATCACCTTTTTTAGCAACTGAAAAATCATGAGCCCTTATCCCAATATGAGTAATATTACTTGAAACTTTTTCAGATACTTCAAATACTATTCCCCAATCCAAGGATTTAACATGATAATTATCTAATCTTTCAATTTTAGAAATATTTTTACATCCTATAAGTCTAGCAACTTGAACTTTTTTTGGATTTTCAAATACTTCATGAGTAGTTCCTTTTGCAATAATTTTACCTTTGTCTAATATCAATAGCTCATCACAAAATTGAAATGCTTCATCACGATCATGTGTAACTAGAATAGAAAATCCATCAAAATCTGCTAGTACCTCACTAAGTTCAATACGTAATTGTTCTTTTAAAAATGTGTCCATTGCACTAAATGGTTCATCTAACAATATAACATCTGGACTATAAGCTAATATACGAGCTAAAGCTACTCTTTGCTGTTGACCTCCAGATAAATCTTTAGGATATCTTTTTTCTAAACCATCTAACTGAAAACGTTTAATCATGTCCATTAACCTTTTTTCATAATGATCTTTAGGTAAACCAATAGCAACATTTTCTTCAACAGTCATATTTGGAAATAATGCATAATTTTGAAATAAATATCCTACATTTCTTTTTTGAGGTTTTAAATTAATTTTTTCATTTGAATCATAATAAATAGTTTCATTATTTGTAGTTAAACTTATAACACCACTATCCGGGTTTACAATGCCTGCAACAGATTTTAGAGTCATGCTTTTACCACAACCTGAAGGACCTAAAATACCCAAACATCCTTTTTTTAATTCAAAATCCACATTTAAGTCAAATTCTTTAAGTTTTTTTTGAATATTTACTTTTAACAATTTATTACCCATATATTATCTCCATTGGTTCTCTTTGCGTATAGAAACATAATCCATAATAAAAATAGCTATAAATGCTATACAAACAATGAATATCACATAATTAAAAGCATTCCCCATATTACCTGCAGCTACTTCTGAATAAACAGCCATTGGGAGAGTTCTAGTTTGTCCTGCAATATTTCCTGCAATCATTGCTGTAGCACCAAACTCACCTAAACCTCTAGCATAAGCAAGTATTCCACCACTAATAATTCCAGGCAATGCATTTGCAAATAAAACTTTCCAAAAAATTTCTAATTCAGACATGCCTAATGTACGACCTGCATCTAATAAATTAGAATCTACTTGTTCAAATGCACCCCTAGCAGAACGATACATTAAAGGAAAAGACATGACTACAGCAGCAATAACCGTTGCATACCATGAAAATGCTATTTTCACAGCAAAAAACTCTATAAAAAACTTACCTATTGGACCTCTAACACCAAACATATACAATAAAAAAAACCCTACAACAGTAGGTGGCAATACAATTGGAAGTGTAAAAATGCCATCAAGTACAATTTTTATTGAATCATTTTTAAGTCTAACAATACCCCAAGCAACTATCAAACCTAAAAAAAAGGTTATGAAAATTGATAAACTTGCTGTTTTCATTGAAATAAAAATTGGAGTCCAATCAGCCATGCCCAAACCTCCTTTAAAATATTAGAATATGATTATTAATTTATTCATAAATTGTGAATCCATATTCAATAAATACATCTTTAGCTTCTTTAGTTTTTAAGAATTCTATGAACTTTTGAGTAGCATCTTGATGCTCAGAGTTTTTAAGTTCAGCTATTGGATAAATAACTGGAGTTTTTAGTGCATCATCAGGAGCTTCACAAACTACTTTAACATCATCATTAGATTTGGCATCAGTAGAATATACAATGCCACATTCAGCAGATCCTTGAGCTACTTGATTTAATACAGCAGTCACATCAGTGCCAAAAGATAATTTTGACTCAACACTGTCCCATATGCCCATATTATCCAATATTTCTTTACTATATTGTCCCGCAGGAACTGAAGAAGGATCCCCAATAGCAATGTTCCCATTTACATTTTTTAAATCCTCAAATGAAGAGATGTTTAAGTTTGAGTCTTTAGGTACAATTAAAACAACCTTATTTTCTAAAAATTGCATATTAGTACTATTATCAATTAAATCCTCATCAACTAATTTATTCATTTGTTTATTACCTGCAGACATAAATACATCAGCATCTAAACCATTTTCAATTTGTTTTTGTAAATCTCCGCTTGAAGCATAAGTTGGAGTAACTTTTACCCCAGGATACTTTTCTTCAAACATAGGGATTAATTTGTTATCAAAAACATTTTTTAAACTAGCTGCAGCAGCTAAATTTACTTCTTGTCCATTCAAACTGTTATCTGTGCTTGTTGAACTATTAGCCCACAATCCAACACCAACAGCCAATATCAATATTACAAATACAATAACTCCAATTTTTTTTGAATCCATAATTTATCACTTTTTTAAAATAATATACCTACCACATAAACAAATATGTTCAATTTAGTTTATTCAATAAGTATTAATTATTAATTCTATAATTTATAGTTATATAAATATTATCATATCGATATATCTGTTGAAATCCTATTTTTATATTTTGATTGATTGAAAGATATTGTAAATTGCTATTTTGAGTCTTGTTTATTTGTTTTCTAGTTTTATGCTTTTACTTTTATTATCTCCACATAATTTTATTTTTATCACACTGAATACACTTTTACATTGTTTCTTAGTGAGTCATATTTTTTTATTGAATGATTTTACTTCTAATGAATGATATTGTAAATATTGTATCATGTTTAGGTTCTCTTACTACTTGTGAAGATAATATTAATCTAAAATCAACATCAATGTAATATGTAATTTAGTGTAATATTTTCGTTTATCATTGCGTATTTTTGCGTAATACTTGTCTGTATTGTCACTAATAGATCCAATACCATCAATAACCATATATATAACTTTAATTTCCAATTATTAAGTATTAATTTTGTTGTTCTTTTAAACAAATTTGTATGCATTCTTTTAAAGAATTTCTGTAATGTTAATGGATTATAAGCATTTTTAATATACCTAAATAACATATTAATCTATAAAAACTCCAAATATTCACCAAAATAATTAATAATAATCCAAAAAAACATGATCAATATGCAACTTCAACTGTGAAAAATTATAGGATTTCAACATAGTTCCTATCGATTTAATTTCACATTAATTACTCTTTTTTATATCTAATAGTATGTGCCAAAATATATCTTCCAAATAAAATTAATCTTTTATTTTTAAAATAAAGATTTATTAAGTTTTTTTAAAAATATTTTTTGTATTTTATCGCACACCATTACATTTAAATCTATTAAATAAGTTTTTTGCATTATTTGACTTATACAACATTAAATTTTCTAAACATATTTATCATGTTTATTTACTAATTATTACTATGAAAAACCGAATCATCAAAAAAACACAAGAAAAAATCTCACCTATAGGTTTTGGAGCTATGAGATTACCTTCCAAAAATGGTAAAATCAATTACCTTGAAGCTGAAAAATTAATACACCATGCAATAGATAATGGAATAAATATAATAGATACTGCAGCCATTTATAATAATGGAGAAAGTGAAAAAGTTATTGGAAAAGCTCTAAAAGGAAACTATAAAAACAAAGTTAAAATTTCTACAAAATTACCTGCAATGAATATTAAAAAATATGAAGATATGGAAAAAATTCTTAATAAACAATTAGAAAGACTGCAAATTGACTGTATTGATTATTATTTCCTACACAATATTGATTTAAAAGGAATGAACCGCTTACTTAAAAAAGATGTGTTTAAATTTATATCAAAAGCGAAAAAGGAAGGAAAAATAAAATATATTGGTTTTTCATATCATGGCCCAACAGAAGAATTCCCTTTATTAATTGATGCTTATGATTGGGATATGGTAATGATTCAATATAATTACTTTGATAATCATGTGCAAGCAGATATTGAATGTATACATCATGCAGCTTCAAAAGGAATGGGTATTTTTGTAATGGAACCATTAAAAGGAGGGATTTTAGCTGGAAAAATGCCTGAAGAAGTAGAAAACATGTTTAAAAAAGCCAATCCAAATAAAACAAATGCTGAATGGAGTTTATCATGGATTTTAAACCATCCTGAGATAACATGTGTACTTTCAGGAATGAATACTATCCCACAAATTGATGAAAATATAAAAATTGGAAATAATCTAAAACCTAATTCAATGACTTTAGAAGAATTAGAAACTATAAATTATGCAAAAAGAGCTTTAAAAGAATTACTTAAAATTAACTGTACTAGCTGCGGATATTGCTTACCTTGTCCTAAAGGAGTAAATATTCCAGAATGTATAAAAATATACAATGAAAAATATCTATTTAATCAAAAAGGTATATTAAATCAAAGTTTGATTGATTATTATATGACTGTTAGTGGAATTATGATAAATAAATCTAATGCTGGTTTATGCAATAGTTGTGGAAAATGTTTAAGAAAATGTCCACAGCACTTAGATATCCCAAAAGAACTTGATAAAGTTAAAAAAGAATTTGAGGGTCATTTCTTTAAATTAAAAGTATTATTTATAAAAAATATAGGTATTAAATTATATCAGAAATTTTTTTAAACAATGAAATAAAAAAGTGATAAATATGAAACTCGAAGAATTATTAGCTCCATGTCCAAAATGTGGTTCTAAAGATAAAAATGTGCATAGAAAAATGTTAGACAATCATAGAGCGCATGCAGAGTTAGATACTGTAAAATGTGAAGATTGCGGTTATATTTTCTTTGTAAACGATAATATAAAAGAAGATGAAAAAAAAGAACTTTTAAAAGAATTAAATAAATATTACGGATAAGATGACTTTTCATGTAATGATAATCCCAACTTTAGGCTGTCAATGTAATTGTAAATATTGTTGGGGTTCTGAATCAACAAAAGAAATAATGGATGTTGGACTTATCGACGACATCATAACCTGGTTAGATGATTTTAGAGATGATAAAGTTCACTTTACATTTCATGGTGGAGAACCTCTTCTTGCAGGTTATGATTTCTATGCTGAAGCCTTAGAAAAATTATCCAAAATACATAATGTAGAAGGATTTTCACTTCAAAGTAATATTTGGCTACTTTCAGATGAACTAATTGATTTATTCTTAAAATATAATGTTGTTGTAAGTACTAGTATTGATGGACCTGAAGAAATTAATGATTATCAAAGAGCTGAAGGTTATTTTAAAAAAACAATGTCCCGATACCAAAGAGCAAAAGAAAAAGGATTGAATATTAATTTTGTTTTAACTGTAACACAATACTCTAAAGAATATAGTGATGAATTATATGAATTCTTTAAATCAAACGGAATGAACTTAAAAATTCATGCAGCTCTCCCATCATTACGTGGAGATAATGCAGACCCTTGGGCACTTGACCAAGAAGAACACGGAAAGCTTTTAATTAACTGGTTAGATAAGTATCTTTATGATTTAGATAAATTTAGTATAATGGATTTAGACCATATTGCTAAAAGTACATTTAGACGAAGAGGAACATTATGTACATTTGCTGACTGCATTGGTACAACACTAGCTATTGGTGCTGATGGATCAATTTATCCATGTTATCGTTTTGTAGGAATGGATGAATATATTCTAGGCAATGTTAAAACAAATCCAAGCTTTGAAGAACTAAAACAATCAACAGCCTGGGCAAAACTTCAAGAATTTAGAAAATATGTTGATGAAAATTGTAATAAATGCAAATATGTGAAATATTGTGAAGGTGGATGCCCTTATAATGCTATTGTAGCTCATAAAACACCAAAATCTGTTGATCCACAATGCACTGCATATAAAATGATTTTTGGTGAAGTTTCCAAAAGACTTAATAAAGAATTTGCAAAAAATGCATTTGGTGGATTTTCTGGACCTACTGTTAAAAACAAAAAAGAAGCATTTAGTATTATGGATCTTATGATGAAACCATAATACTCCTATTTTTCATGAAATTAGAAAGAAAATTAAAAAAATTTAAAATAGATACTTTTTTAATATGTTGATATCATTTCTTTCATGTAACCTATTAAATCGTTTTTAGATTCTTCATCATCCATTGCAAACTCTATTGATGTTTTTAACCATTCTAAACGATTTCCTATATCATAAGTTTTTCCTTCAAATGTGTTTCCATAAATTTTATCTAATTTAGCTAATGCATCTGTAAGTTGAATTTCTCCACCTACTCCAGCTTCTGTATCTTTGATTTTATCAAAAATATCTGGAGTAAGCACATATCTTCCCATAATAGCTAAATTAGATGGTGCTTGTTCAACTGGTGGTTTTTCAACAAGTTCATCAATTTTATAAACATCTTGTTCTATTTCAGAACCTTTAATTATACCATATCTTTCCACTTTTTCTTTAGGCACTTTTTCAAGAGAAATAGCTGATGCTTCATATTTATTGTAAATATCTATTAATTGTTTAGTACATGGAGTGTTCCCTTTTGTTATTGTATCTCCAAGCATTACTGCAAATGGCTCATCTCCAACATGTTTTTTAGCACAATAAATTGCATCACCAAGACCATTTTGCTCTTTTTGACGAATATAACATATATCTGCTAAATCTGTAATATCTTGAACTTGTTTTAAATATTTAGTTTTACCTGCTTGTTCTAAAGTATATTCTAATTCAAATGATTTATCAAAATGATCTTCAATAGATCTTTTATTTTTACCAGTTACAATTAAAATATCATCAATACCTGAAGCCACAGCTTCTTCAATAACATACTGAATAGTCGGTTTATCAAAAACAGGTAACATTTCTTTAGGTTGAGCCTTAGTAGCTGGTAAAAACCTAGTACCAAAACCAGCTGCTGGAATTACTGCTTTCATTAATTATCACCATATTAATTTAATTAATAATAATTTATGTTTTAATTGGTTAAATAGTTAATTATTTTTTACATATTTTATAAAAAGGAAGTTAATTTTTCTAACACATACTCAATATCAACATCATGCACCATGACTGTTTTTTGTGAAGATTTTTCACCTTTTGAAATATTTACATTACAATTAAAAAGTTTAGATAATTCTTTTACAATTTCTTTATTAGCTCTACCTTTTTGAGGAACCTGCTTAATACGTACCTCAAATCTGTTTCTCCATTCATTAAAACCTGAAATTTGAAATTTATTAGAATTTGGAGAAACTTCAATATCTATAAAAACATTATTACCCTCACAAGAAATCGCATTTAAATATTTGTTAGACATAATAATCAAGAAAAAAATAGTTTAATTAAATAAGTGCGGGAGACGGGACTTGAACCCGCGAAGGGACTAACCCAATAGGCCCTCAACCTATCGCCTTTGACCACTCGACCACCCCCGCATTAAACATAACAAAAGTAGTTATTAAAAGATGTGTTTTTCAAAGTATATAAACTTAACGATTTTTATTATAAAAAATAAATAATTTTTCAAGTTTAATAATCATGATCCATTTTTTTAATAGCTTCATAAACTCTTTTACAATTGTTTTTATCATCAAACTCAAAGAAATCATTGACTCTTTCAATATACTGTTCTTTCATTTTACAACCATTTTCAATATATTCTATTATTAAGTCAACTAAGTCATCATGATTTGTTATAACTTCTCCAAAACCCATAGTTTCATAATTAAAATAACTTTCTTCAATATCAAAGTGATAATCTAAAGCATACTGATAATATATAACTGGTTTTTTCAGATAAGCAAAATCAAAAGCTATTGATGAATAATCGGTTATAATCAATGAAGCATGTGTGAAAATATTATTATAACTATTAGCTGTTGAATCAATTGTAACATAATCATTAGTTTCAAACAATTCAATAAACCTATAAACATTTGGATGAGGTTTAAAAATTAATTTATAACCACTTTTTTTACAATAATCAATCAAACGAGAATCATTAATTAAATCATTATAAACTTTAAAATAATTTGATTTTAAAATCTTTTCTTTTGTTGAATGATGAAAATATCTTCTCCAAGAAGGCATGATAACAATTTCTTTATAATCTTCTCTTTTTTCAAGAGCATCATATCTTGGAAAACCTAACAATTGTGGTACATTTTCATGATAATTATAATCATACTTAAAAAAAGAAGCTTTCTCTAATTTTGAAGCAGTTACAATTAATGAAATATTTTTATCTGCTTTATTAAGCCACATTGAAATATTATCTTTAGTAATACCATGCTGTAAAAATATCAATTGAAATCTAACTAAACCTGATAAAAAAGGATAATTTCCCCAAAATGGATAAACTAAACCATTATCTGGATGAGAAGATATAACTTTTTCAGCAAATAATGCATAAATCCTATGCTTAATAGAACCATATTCAATTGTTTTTCCAATCTTAGAAATATCATTAAATGCAAAATTATCTTTATTTAAAACAAAAATCTTATTAATATCATCATCCACAGTCACAGCATACTTAAAAAGATTAATACCATTATCATCAGCTAAATATGGTAAATCCATGAAAATCCATATTCTTTTAGAATGCATAAATGGATATATTATAAAGTAAATTATTCTAAATAAGACTCCAGTTTTCCAACCCTGTTTAGTTTCTGACAACATTGTAGAAATTGTTGAAAACTCATTTTTTAATACTCTTGCAAAATTTCTTGGTTTAACAGTGATTACACTCCCATCAACTTTACTAACATGATTTCTTGAAAGTAAATATTTAGAAGTGTTTGAAAGTCTACATGGCCTATTAAACTCAATTATTAAATCTTTAAAATTATCTATATCTGTTTTAAATTCTATTTTAAGATTTTTTGAAGTAATTGGAATATAAACTTCAAAATTATTGTTATACGCATATTGGAAATTTAAAGAATACCTATCCCTTTGAGGATATTTTAATTCATTAGTTTCAATTACATTTCCATTAGCTAAAACAAAAACTTTACCTCTTTCATTGAAAAATGTAGTAAAAAGCCCTGAGACATATATTAAATTTCCTCTTATCTCAAATATATCTATGAAAACTTGATTTAAAGATAAATTATCAATAACTTCATTATATATTTTTTCAACATTTTTATGATTACAATCTCCTAAATAATCTTTACCAAGATATTTTAAAAAGAATACATGTGTTTTAAGTTGGTTTTGGATATTTCTTTGATTATATATCACATCATCATCAATATTTTGTAAAATAAAAATTAAATTAATATAAAGTTCATTAATCTCATCATGAGATAAAATAAAATCAATTTTTTTTATTTTAAACATCCATTGTAAATCATACATTAACACATATTGAATAAATTTTAATACTTCACCAAATCTATCTTTAGAAAGTTTTATTAAATTAAAATGGAAATTTTTAATTCTAGAAGTGTAAAAATCCTTAGTATTGCTTGAAAAATCAAGTAATGAATTTTTAGCTTCAAATTTCCTATAGTAATAAGATCCTTTTTTAACTAACCCTAATCTTAAGTTTTTTAAAAGAACTTGGTTAACAAAAAATGCATCTTCTGCAGTTTGTAATTTTGTATTGAATTTAATATTTTTAATAGCTGATGCTTTAAAAAATGAAGATGGTGCTGATAATTGGATAAATTCTGGTTGTTTTAATAAATCAACAACACACGTTTTCTTAAATTTAAAATTTAAAGGATGATCGCCTTTTTTTGAACCAAAATAATATATTGGAATTGAAACCACATCAATCTCATAATAATATTTTTCAAAAAAGTTATAAACATCTTTAAAAGTATTATAACTTATATAATCATCACTATCTAAAAAATTAACATATTTTCCTTGTACTTCTTTTAATCCTTGATTTCTAGCATAAGCTGGACCAAAAGATGAATCTAATGATACATATTTAATATTTTGAGGATATTTAACTTTATATTTTAGACACATTTCTTCTGTATTATCTGTACTCCCATCATTAACTATAATAATTTGGATATTTTCCTCAAATCCCAAACTTTGATTAATAATAGAGTCAATTGCTTTTTTTAAATACAAATCAGAATTGTGCGCTGCAATTATGACACTAAATAAAAATTTATTATAAATTTTTTAGCCTCCAAAAAATATTAAAATAACCATAAATATATTTAATTAATATATAATATCTTTACACAAGATAATAAACCTTTTGATGGTGAAAATATGAAAAAATTATATTTATTATTAATTCTATTGATTTTATTAATGGCCATAATTAATTTATATAATTATACTGGTTTTGAATTTAATTCAAATAAAATAGAATTTAATGGAGATAAATTCAACTTACCTGAAAATTTCAATATAAGTAATAAAACTAACAACACAATTAGCCTTTACGATAAAAGTGATAATATAACTATAAACATAACTAATCTAAATAATAGTAAAACAATTAAAAGTTATTTCCAAAAAGCTGCAAGTGATAATTTTACAGTAAACAATGAAACTAAAAAAATAGATAACACTGACCTATATATAACTTATCGTGAAACAGATTATACCAATTCAACACAAATATTTTTTGAAAAAAATAATAAAAATTATCGTGTTTGGATATTAAATTATGATAATGATCAAAATGAATACTTCTCAAAGTTAATTAATGACATTGTAACAAGCTTAAAACCAGCTAATCAAGGATACATAGGTTAAAAATAACCTAACTCCTTGAATTTATTTTAAACTATAAAACTACAAAATAGTAAATCTATTTTTTCTTTTGTTATAAACAAATAATTTTTGAATAAAATCCAAAGAATCATCAACATTTAAAGATTTTAATGTTTCATCAATTTTAGGGAAATAAAGAGATTCATTTGGAATAACTTCATACATAAAAACATCACTTACATAATTATTAACATTTTCAGAAGAAGCCTCATTAAAAGCACCTAAATAATCCTTAGTGAAAAAAACATCTTCTTGAACAACACTAACCGGATTGCCACTTAAAAAAGAATTGGAACTAATTTTATAATTAGGAGGAACAAAAGAATTATTATCTATAATAGAACCAGAACCTAAAATAGCACCTGATGAAATATAAGCTAAATGACCTAACCAAACATGATCTCCAATAAGAACAGAACCTGGGAAATTAATTCTTTGCTTAGTTTTAGATGAATATAACGGATAAGCAAAAGAAGTTCTAATATTAGTACCACTTCCAATGTTACAATCATCTCCAATAATTAAATTTTGATGTTCCTGAACATTAATGTTTAATGGAGCAGTCATATTATTATCACGACCAAAAAAGATAACTGAATCATGATAAACCTGCAAATTTAAAGGATATTGTGAATTTGGAGTAGATGAAAGATAAACTAAAGAATTACTACCTTCAAAACGTATAGATGCATTAACTAACTTAACATCACGTTCACAAAAAAATAAATTACCTTTACCTTTAAAAGTAACTTTAGAATTAACAAATTCAGGTTTGCCAACAAAACTATTATTTTCTAAATTTTCAATTTGATCAATATTACTAACAGATTCCATATAAATCACAATAATTATTTCTTAATTGAATCCAAAATATCATCTAATCTATTTTCAAGATTATGCATTCTTTTTTCTAAATTATTTTCACTAGTTGCTAAAGAACCTGTTTTTTTAGCAACAAGACAACAATCACACCAAGGTTTAGCATCATCATTTACAGAAGTATGAAGAACTTCAAAATCAACATATTTAGCTAATGCTCTCATACCATCTTCATAAAAACGATAACAGTCATCATCTGCATCACCATGTTTAGGTCCACCACTAGGAGCAATGATACAACAAAAACCACCAGGTCTCAAAACTCTATCAATTTCAGCCATAGTAAGCCAAAAGAAACCTAAATGCTCAAAAAACTGACCAGAAACAACAACATCATAACAATTATCCTTAACCTCATACCAATTATAAATATCATCTACAACAATATCTACATTATCTCCAGCTTCAAAATCTAAACCTTGATAACTCCAATTAGAATTATTGAAAATAGATTTATAATTATAATTAGTACCACTTGTATCTAAAGAACCAACATCCAATATATCTAAAAAATCATCATCATTAAGATAATTATTTTTAAACCAATTCATTTTATCATGACTAGATTTATGCATACAATCACCTATTTAACTCCTTTAAAATTAAATTAAATTTATCTTCCAAAATATCCATTCTTTCATATAAATTATTTTTAGAATAGTTATTTTTCTTTTTAGCTATTAAAACACCATCATACCATGGATTAGAAATTTCATCATCATTTATATAACATTCCAATACATTTAATCCAGCATAATTTGCTATTGACCTCATGCCCCCTTCTTTAAATCTAAAACAATCATAAGGATTTTTATGAACTGGACCAGAACTAGGTGCAATAATACAACATAAACCACCTGGTTTTAAAATTCTTTCTATTTCTTTAATTGCTTTCCAGAAAAACTCCATATGTTCAAAAGCTTGACCAGAAACAACAACATCAAAAGAATTATCCTCAATTTCAATCCAATTATAAATATCAGAAACAACTAAATCTACATTAGGACCTTTTTGAATATCCATACCTACATATTCCCAATTATCTTCTTTTAAAAATCTCCCATAATTATAAGAAGTATCACTAGAATCATAAGACCCTATATCTAAAATCTTTAACTGTTTCTTATTATCCAAATATTTATTTTTAAATAATTCCATTGATTGAAACGAACTTTTATGCATAATATCCCCTTTTAACATTAATTCTAATTATGATAAAAATATAATAATATATTTAAATTAATTTTTATTAAAACATTACATCATTTAAAAAAAAAATTATTATTTATAATTACTCTCACTAAACTATTAATACTCAAATACTCATATTTATTAAATCTATCAAAATAACAAATCATTATAGACATCTAAATATTCACCAGACATTTCTAAAGTTGTTTTAAAAGAAATATTTTTAATATTTTCCTGAACTTTAGTATATTCCTCTTTATCTTCAGCAATATTTATTATCTTATCATAAGCTTTTTTAGGATTAGAAATATCTATTAACCAACCGCCTTTTTCTTTTATAATTCTATCTTGTATGACTCCAATATTACTTCCAATAACTGGAATTCCACAACTCCATGCCTCAGTTAATGTATGGCAAAATGTTTCTGGCCAAATTGAAAATATTCCTATAAATGAAGGTTTTATTTCTTCAATTTTTTTAAAAAATTCATCTCTTTCAAATGTTCCATGATTTATACCATAATTTTCAATACCATCATGACAATTACCTAAAAAATGAAACTCTAAACGATTATTTTTATCTTCTTTTTTAATACTTTTAATTAACTCAGAACCTTTCATGATATTAAGATGATTAGCAGGACATACTATTTTAATAGGTTTATTTTCACAAGGAATTTCATTACAACCCTTACTAAATTTTAAAAAGTCCCTACCATGTTCAATAACTTTAAAGTGTTCTTCGTTCATGTTTGGATAAATTTTTAAAAAAAGATTTTTTACAATGCTAGATGTTGTAACAAAATAATCAACATATTGAAACATTTCAAATACATTTTTTCTCCATAACTCAATTAATTTCTTAGAATTAATATCATCTAAAGATTTTAATGGATTATAACAGTTATCCAAATTATTATTACACACTCCTCCACAATAATCATTATTTTCATTTAATAAAACATAAAATGGACATATAAAATAAAAATCATGAAAAGATAAAACTACAGGAATGTCTAATTTTTTAGCAATTTTAGGCAAATCAAAACTATGATTAATCAAATGTCTCACATGAATAATATCAATATGATATTCATTTAAAATATCAAAATAAATATATGAAAGCCAATTATTATGAAAATCTTTTGCAGACCACATATATTTTCTTTCATATTCTTTAATTAGAACTAATTTATCATTAACATAATGATAAAATTTTAAAACATCAACTTCAGCAGTTAATAAAAATACATCAAAATTATAATTAACATTTTTCATCAAATCTTTATTTGTAAGAAATGTACCTCCAGTAACTCCAGAATGCAAAACATATAATATTTTTTTCATAATACCACCATTATCAAATTAAAAAAATATTCATTTAAAAATCTTTAAAAATTTATTAAAAATATTTTTATCATGTAATTCTTTATATTCTAAGAATAAATTTTTAAATGAATTCATTTTATAATTTAACTCATTATTTTCTATCTTTTCATGCAATAATTCTTTTTTAAGCATTTCTATTTTTAAATATGAATCTTCAAGTGTTTCTTCTAAAACATCAAGTTTATTTTCTATATCAATAACGAATTTTTCAAAATCATTATTATCATATGCATTATTATCCTCCCCCACACAACCATCATTTTTTAGAAGTTCAAATATAGAAAATTGATCTTTTTGAAGAAGTGAATTAAATAAAAGCTTATTTTTAAATTCCCTTGGAGTTAAATTATAATAATTTCCTTTTTCAGTAAACCAATAGAATAATGGTAAAATATCATTTAATTCATTTTCACTTAAATTACTTTTAAAAAATTGAGATAAAAAGAAATTTAAATTACCTTCTAACCTATATTTAAAGTAATATTCTTTATCAATACTGTCAAAAATATCCAATAAATATTTTTCAGCAGATAAACCTTCCATCAAATAATTAAATGAGACATTATTAGTAGTTGATTTTTTATTTAAATCATGATAACAAATTAAAGAATTATTTAAATAATAGATTCCTTTTGAATTTAATAAAAATTTAAACAAAAATATTGCATCTTCACCTAAAATTGGAGGAAATAATATATTATTTTCAACAACAACACTTTTTTTAAATAATTTTGTCCAAATAGATGGTGCTGGAAATGCAACTAACCTTTCATTATCCAAAATAGATTTAAAATAACCATTTTTTTCATTAGGATAATAAACATCAAATAATTTCCCATCAGTAATCGTACTATAAGTTCCAAATACCAAATCACAATTATTATTTATTATATAACCATATAACTCTTCTAAAGCATCATGTTTAAAAAAATCATCATGGTCTAAAAACATGATATAATCTGCAGATGATTCTTTTATACCTATATTTCTTGGAATTCCTGAAGCTCCAGTATTTGAATTAAAATAAATTACTTTAACATTATCTAATTTAGAATATTGATTAATAATTTCAATAGTTTCATTGTTAGAACAATCATCAACAATTACAACTTCAATATTTTCAAAACCAATAGTTTGATTTTCTATAGAATTCATAGTTCTATGAAGAATATTGCCAGTATTATATGTTGGAATAATCACACTAAGTTTATAATTTTTTTTAACTGAATCAATAACATCATATTCTAAATTAAAAAGCTTAAATTTAGTTATAAAATCTATATAATCTTCAGACTCCAAACTTATCTTAAAAATTTTTTTAAATTCATCATTTAAATTATTTCTAAAATCTTCTTTAAGTTCATTGAAACCTTTATAATTAGATTTAATTATCGAAAAAAACTCGTTTTTAAGATATAATGGAGATTTCAAAAACCAATCCATAATCATTTCAAAAGTATGATTAATTACTTCTTTTTTTAAAATTTCATATTTATTTAATTCAATAAAAATATCCAATATTTTATTAGTAATTTCAACAATGTCAAATGTTTTTTTATTAAAAACTTGAGTTATAGAGTTTCCATGTCTTCTGCGATAATAAAAATGTTTCTTAATAAAACCTAATTTATTAGCATGAAAAAAAGCATTATAAAAAAAAACATTATCTTCAAAAATCAAATCAATTGGAAAGTGAATATTATTATCTTTTAAAAAACTGGTTTTATATAATTTAGAAATAGGACAAACAGGTATTTTAAATAAATCATCCTCACATTCTTCAGGTGTGAAAATTGTGCCATCATACTTTCTAAGACATTCATGATTGTATAACTCTGTTTCAACTAGGTTACCTGAAGAATTTATATAATTAATTATCTGAAAGAATAACATATCTACTTTCCCATTATTAACAATAAATTCATGTAATATTTCATAAAAGTTTAAATCAACCCAATCATCAGCATCAATAAAACTAACATAGTTCCCATTCACTTCATCCAATGCAATATTTCTTGCATATCCAGAACCATGATTCTCTATATTGATTATTTTAATTCTAGCATCTTTTTTAGAATATTCCTTAAGAATATCTAAAGTACCATCAGTAGATCCATCATTTACACAAATAATCTCCAAATTTGTGAATGATTGATTTATAATAGAATCCAAACATTTATCTAAATATTTTTCAGCATTAAAAATTGGAATAATAACTGAAATTTCAACATTCTCATTCATAACTTGTATTCTCCATTTTACAATATACTAATCAAATCAGCCAAATAAAGGAGATATTTATAAACCCAAAACTCCTCACATATAATATTAATTAAATTATTAATGATTTTTATTATTTATTTTACATTTTAAAACTGTATCTGCAACAAATGTCCATGGTTGTTCTTTAACAATTTCAAATTCATAACCTAAATCTAATTCTTCAATCCATGGTTTTATTTCAAAGAAATCTTCAACACCATGATAAATACTAATAAAAAGAACTGGTTTTTGACTTTTAATAGTTTCAACTGCACCATTTAATAAATTTTTTTCAGCACCTTCAACATCTACTGTAATTAAACCAACATCCAATTTATTTTCACTAACAAAAGAATCGATAGTAGTTTCTTCAACAACTAACTCCTGATCATAATTTCTTAATTCAGAATCAAAAGTTATTCCTTGAAAATTATTTTTTGATAAAAATAATTTTCTTTTTCCATTAATATCACCTAAAGACTTATTAACAGGACAAATATTATTTTTTTCATTAATTTTAATATTTTTAACCATCAATTCAAAAGAGTCTTCAAAAGGTTCGAAAGCATAAACTTGATTCTCAGTTATTTCAGAAAGAGGAATTGCAGTATCTCCTGTAAATGCACCTGCATCAATAATATCCTTATTTTTAAGAAATTCTTTTTCATCATCAGTTAAATTTAAATCAATGAATCCATGTAAATTATAATCTCCTTCAAATGTATATTTCCCTATTTTATTGTCTTTTACATTATTTTTTTCAAATTTTACCCAATTTTTTTGATTTAATAACTCAGAATCTGAAAATAAACTTTCTTTCCCATTGAAATTAACTATCAAAACCCTTAAAAGTAACCATTTAAAATAATCTTTTGATTCTTTAGGTAAATTTTTAACCATTTTTTGAAATTTTTCTTCAAAATCATCACTAAAATAATAATCTATAAATTCATGACTACAGAAACTAGAAGCATTTTTTTCATTAGATCTTATATAACGAAGATTATGATACTTATTATTTACAGAAATCAATTCATTTTTCAATTTATTATTCTCTTGATTTAATTTCTCAATTTCTTTTTTAAGACTAATATTCTCATTTTTTAATGTTTTTTTGTTTTTGAATAGTTTATTTTTAAGTGTCATGATTTTTATCCCTCCCTTTAATTTGTTTTAGTTAGTTTTTTTGGATCCAGTTGTAGACTCTTGTGGAGTTTTTCTTGTCTGTGTATTTGTAAAAATCATCAACTCTTTGATTATAAACTTCTTTCATACTACAATCAGTATCTATATATGATTTAATTAAATTTATTAAATCAGTTTCATTTTTAATAACTTCTCCAAAACCCATGGTTTCATAATCAAAATAACTTTCAGACAAATCAAAATTATAATCATCAGAATACTGATAATAAACAACAGGCTTTTTAAGATAAGCAAAATCAAAAGCAACAGAAGAATAATCAGTCACAAGCAACATAGACTCATTAAACAAACAATTATACGTTTTTTCATCTTCTACAATAATATCATCATTTAAATCAAACAAATCAATAAACTTAAACAAATTCGGATGAGGCCTAAAAACAAGCCTATAACCATTACTCTTACAATACTCAATCAATTCTTTATTATTTAATAAACTGTTTAATCCTTTGAAGTATTTTGATTTTTTAAGACGGAATTCATTTTTTTGAATATCCTCCCTCCAAGAAGGCATAATCAAAATCTGCTTTTTAACATCCTTATTTTCCAACTTATCAAAACGAGGAAAACCCAAAGTCTGAACAACCTCATCTGGATAATTATAATCTTTTCCTAAAAATGATTCACGTTCAATATCAGAAACTGTTAAAATCAAAGACAAATCCTTATCATATTTACGAATCCATTTAGAAATATTATCCTTTGTAACACCATGCTGTAAAAAATACTTATCACAAGTAATCAAACCACTATACAAATCACCATTCTTACCATAAAAAGGATTTAAAATATTCTCATCAGGATGTGAAGAAATTATCTTATCTGCAAACAAATAAACCAACCTCTGCTTCACAGAATAAAAAGGTAAAACATTACCATAATCCCTCTTCAAACGACCATAATCCTTACTATCCCCGGAAACTGTGAAATACTTCTTAACATTATCATTTATAGATGATGCATATTTAAATAAATGTTCAGCATTATCATCAGCTGCTGTACGTCTATCCATAAACAACCAAATCTCCTTATTTCTTAAAAAAGGATACAACAAAACATAAACCAACCTAAAACACAAAGCAGAAGTAAAATAAGGCCCTTTATCATGATATATCTTCATCAAACAAGCATACTCCAATTTCAACATTTTAAAAAATGAATAACTACTTACATAAAACCTATTATCCTTAAAAACAACAATATCATCATTTTTAACCATGTAATTACTACTAAAAGACAATCTCGCATGCTTTTCAAAAGTTATAGGCAAATCAAAAGACCCCTCACTATTCAAAGCACAAATCTTCAACTCCTCATCCCTAACCATATCTAATGGTATTTCCAAATCAAAATCATAAGGATATTTAAATTCAATTGATAAAAACTTCAAAGGTTTACGTGTAGGATAAACAAACCTTTCTGCAATAAACTCCTCACCCTGACATAATGCTTTTATCTTAATATCATCTGGATTAAAATTACTCATTAAAAGACCAGAAATACACAAACAACCATTATTTTTTAAATTAACAATATCAATATAAAACCTATGAATTCCTAACCTATCATCCATTTCCAAATCTTTAATAGTATACTCATTTAAATCAGATTTCTTAATAGCCAATAAAAAATCACGAACATTACCATCCAATTTCTTATAAGACCCTATAATACCCTCATCCAAATAAGATAAAACATCAATAAAATACCTCCAAAATACTTGTATTTCATTTTTGTTTAAAATTGATTCAAGATCTTCTACTTTCACCATCCATTGAATATCATAAACTAAAACATATTGAATAAAATCCAAAACCTCCCCACATTCTTTAATAGAATAGTTTATAAGTTCTTTGAAATAATATTTTAATCTATCTGTGAAGAATCCTTTCTTTTTTTTAGAATTATCAATAGTAGAAGACTCATCAAAACGCTTACGATACAAATAATTAGCATTATTATTTTTAACCACACCTAACTTAGGATTATTAACAAGAATCTTATTAATAAACACCGCATCCTCAGAATTAACCAAACACTCATCAAACTCCAAACCTTTAATCGCACACCTACGTACAAAAGCTGATGAAGCTGAAAGCTGAGGATAATTAGGCTCACTTAAAAGATCAATCACCCTTTCACGACTATACTTATAATTAAGAATATGCGAACCTTCCTGATTATCAAAAAAAGTAATCGGAACAGACACAACATCCACACCAGAATCCTCATTACAGCATATGAAATCATAAACCGCCTGAAGAGTACCTGGAGACAACTTATCATCACTATCCATAAAATTCACAAAAGAACCACGAACATGCTTTAAACCCAGATTACGCGCACTCGCCTGCCCACCATTCTTTTTAGACAAAACTTTAATATTATCCGGATACCTAACTTGATACTCCTGCGCTACTTTAAGAGAATCATCCGTACTTCCATCATCCACAATAATAAGCTCCACATTATGCTCAAAACCAAAACTCTGAACCGTCAAAGAATCAATAGCATCAACCAAATAATCTTCATTATTATAAACAGCCATAACAATAGAAAAAATCTTACATGAATCAGACTCCTCAAACTCCTCAAGATCACTGGCATTTAAAACCTTAAGAGCCCTTGATTTTATCTTAGAATCCAAATCATCCACACTCAAAGTAACCTCATTACTAGTATTATTTGTGTTTAGTATTGTGTTAAAATCTTTTTTCATCAAATTAAAAAAGTTCTCACGATACACTGGTGCAGTTTGGGTAAAACGCCACAAAATAAGATGAATAAAACGATTATACACCTGCTTTTTATACAAAGCCAAATAACCCGTATCCACCAACAACTCACGAATCAAACCAAAAATATGAATAACATCACTATAATCTTTATCAGAGTCATTAGAAACTGTTGATCCCACCCTATTTGTCCTATAATAATACAAATTCTCATTAACTAATGATATACGCCTAGCTTTAAGATAAACCTCATAAAAAAAGACCTCATCTTCAAAAATATATTTATCTGGAAATCGGATACTGTTTTCCTGAATAAAAGAATTTCTATATAATTTATTATATGGAGTTACTGAGATTAAATGAGTGAATTTCTTTGTATCCTTATTATTAAATATATCTTTTTTAAAACCATTAAAACACTTAAGTGAATAATACCATAAATTATCATCAATTTCATGAGTCACATTATCAAATGAAGAAACTTTACACATGACTAAATCTAAATTTTGATTAACAGCTTTATTATAAAGTTTTTCTAACATAGTTTTATCAATAAAATCATCAGAATCAACAAAAGCAATGAATTCTCCCCTTGCATTATCAATTCCTACATTACGTGCAGTTCCTTGACCTTCATTTTCTTTAGAAATTATCTTGATTCTTTCATCTTTCCTAGCATAATCTTCCAAAATACCTAAAGAACCATCAGTTGACCCATCATCAACACAAATCACTTCAATATCCCTTAATGACTGATTCAAAACACTATCCAAAGAACAATGCAAATAATCCTCAACATTAAACACAGGAACTATAACAGAAATCTTAACCTTCGACATAATTATCAGTAACCTATATAACATTATTCAACAATAAATAATATTTAACTATATATGTTAATTACAATTATAAATATTTTGTGTGAAAATCATGTTTAAAGAAATGATTAAAAAAAATACTAGTGAGCATTTTCTACTTAAGCAATTAGTTAAAAAAAATTTCACAGCTAAATATAAAGATTCAATACTTGGAATTTTATGGAGTTTTATCAATCCATTATTAACTATGCTTTTATTAACTGCTATTTTTTCAACAATATTTTCCGGAAATATAGCAAATTATCCTGTTTATTTCTTAACAGGACGTTGTTTATTTGACTTTTTTAGTTCAGGGACAAAAATAGCTATGAATTCTATTAAAAGTAATAGTGGTATTTTAAAAAGAATATTTGTTCCAAGATATATTTTTGCTTTTGGAGGAGTATGTTCCGAGTTTATTAATTTTATAATTTCGTTAATAATACTTGTTGCTGTAATGTATTTAACTGGACTTCCTTTAACTTTAATGTCCTTAGCAGCTATTGTTCCTATGGCAATATTATTCATAATGATATTGGGAATTGGATTAATATTATCTATTGTATGTACTTACTTTAGAGATATTGAATATCTTTATAATATTTTCACAATGTTATTAATGTATGCATCTGCTTTGTTTTACCCTGCTGAAATCATTCCAGAAGCATTAAGACAATATCTTTATTTAAATCCATTATTCTTATTAATTGATCAATTTAGAGATATTTTAATGTATCATACATTACCAAACATTATGAGTGTTATAAATACTGGATTATTCTCCCTTATTGTATTAATTAGTGGAATTATAATATTTACAAAATATCAAAAGAAAATTACATTAGAATTATAATAGGTTGTTTATAATGAAAAAAAAGAATTTAAAATTTAAAAGTAACATTGATATAGATTCTAATTCAGTTAGAAATAATCAAATTAGAAATCAGGAAAATACTCAATATAATCCAAATTATCAAAATGATAATCATAGAAAACAACCAAAAGAAATTATTTTTAATTCACAAGAAAACTATGAAATACCTAATATTTCAATGGAACCAAGAACTGTGAATTCAAAACCTCAATTAGATGAAAATAAAAAAGAGGAAATTCCTATTAAAACAAATATTGATGAAAATAAAAATTATGAAAAAGAACATCAAGATGTTGATAATTTAATTTCACAGTTTGTTCCAGAATACCAGGAAAATATTGCAATTGAGCTTAAAGATGTTTCTTTAAGCTTTAAAATTTCTAATGATAAAATTGATAACTTAAAAGAATATGTAATTCGTACTATTAAAAGAAATAAAGAGAAAAGTAAAAAATTTAAAGCTCTTGACAAAGTTTCTTTTAAAATTTATCAAGGAGAAAAAGTTGGTGTAATTGGGTTTAATGGTGCTGGAAAAAGTACATTACTTAAAATCGTGTCTGGAGTTTACGACTGTGATGAAGGAGAAGTACATACTAATGGAATAATAGCTCCTTTACTCTCATTAGGTGCTGGTTTTGATTATAATTACTCTGGAAGAGACAATATTTATTTGAATGGTGCGATTCTAGGATACACTGAAGATTTCTTAAAATCAAAATATGATGAAATTGTTGAGTTTTCAGAGCTTCAAGAATTCATTAATTTTCCCGTGAAAAATTATTCTTCAGGTATGCTTGCAAAACTTGGTTTTTCAATAGCTACTGTTGTAAATCCTGATATTTTAATAATTGATGAAATTTTATCTGTTGGAGATGTTAAATTTCAGAAAAAAAGTAATGATAAAATTAAATCATTAATGGGATCTGGTACTACTGTTTTACTTGTATCACATTCAATTCAACAGATTAGAAATCTTTGTGATAAAGCATTGTGGATTAATAAAGGTAAAGTTGTAGCTTTTGATGAAGTAAATAAAGTTTGTGATGCTTATCTTAAAGCTGCTGAAAATGCAAGTAAAGATCAACTTAAAAACATTAAGTTAAATTAATCAAACTTTTATAATAACTTCCATTACTTTTTCATTTTTTAAATCATCTACTAATTTTTCATCAAGGTCACAAGCTGCTTTATTTGCATTTATCATTAAAGTACGTGGACATGTATAATCACTTTTTCTACAAACGATATCTGTTGGATGGCTTAAAGTTAAATTTTCATGGCCAAATCCGGTAATTTCATCATATCCATTTTCAGTACTTAATATAACTGTTATTTTTGTATTTTTATTAGCTATTTTTGACTTAAAATCATCACTAAAATCATTCATTGAATTATCCATATTTACTCCAATAATACAATCTGCTGTTGGACCAATTTCAGGGTCTTTAGTTATTTCAAAAGTAGATTTGTGATGTGAAGAAACATTTTTATGTCCTTTTGTTTTAATTTTAAAAATCATAATTATAAATTTAGATTCAAAAATTAATAAATATTTTCAGCAATTTCCTTAAAATAATGTAATATAATTTTAACAAAAAATTGAAAAAATGTCATGAAAATAATTGTAAAATTAATTAAAAACTAAGTATGTTAAAAAATAGGAATTAATGGATAAGTATATGTAGATGTAAAGAATAAAAAATAAGAAGTTTAATTAAAAACTTCCTAATAAATACTGATTGTATTAGATATTGGAACATAATCCCCATACATTGAAGTTATAATATATTTACCAGCCATTAAATTAATCTTTAAACTAGCTATACCCTTAGCATCCGTTATTCTATTATACATGACTCCATTAACATTGAAAGTTATTTGTTGGTTTGAATAAGGCTTACCTTGACCATCAAGCAAAGTAGTTTTAAATGAACTACCATCATGATATTTCATATTTAAATCATTAGCTAATAAAACTGGTAAAACCTTAATATTATTTGAAACCATGCAATCCCTATATTGAGCAGTAATTACAAATTTACCTGGATTTAAATTAATATTCAAAGTAGCTACACCATCAGCATTTGTAGTACGTTTATAAAATACGCCATTAATATTAAAAGTTACAATTTCACCTTCACCGACAGCTTTTCCTTGTTCATTTAAAAGTCTTATAGAATATTGAGTTCCATTTCTATAATATTTAGTAATATCTTTATTTCCATAAAATAATGGAAGTACTTTAACAGAATTTGATGATTCTTCACCAGTAACTGTATTAATAGCTGTAATAATAAAAGTTCCAGGAATTAAATTAATATTTAACTTAGCTACCCCTTGATCATTAGTTTTTCTTGTGTAGAATACACCATTAATATTAAATTTAACATCAACATTTTTAAGAATATTTCCATTTGAATCTGTAAATATTGCATAATATTGTGTTGCATTTCTAAACATCTTAACAATATCCAATCCTTTAACAGTAGGTTCAACAGTGACTTTTGCATGTGCATAGTTTGGAGTATACTCTCCCATACCATTAAAAGCAACACTAACATCATAAACTCCACTAACTAAATTAATAGTTAAAAAAGCCTTACCTTCACTATTAGTTACACGATTGTAAGTTACATTATTAATAGTAAAACTAATTTCAGCATTAGCTATTGGATTATTGTTTTTATCTGTTAAAATAGCTATAACCTTAGATCCATCATGATAAATCATTGTTACATTATCCACTATTAAAATAACATTACTATCAATATTTCCTACTTTGAAACTACCTTCAGCAATACTACGAGAAACTGTTTCATTTCCTTTAAATGTAGCTTCAAAATTATAATCACCTAACTGAAACTTACCTAAATTCCTAAATCCAAGACCATTTTTAACAATGATTTTATAATAATTATCCTCAATTTTTAAAGTTACATTACCTGTAATTGGAGTCCCATCTTCTAATTTAAGAACCACATCAACTAAAACATCAGAATAGCTATCTGTTGCAGTAATACTAACATTAAGAATAGATCTTGTTTGATTTAAAGTTATAATATAAGTAACATTTGAACTTAAATAATTATTATCCCCATTATAGGTTGCAACGACGACATATGAACCTGAAGATAAAGGTGAAATAAGCCAAGATGCATTTCCATCAACAATAGTCCTGTTTCTTGGTGAATAAAGACCTAAAATTCTGAAAGTAACCGTTCCAGTTGCATCATCATTTACAATTGCCCAGATTCTAATATTTTTATTAAAATCTACCTCACTTGTAATAATTTTAATAGTTGATTGAGCTTTAAGAATATTAAATGATTTTTCATCTTCAGACTTAGAATAAACACTGTTTCCAAGATAAGTAGCTTTAACCTTATAAGTTCCTGCATTTAACCCTTTAAATATTGCTGTTGCTTTCCCATTTATAATTTCGACTGTTTTAGTCATGTTTCCAATGATAAATGTAACATTACCCGTAGCTCCAGATGTTATACTAGCTATTACAATTATATCATCACCATAAATTGTATTATTCACATCAAGAACGGTTGTTGAAAGAGAGTTTTTAATATTAAACACAGTTTCAAAAGTATTTTCATTGAAATTATTATCTCCTTTGTAAATCACTTTTAAAGTATGGCTTCCTAATGTTAATCCTTGAATTGTAACACTAGCTACTGCATTATTAAGTGTTTTAGTATAAATTACACCATCTACAACAAATATAATTTCTCCTGTTGCACCTTTTGGAAGTGTTGCTGTGATTATTTCATCCTGTCCTGCTAAAACATCTTTAATATCTACATTTATTACAGGAGTAGATTTAATAACTGAAAATGTAGCTGATTTTGTTAATTTATTATTATAAATAGCATATACTGTGTAACTTCCCAATCCTAATCCATTAAACTTATAGCTAGCTTTTCCTTGAATTACTTTAACAGTTGTATTAAGATGATTTTTAATTACAAAAGTAATTGTTCCATTTATTAAAGCATTGAAATTAGCTTTAATAGTTACATCTTCACCATATTGTACATTGTCTACTGTTAAATTAAAATCTAAAGGTTTAACTGTAATATTATTATATATTGTTGTTTTACTATAAGTAACAGAAATTGTATAATTTCCTGCAGGTAAATCAATAAGAAGAGAAGCTTTACCTACATTATTTGTAGTTACAGTGTATGTTTTACCATTAATTTCCATAATAATATCAACATAAGTAAAAGGATTTTCTTGTAAATCAGTTACTTGAACAGTATACTTAGATCCATCTCCTTCTATCATGATAATATTTTCACCAGTTAAAATGCATTTATCCATGATTTCTATTGTTGTATTCCATGATGCATTATCAAAGTAACGATCTCCAGAATAATAGACATAAATATAGTTATTTCCTCTTGTGAAATTAACTTTGCAAGTAGCTACACCATTAATTAAATTTAATTGATAAAATACATTATTTACATAAACTCCAACAATTCCAGTACAATTATTTGGATTTGTTTTTACAGTAATAACACCAGTAAAATCTTCATTTTGAACAATATCCACTGTCAAATTACATTGTTCTTTTAAAACTGAAAATGAAGCTGATGCATTTGATGAAGCATATTTACTATCTCCTTTATAAATTACAGTTACATTATATTTTCCACTGGATAAATCAGATAATGTGATATTCGTTATTTCATCATTTAAAAATATTTTAGATTCACGACCATTAATAATAAGTATTGCTTCACCTATTACATCTTTAGGATCTATTTTAATAGAAATTACTGCATCTTCACCAGATTTAACATCACTAACATTAACAGTTAAATTTGTATCATACTTACTTACTTTAAAAACTGAACTAGCTGAAGCCATTTCATAAAGTTGATTTTGAAGTGAATCTCCAAATGTCTCAACAGTAATATTATACACTCCAACACCATAGTTTTTAAGAATAATTGTAGTTTCTCCAGAATACAAAGATATTATTCTTTTAACAACTCCATTAACATATAAACGAGCATAAATTTGAACACCATCAGGAATTATAAATGTAATAAGTTTTCCAGTTTCTCCTATTTTAATTTCAGGAGTTGAAATGTTTAAATAAATACGACATTTGTTTACAGTTACATTTTCACTGGCAAATGCTCTGAAATAGTCTTTATCCCCATTATAAACAACATTAAATGTATAATTTCCAGCGAGCAACTTCGGAATTACAAATGTTGCTTTACCATTAACTAAATTTAATGTGTATGTTTTACCATCAATAATAACTGAAACATTTCCTTGAGGAGTAAGTGAACCTATACCAGTTACTTCAATATTAATTGTGAGGTTTTGAGTATAATTAATATCATCAACAGTTATTTTAATATTAGATACAAGTTTACCTACATCAACAATTGCTTCTTTGGTGAACCCTCCAGCACTAACTAAAACAATGTATGTTCCTTTCTTTTGAGTCCAATTATAATTAATAGTAGCATACCCATTAACTAATTGTTTTGTTATTATTTTTTGAGTTCCATTAACCCATGTATTAAAAGAAACATTAAAAAGAGGGAATAATCCAATATTTAATGAGCCACCATCACTTAATTTCCAACTAGCAGTTATATCAGCAGAATCATCAATATTTAATGCTAAATAATCAGGATTTACATTTAAAGTAATCCATGAATTGATTTTATCTGCATTAATTTTAGAAGCTTTAAATGGATTTGTATTAGAACCCCACCAATTATAATCCAAGTAGATTTCTCCTCCACCATCTTCAAAAAAATCCGCATATGTTCCAGATAACGGATTATTATCTAAAAATGCACAGTAAGTTAAATTTACATCACCAACATTGTAAATATTAACACTTCCTTTGTAAGTTGGAATTCCACTATCCTTTATTCCAGAATTATTTGCAAATACACAACCAGTAGCTATTAAACTACCTTCATTATAAACAACACCATAAAGAGTATTAAATACAGCCCTATTTACTTTAGAATTTTTAATGGTTGAATTTATAATTGTACAATTTCCCCCATTATAAAAAGCTGAACCTTTAACTTGTTGAGCAGAATCACAATCAGAAATTACAATTCTATTTAGTATTAAATTACCCTCATTAGAAATTGATCCACCTAATGCAAAATCACCAACATATGATTTTTCAAATGATGAATCAGAAATAGTTAAATTCCCACCATTATAAACATCTGCTCCATGAGCTGAGCTATATCCTTCCGAGGTCATGGAATTTCCATAAAATGTGGAATTTCTAATAATCATATTTCCCTGATTACTTACCGCTCCACCATAATTTGCTTTATTAAGACCATTAGTCTGTTCAATACGATTATTTCTAAATATACAATTAGTAATAGTAACTGTTGCTTTTTTAACATCTATTGCTGCACCATACATACTTTCATAACATTGACTACCCATAGACGTAGATTTTTTAAATGCATTAATAAAAGTTATATTAACTATATTAACAGTTACACCATCACAAACAGTGAATAAATAATTTTTATTTAACCCATCAAATACAGTATTACCAGATCCAACAATAGTTACAGACTTAGTTATATTAATTCTCACATTTTCTGAACCACTATACGTTCCATTAGCAATATAAATAGTACTATTCTCTTTAGCTATATGTAATGCCCAATCCAATGTTTTAGTAGCATTACTCCAAGAAGTTCCACCACTGTAATAACTACCATTTTTTCCATCAACATAAATACAATTAGAATCATCATTAATCTGTATCGATTCTAAATTAATATTCTGACATTCAACAGTTGTTTCATTATCAAAATCTGTAGCACTAACACTAGATAGACACAACATGATACAGATTGATATAAACAGAACAACCATTAATTTGTTAAATTTCATAATTACTACAAACCTCCAAATTTATAAATTTATTTTAAATATTGTAAAATATAATTGACTAATGATGGTTAAAGTTAATAAAAAATAAACAAATACCCATAAAAATAGTTATTATCTAAACAATATTATCATCATGACCAATTATAATAACAAATATAATTATTGATTTAATTATAAAGCTATATAAAATTAATGACAAGTTCTAAAAAAAGAAAAATTAAGAGAATATTAAATTCCCTTAAACAATTGTGATTTTGTTCCCGGTTTGGAAGTCGTTCCAGATTGAAGTAATGACGTATTCTCCAGGAATTAAATTAATGTTCAAGCTTGCAATACCATTTGCATCTGATACTCTGTGGTAGAATACACCGTTTACGTTGAATGTTACGTTTTGATTAGCTAAAGGCTTACCTTGACCATCCACAGTCTTAGCAGTGAATTTACTACCATCACGGAACTTCATAGAAAAATCCTTAGTTTCAATAGTTGGTAAAACATTAACATTATTACCCATTTCTAATCCATCATACATGGTAGTAATGGTGTATGTTCCTGGTCTTAGGTTAATAGCTAAGCTTACTACACCTTTATCATTAGTGGTACGTTTGTAGAATACACCGTTGATGTTGAATGTAACTTCTTTCTTGATTGCGAGGCTTCCATCTTTGTTGTAGATTGTTGCTTCGAATTAGAAGCATTCTGGAAGTACTTAGTCAAATCATTTGATTCAATTAGACTTTTCACTGTTATGTTGAATCCTTGTTCTTCACCGTTAATTGGGTTGATTGCAGTTAATATGTATTTTCCAGGTCTTAAGTTAATTGCTAGTCTTGCAACACCGTCTTTATTGGTTTCACGAGTATAGAATACACCATTTATGTTAAATGTAATATTAGTGTTTGCTAGTAATTTTCCGTTTTTGTCGAAGAATTTAGCAAAGAACTGAGTTCCATTCTGATACATTTTGATAATGTCTGCTGCTTCAACAGTAGACTTAATAGTCACAGTCACATTTTAACTATGTTGTTGTATTTTACGGTTGCAGCATATGATCCTGCATTTAAATTAAGAGCCATAGAAGCACTACCATTGCTGTCAGTAGTGCGTTTATAAGTTATACCATTAATGGTGAAGTAGATAGTAGCATTAGCTATTGGTTTACCTTGATAGCCAGTTAAAACAACCACAAATCTAGTACCATCATGGTAAAACATTATAATGTTATCTACGATTAAAATTGGACTCATATTTTCAGATACAGTAAATGTAGTTGTTTTATTAACTACTCCATTATATGATACACTAACATCATATTTTCCTGCTGGTAAAACAGGCAAAGTAATCTCAGCACTATTACCTGAAACAGCCACTCTGTAGGTTTTACCATTAACCGTCACGTCAACATAACCATCAGTAATATCATGAACAAATTTTATAATGATTGTAGCATTCTCATCATAATCCACATCAGAAACAATAACATCCATAACAGTATCTTTAACAGAAACAATAGTCATATTGCTGGAATCAGACTCATCTAATGTTCCAGTATAATTAACAAAATCTCACAAGGACCATTATTAGTTTTAATGAACCCATCACTCATGCTGAAAGTAACATTAACATCCAAAATAGGCATTTAGAAACATCATAATAAGAATAAGCAGTTCCATTAAAAGCTATATAAACAAGCTTAATAACCTGAACAGGACCAGAAGCATTATCCCCAACAAAACAGGAACAATCCAACTACCACAAGAAATAGAAGGACTATAAACATAAGTAGACTCAGAACTATTCCAGAAATTATTATCAAAATAAACTCCGTATGATCCATCAGCAGTAACTACAGTGTTATAGAAACTAGATCCAGTAACATTACTTCCAATAAAGTGAACACCTTTTTCATTGTTTAAGAATAATGAATTAATAATCTTGTTAACACCAACAAGTAACAAATCATCTTTATGTGTAGAAGATATTGATCCTCTAAATAATACTTGATTAGTCATGTTTATAAATTTAGTATTATTAACAACCCACCATGCATCTTGATAACGTGGACTAGATATGCAAATGCTTCACTATTAATAAATGTTGAGTTAATTAACCAGAATATTGGACGATAATCATTAGTTGCACTAAACCATAATCAATATATCTTGTATTGTTTTCAAAGTAAATGCCAATAATAGTTACATTACATTTATATCCACTATTACTAAATGTATGAATAGCTGAAATATATTTTTAGGTTTATGAATTTAGAATTAATTACAGTAGTATTTGTACCACTTAAATAAAGAGCAGAACCTACAGTTTACCCCATAAATAGATCCACCTTTCATATATTCCAATTTGTTCTGAAATTTGTTGAAATAAGATAATTATTAATAAAATTACTATTTTTCATAGAAAGAACATTATTTAAATAAGCACCTACATAAATAGCTCCTCCATAAATTGCATTTAAACAATTCCCTTTTGCAAAATTACCCACAAATCTACAAGAATCAACTAATAAATCACTTTTTAAGGAATAAATAGCTCCCCCCCCAACATTCTCATATTCATTATTACAAGTAACTGAATTATTAATAAATATTAAGTTATAAATTTTACAATCACCATTTTCCAGAGACGCTATAGCTCCACCAGTGTTAAATGCAAAATTATTCTTAAAAATACAATTATCAAATAATAATGTACCAGAATTGCATATTGCACCACATTCAACACTTTTACAATCAACAATAGATAAATCTCTTAAAGTAACTACAGAATCAACATATATATTAAATGCATAATATGCACTACTTCCTTTAAATATAGTTTTATCAGCTCTGCACCAACAATAGTTATTGAACCACCTTGGCTTAAATGAGCTTTATTGATTGATATTATTACATTCCCATTTCCTTCAAAGGTACCTCACTTAAATGAATAACAACATCTTCATCAGAGCTAGATGACTCTATTGATTTATTAATTGAGTTAAATGGACTATGCATTAGCCGGAGTTACTGTCGTCTCCTCCCAAGTCAACATAAAATTCATTTCCAAAATAATCTTCAGTGATTATGCTAGAATTAGTATTTACATCCATTGATGAAATTGTAGGTAAAAACAATGAAAGCAATGTTAATAACAATACTACAAAGAATTTCTTTCTCATATCAGACCTCACAAGTTTTTATAATAATATAATTTATTATAAAATTATTTCTATGTTTATTAATAAATAAAGTTAATTATTTTTCAAATAAAATTGTAAATAAACGCATCATAATCACATAAATTAACACGAATTATTAAACATATATACATATAACTATTAAAAAAGTTAAAAATTAACATATGAAAGGAAGTTACTGTTTAATAATCAACCTTAAAAAAAATACTAAAATTAAAATTGGTAAAAGATTAGGATTTATTAACTTTAAAAAAGGCACTTATGTTTATGTTGGATCAGCTATGAACTGCCTTGAGTCTAGAGTTAAAAGACATTTGTCAAATAATAAAAAAAAGCATTGGCATGTTGATTATCTTTTATTAAATGAAAATTCAAAAATTGAAAAAGTTTACACTAAAGAATCTAGTGAAAAATTAGAATGTAAAATAGCTAAAAAAATAATTAAAAATCAAGAATCAATTGCTAATTTTGGTTGTAGTGACTGTAAATGCCAATCACATTTAATTTATTTTAAAAACTCAAAATTAGCAAATCGAAAAGTTTCATCCGTTCTCAATAGCTTTGATTAATTTATGTGTTTCATGTTCTATTTTTCTATGGTTAAATGATTTAGCGATTCTTTTTATTGCATCTAAATTTTTAACATAACTATCTAACCAAGAAAATATATCTCCAGGATAAACTTGTATTTGATATCTTCTAAATAACTTATTTGATATATCTATAGGGTCTTTTCCTTTTAATCGTTCATTTATTATTACTTCAGATATTCCTTTTTGTAAACAATCACAAAATGGCCTGTCTTCACATTTACATTTTAAGAAATCTGCTTGAATATTAATTAATGCATCCTGGAATTTTTTATCAAGTTTACCAATTGCTTCACCTGATGAAATAATGTCTAAAGTTGACTCTGCAAATAATCTTGTTGAAAACCTAATTTTTAAAGCATTAGCTATTTGATTATGTACAACAGATGATAAATATGCATTTTCAAACATTTCTAATTGAAGTGCAATAGCTAAAATTTTCACTTTTAATTTATTGAATTTATCTTTTTTCTTATAATAAGGAGATTTTCTTAAGTAAACCTTTAAATATCCCCTAGCTTCTATTGATTTTTTAATATATTGAGCATCATCAAGTGATAAAAATGAAACTGAAACCGCACGACCATATTTTGTTATATTTAATTTATTTCCCACAATATCAATTAATCCTAAATCTTCCATTTCATTAATAACTGTTTTAATATCTACTGGAACATTTATATTTTTATAAAACTTATTTAATTCATCTGTAGTTTTAATTGATCTTGAAGATATATCTGCCAGTACCTGCTCATATGAACTTTCCTCATCATATTCTATAAATACATCTTCACTATCACTTTCAAGTAAATCTAAAGCTTTTGATTCTTCACTTTCACCATCAAATTCATGACCTACTTCAGGTAAAAGATAAACTATTCCCCGGTCATGATAACTTGGCCTTCCTGCTCTACCTAACATTTGTGAAAATTCATTTGGACTAATCCATTTATTTCCCATGACTAAAGAGTCAAATATAACTTGTGATGCTGGAAAATCAACACCTGCAGCTAATGCAGCTGTAGTTACAACAACAGAAATTTTTCCTTTATCAAAATCTTTTTCTATTTTTTCTTTTTTATAATAAGATAATCCTGCATGATAAGCTGCAGCATTTACTTTTTTATGTTGTAAAAAATTAGCAATTTTATGAGTTTTACGACGGGAATTAGTAAATATTATAGTTTGTCCCCTATAACCTTTTTTAGATTTAGTATTGTATTCTTTTTTAGCTAATTTTTGCATAATATGATGTTTTGATGATTCTGACCTAATATAAACTAAATGGCGTTCTAACGGAACTGGTCTTTGAGAGTATTCCACCAATTTCATATTAAATTCATTAGCTAAAAAATCAGGATTTTTAACAGTAGCAGATAAACCAATAATCTGTGATTTAGGATATAAATGTTTAATCCGTTTTATTAATCCATTAAGTCTTGTTCCCCTATCTTCATCATCAATCATGTGAATTTCATCAATTAAAACTACTCCTAAATTAGATAATAATTTAGAGTTTCCATTTCTTAAAAGATAATCAAGACCTTCATATGTTCCAACAATTATATCTGCATCTTTAACATCACTATTTGGTAGTTTTAATTCACCTTTAGCTTTAACTCTATTTCTACCAACTTTAATGGCTACTTTTAAACCTAATTTTTTATATTTTCTTTTAAAATCACGATATTTCTGATTAGCTAGTGCTACCAATGGTGTTAAAAATATAAATTTTTCTCCTTTTAAAGCCTTAGTAATTCCTGCAAGCTCTCCAACTAATGTTTTACCACTTCCAGTAGCACTTACAACAAGTAAATCCTGATTTTTAAGTAAACCTTCTTTAATAGCTAAATATTGAACAGGAAGTAACTGTTTATTTCCATTTTTAATTAAAATATCTCTAAATTTATGAGGTATTTTAAGCCTTTTCATAGCTACATCTGGAATTTTATATTTAGATTTAATATTAATCTTATCAAATAATGTTAAATTTCTATTAGAAAGTGGGTCGAACTTAGGAGATAATACTGATAATGTTTTTTCTAAGTTACCTGTTTTATCTAATATATCTTTAAGATTTCTGAATATTTTTTTATCAAAACCTTGAAGTTTAATTTCACGTTTAATTGTTTCATATGCACATTTTTCACATATTAACTGATTATTATATTTATAACAATACTCAGAATTTACAACTGTGATATTTCCTTCAAACGCACAAAAATCACAAACTCTTGTATGTCTTACTTTAATATTTAAAGATTTAAGATAATCCTCAACTTCTACATCTTTACTTGCTAAAAAAACAGCCTGACTTCTTAAAAGTTTAATTACCTCTTGAGGAGGAACTAATTTTTCTGACAAATTAGATGAATCTGAATAATTATAATCTGCTACAAACCTAGAAATAGCTATTGAATCATCATATTTTTTAAATTTAATTGTTCCAACATATTCAGGTTCTCTTTTATTATTTAATGCACCTTTTGGAGAACCTATTGGATATAATTTCCACTGTTTTTTTATTTTTTTAAGAATTATCATTATATAATAATATGTTTTTAAAGTTTATAATATTTTAAAAAAAAGAAGGAAATTTATTCGATATAATCGAATTTAGTTTCCATAATAACAATTATAACAAAACCAATAACTGCAAGGATAAAACATGGCAATAAAGCTCCAAATGTAAGTGGAGTAGTACTTATAATATTCACAACCGGAAGTTTTAATGTACCAATCATTACACCAATAAGAAATGCCATTGTAATTCCCTCATGGTTTTTAAGTAAGTAATTTAAGATTTTGGAAAATCCTAAAATACCAATAAGTGCACCTACACAAAATACAACAATTTCAGTGATACTCATAGTTTTAAGAGCATTTAACATGTATTCATATTGACCTAATAATAACAATAAAAATGATCCTGAAATACCTGGTAAAATCATAGCACAAATAGCTATTAAACCTGAAATGAATAAAATTGGCAATGAATGATTCATAGCTATTGGATTTAAACTTACAAAAATATATGCTAAAACAGCACCAATTACAGTAAACACAATATGTTTAGGAGTAAGTTCATCCATTTGCCTATACAATACATATGATGAAGCTATAATTAATCCTAAAAAGAATGAATAAGTTAAAGCAGTGTATACATCCATACAGTAAGAAATAACATTAGCTAATGTTAACATTGCAATACCAATACCTATTAATAATGGTATAAAAAATGCAAAATCAATTTCTTCAAGTAATTTTTCTTTAAATCCATTAAAATCACATTTAAATAATGGTTTTAAGAAAGTGAAACTAATTTTACTAATTGAATGTACTAAACGTTCATAAATTCCTGTTATTAAAGCAATTGTTCCTCCAGAAATACCCGGAACAATATCTGCAGAACCCATTAATATTCCACGAATAAATATTGATAAAAAATCTACAATTTTCATATTACACCTTGAATAAAGTTACTTCTAAAAAAGTGAACTTAAATTTAATCTGTAATAACTTTATTAAATACTTTATTAAAAAGAGAAAATTTATTTACTCATTTTTTCTTTAACAAGTTGTTTAGCATAAGGAGTGATATTTTCACTAAGAATTTTTTGTAAAAATTCACCAGTATATGTTCCAGATTTAGCTATTTCTTCAGGAGTTCCAGTAGCTATTACCTTACCCCCACCATCTCCACCTTCAGGACCTAAATCAATAATATAATCTGCTGTTTTAATAACATCTAAATTATGTTCAATTACAACAACAGAATTACCTGCATCAGTTAATCTAGCAAGCACAGATAATAACCTTTTAATATCCGCAAAATGAAGACCTGTTGTAGGTTCATCTAAAATATACAAAGTATTTCCAGTATTTGACCTTGAAAGTTCTTTAGCTAGTTTAATCCTTTGAGCTTCACCACCAGATAAAGTAGTAGCTGGTTGACCTATTTTCATATAACCTAAACCTACATCAAGTAATGTTTTAAGTTTTTTATGTATTTTAGGAATATGTTCAAAGAACTCCAAAGCTTCTTCAACAGTCATTTCTAAAACTTCATAGATATTTTTACCTTTATAACGAATATCTAATGTTTCTTCATTGTATCTTTTACCACCACATACTTCACATGGAACAAAAACATCAGCTAAAAAGTGCATTTCAATTTGAACAATTCCATCACCAGAACATGCTTCACATCTTCCACCTTTTACATTGAAACTGAATCTTCCAGGTTTATATCCTCTAGCTTTAGCTTCAGGAGTATCTGCAAACAAGTCACGAATATCAGTAAATACTCCAGTATATGTAGCAGGATTTGATCTTGGTGTACGTCCAATAGGTTTTTGATCAATAGCTATGATTTTATCAATATTACTTACACCTTCAATTTTATCATAATCTCCAGCAAAAGTAAATTTATTGTTTAATTTGCCATTTAAACCTTTATATAATATTTCATTAATTAAACTACTTTTACCAGACCCACTTACTCCGGTAACACAGGTAAATTTACCTAATGGTATTTCAACATCAATATTTTTAAGATTATTTTGTCTAGCTCCTTTAATTACAAGTGATTGACCATTACCTTCCCTACGTACTTGTGGAATTGGTATTACTTCACGTCTTGAAATATATTGGCCTGTGACAGATTCATGAGACTCCATAATTTCAGCAGGAGTTCCTGCAGCAACTACTTTTCCACCATGTTCTCCAGCTCCAGGACCTATATCTACAACATAATCTGCAGACAATATTGTTTCTTCATCATGTTCTACAACAACTAAAGTGTTTCCTAAATTTTTAAGTCTTTTTAAAGTTTCAATAAGTTTTACATTGTCTCTTTGATGAAGACCAATACTTGGTTCATCCAATATATATAAAACACCAACTAATCCAGAACCTATTTGAGTAGCTAATCTAATTCTTTGAGCTTCACCACCAGATAATGTACCTGATGAACGTGCCATGGATAAATAATCTAAACCTACATCTACAAGAAATTTAAGTCTTTGTTTTATTTCTTTTAAGATTTCTTTAGCTATGAAATTTTCTCTTTCAGTTAATTTTAAATCTAAAAAGAATTGATAAGAATCTTTAATAGACATTTCTACTACATCAGCTATTGATTTTCCACCAACAGTTACAGCTAAAACTTCAGGACGTAACCTTTTTCCATGACAAACATGACATTTCCTATCACTCATAAATTTAGAGATATATTTTCTACTGTAATTTGATTTAGTTTCAATATATAAGCGTTCCATTCTTGGAATTACACCTTCAAATTGACGATTAACCATATATGATTTATTTCTACGTTTAAATGAAAATGGTATTTTATCATCACAACCATACAATATTAAATTTTGTTGGTTTTCAGTTAATTCATTGAATGGGATATCCATACTAAAATTAAAATATTTAGCTACTGCTTCTAACATTTGATGATAATAATTTTCCTTTTTATTAGATTTTGCCCATGGAGTTACTGCACCCTCATTTAATGAAAGATTTTTATTTGGAATAATTAAATCAGGATCAATTTCCATTTTAACTCCAATACCATTACATTCAGGACATGCTCCTTGAGGTGCATTAAATGAAAACATTCTTGGAGTTAATTCTTCAAAGTTTATTCCACAATCAACACAAGCAAAATGTTCTGAATATTTTTTTTCATAATCCTCATCATCTGCTGAAAATAACACATTTATTAAACCATCAGCAAACTCTGAAGCTGTTTCAAGTGAGTCAACTAATCTTCTTTTAAAGTCAACGTCTTTTCTTATTTTTAATCTGTCTACAACTACTTCAATAGTATGTCTGTATGTTTTTGGAAGATCAATATCTTCTTCTAAATCTCTAATTTCACCATCAATTCTTGCTCTTACAAATCCTTTGTTTCTTAAATCATCTAAAACATCTTTATGTTGACCTTTTTTATCTCTAATAATAGGAGCAAGAATATGAATTTTTTTACCTTCCCCTTCTTCTATAATACTATCTCCAATTTGACCTATTGTTTGATGAGATATTTCTTTTCCACATTTAGGACAGTGCGGAATTCCAATTCTTGCAAATAACAATCTAAGATAATCATAAATTTCAGTAATAGTTCCTACAGTTGATCTTGGATTTTCTTTTGTAGTTTTTTGATCAATTGAAATAGCTGGAGATAAACCTTCAATATACTCCATTTCAGGCTTTTTCATTTGTCCTAAGAATTGTCTTGCATAAGCAGATAATGATTCAACATATCTACGCTGTCCTTCAGCATAAATTGTATCAAAAGCTAGTGATGACTTACCTGATCCACTTAATCCTGTTATTACAATAAATTCATCACGAGGAATAGCTAAATCAATATTTTGTAAATTATGTTCTTTAGCTCCTTTAATGATAATTTGTTTTTTAGAGTTAGTTGTCATTAATAACCTCCATAATACTTTATCAAATACTTAAATTTAATAATATTAATCTAAGAGCATTTGAAAAATAAAATATTCGTAATGTATCAAACAAATATTATACATTTACATATATAAATATATCTACTTTTTTTTCAAACCTTTTAAAGTAGCTATTTGATCCCTCAAATTAGCTGCTTTTTCAAAATCAAGTTTAGCAGCTGCATCTTTCATATCACTTTCCAAATCCTTAATAAGCAAACGTAATTCATCTTTAGGTATTTTACTAATATCAGTTCCACCAATATCTAATTTTTCAACTTCTTTTTTCTCTTTAAGTGCTCTTTTAGTAGTTTTAGGAACAATACCATGTTTTTCATTATATTTGATTTGGAGTTTTCTTCTTTTGCGAGTAATCTCACTAGCTTTTTTAACAGAATCCGTCATTTCATCAGCATACATAATTACTTGACCATTACTATTTCTTGCAGCCCTCCCAATAGTCTGAATTAAAGAAGTTTCATTTCTCAAAAATCCTTCTTTATCTGCATCTAAAATAGCTACTAAAGAAACCTCTGGTAAATCCAACCCTTCTCTAAGTAAATTTACACCAACTAAAACATCAAAAGTTCCTCTTCTTAAATCATCAACAATTTCAATCCTCTCTAAAGTATCTATTTCAGAATGCATATATCTAACTTTAACACCTATTTTTGCATAGTAATCAGTTAAATCTTCAGCCATTTTCTTAGTTAAAGTTGTAACTAAAACTCTTTCATCTTTTTTAGCTCTTTTTTTAACTTCACCAAGTAAATCTTCAACTTGACCTTTAACTGGACGTATGATCACCTCAGGATCAACTAAACCTGTTGGACGAATAATTTGTTCAACAACATTTGTAGAACGAGATAATTCATAAGCCCCTGGAGTAGCTGAAACATAAATAATCTGATTAATTGATGATTCAAATTCATCAAATCTTAGAGGTCTATTTTCTTTAGCAGAAGGTAATCTAAAACCATGCTCCACTAATGTTTCCTTACGTGCTCTATCTCCATTATACATTCCACGAATTTGAGGTAAAGTTACATGAGATTCATCAACAATTGTCAAGTAGTCATCAGGAAAATATTTTAAAAGAGAATATGGTTTTTCTCCCCATTTTCTTCCAGATAAATGCATAGAATAATTTTCTACACCTGGACAATACCCCATTTCCTGAAGCATTTCAATATCAAAACGTGTTCTTTGTTCTAATCTTTGAGCTTCTACAAGTTTATTTGATAAATTAAACTCATTTAATCTTTCATCTAACTCATCAGAAATATTTTTAATAGCTACATCCATTTTATCTTGACCAACAACAAAATGCTTTGCTGGAAAAATCATGTATCTTTTTAAATTTTCAGTTTTTTTACCTGTAACTTTATCAATTAAACTAATTGCATCAATTTCATCACCAAAAAGTTCAATTCTTATAGGGGGAGTACCATGAACAGGATTAATCTCAATTACATCCCCACGAACTCTAAATTGACCTCTGGCAAATTCAATATCATTTCTTTCATACTGCATAAAAACAAGTCTGCGGATAATTTCTCCCCTATCATAATTATCCCCTACAGCAATTCCAAATGCAAACTCACCATAATCTTCTGGAGAACCAACACCATAAATACAGCTAACACTACTTACTACAATCACATCATCCCTAGATAGAAGAGATTGTGTAGCTGAATGTCTCATTATATCAATTTCTTCATTAACTGAAGATTCTTTATCAATGAAAGTATCTGTTCGTGGCACATAAGCTTCCGGCTGATAATAATCATAATAACTAACAAAATATTCAACTGCATTATCTGGAAAAAACTCTTTAAACTCTTCGTAAAGTTGTGCAGCTAATGTTTTATTATGTGAAATAATAAGAGTTGGTTTTTGAACTTTTTCAATGATATTAGCCATTGTAAAAGTTTTACCTGAACCAGTAACTCCTAAAAGAGTTTGTTCTCTTTCTCCTTTTTTAATTCCATCAACTAAAGAATTAATAGCTTTTGGTTGATCACCTAATGGTTTATAAGGTGAATTAAGTTTAAATTCTTTCATAATCTCAGATTAAATTATCAACAGTAATATGAAAACTAACATGAAAATATGGCATAGAACAACACGGAATAACTTTTTTACTTCTTATTTTAATTATGCCATAATCATCAAAGCAGCTTTCTAAATTTTTCTCAATATTCTTAACATTTCCTTCATTAAAAACTTTTAAAGATCCTAAAAAAATAACATGATCCTTTGTATTCATAACAGATATGCTTTCAACAATATCATCTTCATCATATCTTTTTAAAATAATATTAGATCCTTCAATAAGCTCTTTTTTAATAGCATCTTTATCAAACATTTTAATCCCTCAAAACATTTGCAATACTTTTTGCAAGTGAAACACGGGAACTGTCTGCAGATAATGAATTAGTAGATATTACACTATTAGCACCTGCAGCATAAATTCTCATAGTAGCTCCATTTACTAAAATAGGATGAACACAGCAAACATCAACAGATTTAGCACCATATTCCTTTAATATTTTAACTGCATTAACAATAGTTCCACCTGTAGCTATAATATCATCAATAATAAATGCTTTTTTATCTTTAACTGAATCTACATTAACAGTTTCATCAGAACTTCCTTCAACATCCACAATTCTAGTTTCTACTTTATCTGGTCCAAGACGAACTTTAGACAAATAAGTACATTCACAATCGAGAATACTAGCTATTTCTTGAGCAAAAGGATATGCACCTTTATCAGGAGCTACAATTAAAGGTTTTTCATCAATTTTTCCACCAATATATTCAGCAATTGCAGCCATTGCAGAAATATTTGTAGTAGGAATATCAAAAAAGTCTAAAACACATTTTTCATGAATATTAAATGTAATGAACTCATCAGCTCCTGCACTTTGAATTAAATTAGCTACAATTTTTGCAGAAATCGCTTCACCATCATGGAAACGTTTTTCTTGTCTTGCATAACCCATATACGGAACAACAACTTTAACTTTCTTAGCTCCAAGGTCTTTAAGATTAGATATTAAAAATAATAATTCCATTAAGTTCTCATCTTGAGGATATCCAGTAGATTGAATAACAGTCACTTCGTCATCAATTTTTCCATCAACACGTAAATATCTTTCTCCATCTGGGAATTTTTTAGTTTCTACATAACATAATTCATCATTTAATTCTTCTGCTACATGAGCCGCTAAGTCTTGAGATGCTGAACCACCAATAATCACATTATCACCAAAAATTAATATAATAAATTAATATTTAATTTCAACATAAAAAAAGTTAACTATATTAAATGTTAAAAACAATTGTAAATCATGAAAATTGGAAGAATTATTTTTGCAATTATAATTCTAATTATCATTGTTATAATTGGAATAGCTGCAACTTCTAGTGTACTGATACTAGCTGAAGATGAAAGCGAAGGAGGTATTCCAGGTGTTGACATGGCTGCAACATGGAATATGAGTGGTGGATTCCAATGGATATATCCAGGAAGCTCATTTAATGCTGAACATGGAACTTTACATAATATTTACATGATTAATGAAAATAATCCTTATCAAGCAGCTAAAGAAATAATGGAATACACATACAACATATCTCCAAATATTGTAGTAACTGTAAATAATAATGCTTCAGAAAAAATATTTGGTGGAGACATTATTTCAGACATTCGCCAATATGACTGGGGTGACGGTATGGATCGTGGAGATGCAGCAGATAAAGCAATGAGTGATTTCCATATGAATTACTTAGAAATTCCAGGATGTTTATTAAGTGGAGATATAAAAATTCATTTTGTTTAAATTTTTTTAAAAAAAAGTATTGTTAACACAATACTTAAAAACTCTTTTTTTATAATGGTAATGTTCTTATAAACAATAAAAACCCTATAAAAGATAATAATAACTGAACAACACCATGTTTTTTAATCCTATTATCTTTTGCCTGTAATAAGAAAAATGGCATAAAAAACCCGAAAAAGCTAAAAAATCCCATAGAAGTATGTTTAGCTATTAAATCTATTACAAACCCACCAAATGAAAATATAATTGTAATAAGATAAGATATAATTAAAAATTTTTTATTAATAGTTGTTTCTACATTTTTATAAACAATAAATGTTTTAGGACTAAGACCTTCAACTAATGGAGTTCCACATTTAGCACAATAATCATAATTATCTTGATTTTCAAAATTACAATTTTTACAAATTCTAGTCATATTAATCTAACCAATGAAATTTATATTATCAGGAATTTCTCGTTCAGGAGATGGAATACTGCATTCATCCTCATAACCAATCAAAATACCAGAAATAGGAACAAAGCCTTCAGGAATATTTAATTTATCTTTAAATTGAGTTAAAATAGGAATTGGGGATACAACATAGCAAGTACCTACATTCAAATCAGTAGCTGCTAAAATCATTGTTGTTGCAGCTGCTGAAACATTTATTTGAGTAAATGGTCCATCAGGTGCAGAAATAACAATTAATGTTGGAGCACCATACAATGGTTCATAACCTGGAATCAATGCTCTTTCACGCATAAAACCTTCAGAATTTAACATAAACTCTTTAGTTTTATCATTAATCTCTTTTAAAAATTCAGAATTTTGAATAACAGTTACTTGAAAGAGTCCTGCATTTGGAGCTTTATTAGCTACACCAATAATTGTATTTAACTCATCCTCACTTATTTGTTTATTTTTATACGCCCTAATACTTTTTCTTTTATTAATTACTTCTAAAGTTTCCATTTTTTGATTCCTCACTTATTTTCTACAATAATTTCACTATTTAAAGTATGTATCTGTTTCATCTTTAGCAAAAATTGTTTGAATTATCTCCAAATTATTTTTAACACTTTTATGTTGAGGCCCATATGCTATTTGGACCAATTTGGATTTTCAGCAGAGATTACATAATTCTTCAACATCACCACACCCCTACTTTAAAATTAACTTTTGCGTTTCAAAAATCATTATATTAAATAATTATATGAAGTAATAGTTATAATTTATGTATTTTATAATGCAATAATTATAATTATGAAAATTAAAGATGGAATATGTGGATTTATTATAGGTGATGCATTAGGAGTTCCCGTTGAGTTTACTTCACGTGAAACACTACAAAAGAACCCTGTTAAAATGATGAAAGGTTATGGAACATATAATATGCCTCCAGGAACTTTTTCAGATGATACATCAATGACACTTGCCACTATGAATAGTATTTGTAATAAAAAAGCTATTGACTTCGAAGATATTCAATCTGAATTTTCAGAATGGTTATTTAATGATAAATACACACAATATGGTACATTTGATTATGGAGAAACTACTTTTAACTCATTATCCAAGTTTAAAGATGGTTTTAAAGCTCTAAATTGTGGTGGGACTGGAGAAATGGATAATGGAAATGGATCTTTAATGAGAATTTTACCACTTGCATTTATTCCAGATATTAACTATGAAACCATTGAAAATGTATCTGCTTTAACTCATGCTCACTTAAGGTCAAAAATAGCTTGTGTATTATATGTTGAAATAGCTAAATCAATGTTTTCATCTGATTTAACAATTAAAGAACACATTAAAATAGCCAGTGATAAAGTTAAAAAATATTATAATAATTCAAATGAATTAAAACATTTTAAAAGAATATTTAATGATGATTTAAACAAAGATATCAAAAGTTCAGGTTATGTTATAGATACTTTAGAAAGCGTTATTTATTGTTTAAAAACAACAGACAATTACAAAGACAGTGTTTTAAAAGCTGTTAATTTAGGTGAAGATACTGACACTATTGCTGCTATTTGTGGTGGGCTTTCAGGAATTTATTATGGATTTGATTCTATACCTATAGACTGGCTTAATCAAATTGAAAAAATAAACAATGTCATTACATTATGTGAAAAATATGAAGGTGTTATTAATGAATATTGGAAAAACTATTGAAAATATTATATCTAATTGTAATAATTACATTGACCCCCAATTAGCTATTACAATAATCCATGATAATTACACTATGGGTTCTAATAACATAAATGAATTAAAGAAATATAATATTAAAAATGATGATAACTATGTTAAAAAAGCTTTAAAAGTTTTAAAACATGAAAATATTTTCATAACTTTTGGAATGCTTGCTTTCATACCTATTTTTAACGAATGTGACATTTATTCCATGAAAGATGAAACAATAAAACTTAGTAAAGAAGAATTTCAAAAATATGGGGATTTAAAAGAAGAATATTTTGGAATATTAATTAAAAAGAATAGTACTGACTATATCATAGGCAGTTGTGATTTATGCGGATGTAAAATTGATTCATCATTTAATGAGATAAAATCTGAAAACACAGAATTTTACAAAAAAATAAAAAAGATAATCGAAAATAACATTATCTTTTAATTAATTTTTGTTTTATATTTTCCCACATTTCTTGTTCTTCACCACAACCCGTCATAATAACATAATTATACTTAGAATCTTGTGCTAATTGAACAAGTTTATCAATTCTTTCACCCATTTTTTCATAGCTTAAAGGATAAAAAACAGCGTCAAATTCTTCAGCTATTATATTATAATATTCCTCAGCTTTTTCAATAGATTTTCTTCCAGGAACAACAATAACATGTTCAGGATTTAAACTTTTAATAACTTTTAAGTGATCCTCAAATATTTCTTCCTCATTTACATCAGGAGTCGTGTAAATAAATTCTAAGGGACCATCAATATATTGATCCATAAATAATGCATTAATTCTAGCAGCATCACCATTATCTCCTTGACCAAGCCCAACATATTTGTTGGAATCTATTTTAACAACTTCAAATCTTCCTGGAGGAATAAAAGACATGTCTAAATTATTAAAAATATCTCTAATAGTATTTTCAATATTTTCTATTCTTGGAGTAAAAGATGCATATGCTGTAATTGAAGCTAATGTATTGTAAATATTATGGAATCCAAATGGAGGTACTGATATAACAACATTAAAAGAAACATCTTGATTATTTGTATAATTATACAATTCTCCTTCAATAGTCAAATCCCATTCATCTGTTTTAAAATCAGCATCTACTAATTTAACATTAAGTTCTGGACGTTTAAAACCACAAGAACAACCATATATCCCCCTATGATTCAGGAACTTTTGAGAATATTCTAATTTTTTACCACAATTAGGGCAGTTTAAACTATTGCTTCCTTCAAAAATATCATCAATATCATCAATATCCAAACCATAAAAATTAACTTTAATATCCTTTTGTTTATTTATTGCTATATTAGCAGTTAAAGGATCATCTGCATTAGATATAACAATTCCTTTAGTCATATTTTTTGAAAGTAAAGTTTTAGCTTCCACATATTCATCAAAAGGATTTTTAATACCTGCTACTTGAGAATGCTCACGAGAAATTGTAGTATAAACTACACCTATTGGATCAACAAGTCTTTGAATAGTATCTGGGATACCATATGTTTTATTTCTAATACCATACTCAAAAACACCAATATCACCTTTTCCTTTTAAAATACCTGTAGTGATTGAATTAATAGTATTATTTTCAAAACTTTTTCTAATTTCTGTATCATGAGAAAGAAGTTTAATTAAAAGTGTTGTGGTAGTTGTTTTACCATTAGTACCTGTAACTAAAATAGGACCTACTTTCATTTCATGAGACAAATCAAACAATGCTTCTTGCCCTGCAACTTTAAAAAAAACATGACCTGGAAAATTTCCACCACTTCCAGAACCTAATTTAGCTACTTGAGAAGCAATCTTAGCTGCAAACTTAGCTATACTTAAACGAATTTTATTAACCATACTACCCTCTCTAATTATATATTGAAAAAATATTATAATTTTTCTATTATATATAATTATATAAAATTTAAAAAAAAGAAAAAAACCAACTTAATTAGTAGTTGGTTTATTTATTTGAGATTTAGGAACTTTACTTACAACTTTAGAACTTAAAGATTTCATTTTTTCAATTAAAATATCTTTTTTACTACCATTTATTAAAATGTTTTCTAAAACATCACTTAAAGTTTCAGTAGGAACAATCTCAATCATATCTTCATATTTTTTCTCAAGCATAACATCTTTCATGTTAGACTTAGGAATTAAAACTTTTTTGATTCCAGATTCAGCAGCAGCTTCAATTTTAGCTGTTGCACCACCAATAGGCATTACATCTCCACGAACATTTAAAGATCCAGTTAATGCTACAGTTTGATCTATAGGAATATCTTCAACAGCAGAAATAACTGCAGTAGCTATTGAAACACTTGCACTATCTCCTTCTACACCATCATAAGTTTGGATAAATTGAACATGAATATCATAATCAGAAATATCTTTATTAGTGTACTTTTTAATTAATGCACTTACATTTTGAACTGATTCTTGAGCAATTTCACCAAGTTTACCTGTAGCTATGATTTTTCCACCTTCTTTAGATTGAGCTGGTGCTGCTTCAGCAGCAATAGGTGAAACAATTCCACTCCTATCGCCAATAACTGCAAGTCCATTTACAAGACCAACTCTTCCACCTTCAGGATGAACCATACTGTATTCTTTTCTTTGTTTAATAGATCTATCTGCAATTTGTTGTTCAAGAGTTCTTGAGAATCTTTTAGCTTCTATAACATGTTCTGCAGTTACTAAATCTGCTCCATGTTCAATAGCTACATCACCAGATGATCTTACTAATCCACCTAAATCTCTTAACTTAAGTGTTAATGCATCTTGTTTTCCTGAACGACGTTTAGCTTCTAAAATAATTTCATCTAATGCATCTGGATCAAAATGAGGAATTCTTCCATCATTTTTAACTTCTTGAGCTACAAATCTTGCTAATTTTTTCCTGTTTTCTGGAGTATCATCCATGGAATCCTTCATGAAAATTTCATATCCATATCCTCTAATCCTTGATCTCATAGCTATATGCATATCTTCAATAACTTGGAGGTTACCTGATGCTACAAGTACAAAATCACATGGCACAGCTTGAGATCTTACCATTGCACCACTACTGTTTTCACTTTGACCAGTGATTGCGTATTTTTTCTCCTGCATTGCAGATAAAAGCTCTTGTTGAGTTTTCATTGACATAGTACCAATTTCATCAATGTATAAAACTCCTTTATTAGCTTTATGAATCATTCCAGATTCAACACGCTCATGTGCTGGAGTTCCAAGACCACCAGATTGATATGGGTCATGACGAACATCTCCAAGTAATGCTCCTGCATGAGCTCCTGTTGCATCCATAAATGGTGCAAATCTTTTATCTTCATTATTAACTAATAATTTTGGAGACATATTATTATTTTTAGGTTTTATTTGGATAGAAATAAGTAAAATTAATGCTGCTGCAATGATAGCTTCAAGTATTCTACCATACATAAATCCAATAACAACAATTGCTGCAATAACAAATGTAGTAATTAATGTTTTTTTCTCCTCATGGTTTTTAGCAGAACCTTTAGTTGCTTTTACTATTTTTTTACCTTCACCTGCAGGAACTGACCTTATTAAAGGATGATTAGTATCTTCCATGTTTGGATAAATTAAAATATCTTCTAAGGATTCATGAGGCAATATTTGAGCCATACCTTTAGCTAACATTGATTTACCTACACCAGGATCACCAATTAGTAAAACATTTCTCCTTTGTTTTGCTGCTTTTTTAATAGTTTCAATGGACTCTTCATGTCCAATAACTTGATCAATTAATAATGGAGGAACTTCAATATCTTTTGAACTTTTAATATTACCATAATCTAACATTGGTTCAATTTTTTCAAAAGCCTCATTTTCTTCTATTTCAGGCTTTAATACAGTTTCTTTTGAGGAATCATCGATAGATTCTTGTTCTTCAAATTTCATGAAACCTACCTCTACATAATTTTTTAGTTCAATATAATTCAACAATAAATAATATAAGTTAATTTACTATTTAAATATTGGCAAATTAGTATATAAAAAGTTTTCTATTTTAGTAAATTTAAGTAAGTAAAATAAGATTAAAAAAAGAAAAATAAAATAAATGAAATAAATCATTTACTTAATCAATTTTAATTGTGTTTCCAGTTTGATAACCATTCCAAATAGAGGTAATGATATATTCGCCTTTTATTAAGTTAATATTTAAGCTTGCTATACCCTCATCATTGGTAATTCTATGATAAAATACACCATTTACATTAAATGTTACATTTTGATTAGCTAAAGGCTTACCTTGACCATTAACAGTTTTTGCAGTAAATTTACTGCCGTCTTGGAACTTCATAGAAAGATCTCTGGTTTCAAGAGTTGGTAAAACATTTACTTTATTACCTACTTCCAATCCCTCATAGATTGTGGTAATGACATAGTTTCCCGGTCTTAAGTTAATAGCTAAGCTTACTACTCCTTTATCATTAGTTGTACGTTTGTAAAATACACCATTGATGTTAAATGTAACTTCTTTGTTAATTGCTAGGCTTCCGTCTTTATTGTAAATTGTTGCTTCGAATTTAGAAGCATTCTGGAAGTATTTTGTCAAATCATTAGCTTCAATTAAACTTTTTACAGTTATATTAAATCCTTTTTCATCATTGTTATTTGGATTAATAGCTGTTAAAATATAGTTTCCAGGCCTTAAATTAATAGAAAGTTTAGCTACACCATTTCCATCAGTTTTACGTGTGTAAAATACACCATTAATATTAAACTTAACATCAGTTTTAACTAATAAATTACCGTTACTATCTACAAATGTAGCATAAAACTGAGTTCCATTTTGATACATTTTAATAATATTTTGACCATTAATTGTTGATTTAATAATTATATTTGAATCAACAGAGGTGCCATTATACTTAGTTATTACTTTGTAAGTTCCAGAAACTAAATTAATAGCCATAGATGCAGTACCATCATTACCTGTGATTCTTTTATAAGTAGCACCATTAATAGTAAATATGATTTCAGCATTAGCTATTGGTTTACCATTAGAATCTACTAATTTAGCAATAAGCCTTTCAGAACCTTTGTAAAACTTAATAACATCATCAACAGTTAGAACAAATACTTTCTTATCAACAGTAATTACCCCACTTGCCGTACCTCTTTCATATTTATTATCCCCATAATAAGTTACAATAAATTCATGAGTTCCTGCAGGAATATTTGGAATAATTATTTTAGCTTTACCATTCTCTACTTTAGCAATATAAGGTTTATTATTAATTGATAATGTTATATTACCAGTTGCATCTTGAGGTAAAATTACAATTATTTCAGCATCTTCACCCTCACTTACTTTTGATATATTGAATTTGATATCATAATTTGATATTTTTGATACTTTAAATGAAGATGAATTTTTACTAGACAAATACTTAGAATCACCATTATAATTTACTTCAACAGTATAAGTACCACTAGTTAAATCTTTAATAACTAAAGTAGCTTTACCATTTTTAACTTCAATATTTTCAGATTTACCATTGATAGTAATAGTTACACTACCTGTAGCATCATTAGGGACAATTACATTAACAATAGCATTATCTCCAACAATAATATCATCAACAGACACTAAAACAGAAGAAATCTTTTTAGACACGTCAAATGAAGTAGAATTATTTGAATTTGAATATCTTGAATCACCAGTATAAATCACTTGAACTTTATAATTACCTTCAGCTAAATTTTTGACAACTAATGTGGCCTTAGAGTCAATGAGAGATACAGTTTCAGTTTTATCCCCAATGACCAAAATTACATTACCAGTAGCTCCTTTAGAAACAACAACATTGATAATAACATCCTCACCTACAACAACATCATCAACAGACACTAAAACAGAAGAATCCCTTTTAGACACATTAAATGAAGTAGAGTTTTTACTAGCTAAATATCTTGAATCACCATTATAAGTAGCACTAACTGTATAATCACCAACATTTAAATTAGAAATAGTAATACTACCTTTACCATTTTTAACAATGATATTTTCAGTTTTACCATTTATAACAAGAGTTACATTACCTGTTGCATCATTTGGAACAATAATATTAATAACAGCATCATCTCCAACATTAATATCATCAACAGACACTATAATAAAAGATTTAAGTTTATCAACAGAAAATACATAACTATCTTTACTAGCTAAATATTTTGCATCACCGACATATTCAACATTAATTTTATATTCAGCATCTGTTAAGTTATTAATAATCACTGTAGCTTTACTATTTTTGAGTTCTATAATTTGTGATTTTCCATTAATTGTTACAACTATTTTACCAGTAGCTCCTGGAGTAACCTCAATATTTACAATAGCATCTTTTCCAATTTCTATATTACCAACAGAAATATTTATTTGAGAATCATATTTAGTTACATTAAATAAAACAGATGTTTCAGATGGTTTATATTTACTATATCCATTGTAAATGATATTAGCAGTGTATTCTCCAGCACTTAAATCTTTAATATTTGCTAAAACTTTACCGTTTTCAATAGTGAAATTTTTAACTATATTTCCAATTATAACTGTTACAATACCTGTAGCATCCTTAGGCACTGAAATATCAATAATTAAATCATCACCAACTTTAATATTGTCAATTGATGCATTAATTGTTGAAACAAATTTACCTATTCCTAATGCATAGACTGTTTTATCACTGTGTACATAAATTATTCCATCATTACTTATGGATATACCACCATTAATTGGAGATTTTGCATCAAATACCCATAATAATTTACCAGAATTATCAATAGCAATAACTTTTCCACCATTTGATCCAACATAAATATTTCCCTGATTATCAACAACCATAGAAGAAGAATTACTTCCTAAATTATACAACACAGAAGTTTCACCATTGTTAAATATGTCCACTTTGTAAATATTACCATCTTTACCTACAGTGTAAAGACTACCTGCATCTTCATCTAAAACTAATGTAGATCCACATACAGCTAATTTTGAAGTCCACAATACATTATTTATATTTAATGCAGTGATTTTACCATCTTTACCTATAGTATAAATCACATTATTTTCATCAGCAACTGGGCGTCCTACACCACCAATATTAGCAAAACTTCCAACAACAGTTTTTGAAGTAGTATTGATTATTTTAAGACCTTCAACAGTATTAATACATACTAACCCATTATTTAATACAGTAGGTGCACTAGTTGGTTGTGCTCCTAATGCAATCATAGTAGGTGCCCCTCCAGTTTGCCACATTTTATAAGGTACAATTACTAAATAATATCCTTTATCAGAATATTGATATTCACTAGATATGTATATATTACCATTTAAATCAACAACTGGTGAAAATTCACTTGAACCTTGCCAAATATTAGCATTACTTAATTTTTTACCAGTAGTTTTATTTATAAAGTGTAGTGCATCACCTGATTTTGGTGCTATAATAATATCACGACAAATAGCTAACCCCGGACTAATTGCATTTCCATAACCATTAGTAAATTTCCATCTTAAAGTACCATTTGAGGTAAATGAATATATTCCACCAGTAGTTGCCACATAAATATTTCCATCTTCATCAATAACTATGGAACCATTAATTTGACCACCACTTATAACATAATTCCAGATATCATTACCATTACTATTACCAGTATAATTTGATTTACCTCCATTTTTAGTATCAAATCCATCTTGATTCCATTGATAATCAGGATAAGGTATTACTGTAATATTTGTAGAATTTTCACACCCATAATAAACAAAATTACCTTTATAAACTGCTTTAATTGTGTAATTTCCTGCAGGTAAATCATAAAACTCTACAGAACATTTACCATTTGCATTTAATTTTATAGTTTTAACTACATCACCAATAGTAATTATAACTTCTTCATCTTTTCCAGGTGCTGGTTGAATAACAACATTTACTAAAATTTTACCTCCAACTTTAACATCACTTGCATCAATAATTAATGAAGAGTTAGTTTTATTATTTGCAAAGTCTACATTTTTTTCATAAGAATTGTATTTACTATCCCCACTATAATAAACTTTGACGGTATGTTTACCAAAGCTAATATTATTATATTCAACAGTTATAATTTTACCATCTGCAACAATATTTTTTACATTGCCTTCAAAATCAACAGTTATATTTCCTTTAGCACCACTAGGTAAAATAATATCTATTTTAATTGAATCACCATAATCATTGAAAGTTATATTAACTTCCATTTCAGGATTAACACCTAATACATTAATTGAAGCTGTGTTTGAAGCACTTTGATAATTACCATCACCTTCATAATTAGCTACAATATCATAACTACCTCTAGCTAAATTAGGAATTATTAAAGTACCAGTTCCATTTACTAAATTAACAGTGTATTTTTTACCATCAATATTAATTACAACATTACCTGTTGCTTTAGCATCATCTAAAGTTATTTTAATTACAAGGTCTTCACCATATTTAATATCTCCAGTAAATATATTTACATTAGTTGTTCCTTTTAGTATATTAAAGTCCACAGTATTTATTATTCCAAATAAATCAACAGTTAAAGAGCCTATACCTACAGATTCAGGAGTATAAATAATTTGAAATACCCCATTTGTAAATTTATCATAAACAGAAGTAATAACACCATTAACAACTGCAATATTTATAACTGGCAATAATAACTTAGAAGCATCATCATATTTTGTAATTTCACCTTTGTTATTAACTATATGAGCTAAATCAACAGTAACTAATGCATTTTCAGTAATTGTAAATTCATTATTATTAGCAGATGCATTTAAAAATAACCAAATGTTTGGATTAAAAGTTCTTGCTACTTTTGGAACATCAGTTAAATTATCAACAGTATTACCCCACCAATTATTATCAATAACTAAATTTGCACTACCTGACACTACATCAAACATGTATCCAGTAGTTTTAGTTGGATTATTATTTAAAAATATTGAATTTTCAACTGTAAATGTAGCTTGTTTAAGAATATATGCAATAGTTCCCTGAGAAGCAGAATTATTAATAAATATTGATGAAGAAACTGTTACAGAATATTTATTTCCAACAGCATTAGTATATAAACAAACACCTTTATCTAAACCATTATTATTTGTAAAAATAGATCTAGATACAGTCAATCCATAATTAGCATCATCAACCATTAAAGCAATGCAACCTTGATTCACACTATTATTCTCGAAAATTGTATTACTGATAATAGCTTGTTGGTCTTTAAGTGCGATATAAATTAAATTACCCCTATCAATAGCACTAGAAGACTTTCTTTCAGTCACAACATTATTTGCAAATATACAATTGTCCATAGCCAAATAATTAGTATAAATACATTTAAATACCCCATTATTTGTAAAATTTGAATTTGATATAATCAAATTATAAACATTAATAAGAATACTTTTAGTATTTTGATTATTTAAATAAAATTCACAATTATCTATTTCAACTTCTTTAGCATTTAAACCATTTATAATTTCACTATTAGTTATATTAGTAAACCTTAAACCTTTAAAAGTAACAGTTGCATTGTTTGTTATATTAAATATTGGCATAGTGTAATCAACACATCCAATAATAACATTTCCTTGACCAACAATCTTTAAATCACTACTAATAACCAAACCATACTCACTATAAGTCCCATCTAAAATGTAAATTCCATTAGTATTTAAAGAAATAGCTCTAGCTATTGTACGTACAGGTGAATCTTTACTACCATTATTTGCATCATTACCATTCACAGAAACATAAATATATTCTATAGGCACACCATTAACTATAAGAACATTAGTACCATTCTCTGCTACTACAGGACGTACATATACTTTATGTTCTTTACCATCAGTAAATGTTAAATTAAAATGAGTATCATGAACTGTTTTTACATAAACACCATCTACATAAACCAGATAACCTTCCCTAGATAATATATCTTCATCATAATATTTTTGATTCTTAATTGTTGCTTGAATATATAATGTTGTTGTATTACCAATTCTACTTTCTTCACTAAGTTTAATTTTGGAAAATACAATTGAATTATTTTCATAATAATTATTAGATAATTCCAATATAGAATTAGAAAGATCAATCACCAACACATCACCAGATTTAGTATGGTTAAAAAATTTATTATTTATCAACCTAACATTTGGAGAACCATAACCTTGTGCTTGATTTGCACATATTGCAGTACCAATAGATGCACTATTAGAGATAAAAGTAGAATTATATACATCTAAATCACCATTGTCCATTATAGAAATAGCACCACCTCTACCAGTACCAGTTGTAGATTCACCACCTATAGTCCAACAATTATTTTCATTATATTGGAATAATGAGTTTTCAATATATATATGTGGATTAGATCCATAATAACATGCACCAATAGCTCCACCACCATTATTAGTTGTACAATTATTACCTGTAAAAGTAGAGTTATATATCTGTAAGTAACTGTAAGTATATAATGCACCACCATTCCATCCAGCTACATTATCAGTAAAGTTAGAATTATATATAGTTGTGTTAGCTCCACTATGAGTATGTATTGCTCCAGCCCACCAAAAAGCCTTATTTTTATAAAATGTAGAATTTTTAACAATTAATTGACCACAATTATTAATACAACCTGGTTCAGTTGATGCATAATTATTTTCAAAATAACAATTCTCCACTAACATATGTGCAGTATTACAAGATAAACCTGCATTAGGATCATAAATACTTAAAATACCAAAACAAGTATTAATATTTGTAAAATTACAATTTTTAACAGAAGTATAACCTCTTTTAATATAATAAACACATGCATGACTTAATTGTGAAGTTATATTATCAAAAATACAATTTTCAAGAGTATTTTCATTAGAATTACCAGCTAATTCTATAAACATTCCACTTTCTAGAGGTTCATTTTGTGAAAGAATCATCCATTTAAAAGTTAGATTAAATAATTTTAAACTAATACCTGAATTTTCTGCAGTTTTTATTGGAGTATAATAAACTGTATGTGGATTATTTGATTTATCCCCAAAATAAGCCCCATTATTTCCTAAAATTGTTACGTTATTTTTAACAATAATCTGATTTGAGCTATCATTTCCATCAACTGGATAAAAATTAGTATTTTCCTTTAATTGAAGAACATAATTTTTATCAGTTTTTTCACAATAACTTTTTAGTTCATTCCAGTCATTAACAATAATAACATCATTAGATGGATTAGCTAATGTATTATTAACCTGGAAATTATAATTACCTTGAGTACATTCTATGGAAGAGTCATCTAAATATGAATCATATGAATCAGAACTTCCCGAATCCTCCGCATTTACACTACTAATTCCAAAAATAAGAATTAATAATATAATGCTTAAAAAAAATTGCTTATGAAATTTCATAAATAATCAACCTTCAATATACATTTTTTATAAAATATATTTTATTAATAATAAAATAATTTTTACATTTATAATTATTAACTACATTAATATATAATATTATAGACAAATTAAGAAAAAATCAAATAAAATACTATTAAAATCAAAAAAAGAGCATACAATACAAAATTAACAAATAATTATACTTTTTATTAATAATCTATACACTAAGAAAATTAATTAACCCACTAATTAATTTAAAGTTTATAAGTATAATTATTAATTGTTAATTTTGCAACCTTATTTAAATCCATTACTATTTAATCAATAAATAGTAACTAAAAACCTTTTTATACAATAGTCAATAGCTATTATAAAAATGTAAATCAAAGTAAATTTTATAATTTTTACTCAATTTACATTTTATTAATTTATTTAAAGTACTATAAAATTGTTACTAAAACGAAATAAATAAAATAAATATGAAATAAAAAATAATAAAATTAGAATAATATGAAATAAAGTCACAAATAATAAAGTTATTGATACAATATAAAGACATATAACATGAATAAAAAGTTAAATGATGAACATACTTGGGAAATCGTCGGGTTTATAAAAGTATCACCATCAAGATACAAAACTATAAAAACTTTAAATGAGGATTACAAAATGCCTTCAGAAATTGCAAAAGAAACTAATTTACGTCCCACACAAGTATCTAATGCATTAAACGATTTAAAAAGAAAAGAATTAGTTATATGTTTAAATGAAAATGCTAAAAAAGGCAGGCTTTACAAAGCAACCAAATTAGGATTAAAGATACTTGAAATATTAAAATAACTCATTTTTAAACAAAAAACCAATTAACATTTATAAAATATTAAAAACAAATTATATCTTAAAATAAATAAAAGTGGTTTTAATGGTTAAATGTTTAATGGTTCAAGGAACATCATCAAATGCTGGTAAAAGTATGCTTGTAGCTGCATTATGTAGAATATATAAAAATCGAGGATATAATGTAGCTCCTTTCAAATCACAAAATATGTCTTTAAACTCATATACAACTAAAGAAAATGGAGAAATTGGAATAGCTCAAATGTTACAAGCTGAAGCTGCAATGGTTGAACCAAGTATACATATGAACCCTATTCTTTTAAAACCAAAAGGTAATTTTACATCCAATGTAATTATCCAAGGAAAATCCATTGGAGACATGAATTTTTACCAATATCAACATGACTATCACGATATAGCTTATAAAGCTATTCAGGAAAGTTTCAATATTTTAAAAGAAAAATATGACATTATTATTATTGAAGGTGCAGGATCACCTGCTGAAATCAATATGCGTAAAGAAGATTTAGCCAATATGGAAATTGCACATATGACTAATGCAAATGTTATATTAATAGCTGATATTGAAATGGGTGGTGTTTTTGCAGCAATTGCTGGAACATATGTTCTTTTAGATGATTATGATAGATCTCGTTTAAAAGCAACAGTTATTAATAAATTCAGAGGTAATTTAGATATTTTAAAACCTGGTCTTGATAGAATTGAAGAAATCACTGGTGCTCCAGTTTTAGGAGTTTTACCTTATGATGAAACATTAAAATTACCTGAAGAAGATTCAGCATCATTAACTACACACGTATTTGATGAAAATAAAGATATTACTATTGGTGTTATAAGACTTCCTAAAATTTCCAATTTTACAGATATTGATCCATTTGAATTTGAGGAAGATGTTGGAATTAAAATGATTAATCTCAATGATGAACTTGAAGATATTGATGCTATTATAATACCTGGAACACGTAACTCTACACAAGATATAAAAGCATTATGTGAAAGTGGATTAGCTGACAAAATAATAGCTAAATCCAAAGAGATACCAATTGTAGGAATCTGTGGAGGATATCAAATCCTTGGAAACATGATTTATGATGATAATAAAAAAGAATCAGATGTTGGAACTATAGAAGGATTAAAATTATTAAATATTGAATCAAAATTTCAACATAGAGATAAAATAGTAACCCAATCAATTGCACTTATACCTAAAAAAGAAGAGTTATCTGGAATAGCTCGTGAAATATTTAGCAAAATAGCTGGCGAGAAAGTTACAGGATATGAAATTCATGAAGGTACAACACACATAAATCACAGCAAACAAACAAGCCCATTCTTAATTGTTGAAAAAGGACAAGGAAATAATGATGAAGGCATGTATGATGGAGCATGTAATGGAAATATATTTGGAACTTATTTCCATGGAATATTTCACAACTATAATTTGAGACGTGAATTTTTAAATTACTTACGTCTAAAAAAAGGTCTGGAAGCAAAATATGGTGAAGACCCTTATGAAACACAAAAAGATTATTCATTAAATAAACTAGCTCAAATTGTTGAAGAAAACTTGGATATGGAAATTATTGATAAGCTGATTTTTTCATAATATAAAAAACATAACTATAATCATCACTATTATTTTCATATAAATCTATTTCTTTTTTAAAATCTTTTTTAAAGCTATTATTGTCTAAATCTTTTAAATTACTTTTTAAATTATGATAATAACTTTCAAAATCTTTTTTAGGTAAGATAAAATAATCTACAAATATATATCCTTCTTCTTTTATTTGATTTATTTTATTATCAATACTATCAATTTCTGAATAATGTGTTTTCCAAAAATTTTTAGATTCAAATGATGGTTTTTGAATCCATGATAACTCTGAAATAATTAAATAACCATCATCTTTTAAAACACGTTTCCACTCTTTAAGTGCTTTTTTAAAACCCATAATATATGCAGAAGCTTCACTAAATACTATTTCAAACTCACAATTAGGATAATCCAAATCATTCATATCCATTTGACAAGTATAAACTCTATTTCCCAAATCATATTTATTTATTTTTTCATCCAAACATTTTAAATAATGATTAAATAAATCAATAGCTTCAATAGTTGAATTTTTAAAATATTTAGCCAATAATAAAGTTTGAGAACCTACTCCGCAACCAATATCTAAAATATTTAATTCAGAGTCTCTATTAAAATCAATGTAATTAATAGCTTTTAAAGTAGATTCATCACTTCCAGGAGCTAATCTATCCATATTTCTAAAAGCTTCATAAAAATAAAGTGGAATTTCCATAAAAATCATAAAAAAAGAGAAATAAATCTCTTAAAATAAAAAAAAGAATTTATTCAATTGATTCAATTTCAATGTCAAAAGTCATAGCTTTCATATTAGCTTTTTCTCCAACATTTTTAATAGTAAATATAGGAGAATCATTTAACATTAAATTGTTGTTAATTTCTCTCATTTTATTGTTTACTACTTCTTTAGGATGGAAAAATTTACCTTCAGCTTCATCAAAGTATTTGAAACTGTCTACAGATTCTCCTTCTAAATCATAAACAAATTTTTCACTTGGGTTTTTAGTATTTACTGCGGTTATTTTAAATTTCATATTATACTCTCTCCAAAAATATTTTTAATTAATAATATATATTTTAAAGTATTTAAAAGAAAAGATGATTATTTAATCACGATCTCTTCCAAATACATGTACTGCTGCAGTACCTCCAGTACCACCAATATTATGGGTCAAACCAATTTCAGCACCATCAACTTGACGTTTACCAGCTTCACCCCTAAGTTGCCATACAACTTCAGCAGCTTGAGCAATACCAGTTGCTCCAAGAGGGTGTCCACGAGCTTTTAAACCTCCAGATGGGTTAATTGGGAAATCACCGTCAATTTCAGTTTGACCTTCTTCAATAGCTTTTCCACCTTCACCTTTTTTAGCGAATCCTAGGTCCTCTACAGCTAAAAGACCATTAATTGAGAAACAGTCATGAACTTCTGCAAGATCAATATCTTTAGTAGTAACTCCTGCCATTTCATATGCTTTTTTAGAAGCTACTTTAGTTGATTCAATAGTAGTTAAATCTTTTCTACTATGTAATGCAATAGTTCCAGAAGCTTGTGCAGATGCTTTCACATAAATTGGAGTGTCTGTGTATTTTTTAGCATCTTCTGCAGGAACCATAATAACTGCAGCTGCTCCATCAGAAACTGGAGAACAATCTAAAAGTGTTAAAGGATCAGCCACCATAGTAGAGTTAATTACTTTATCTACACTAATTTCAAATGGGAATTGTGCATTTGGATTATTTTTAGCATTTTTATGGTTAACAACTGAAAATTGAGCTAATTGTTCTCTTGTAGTGCCATATTCATACATATGTCTTTTTGCAATCATTGCATATAATGATGGGAAAGTAGCTCCTTGTTGTGCTTCCCATTCTTGATCAGATGCAGTAGCAATAGCTGGAGTAGCATCTACAACATCAGTCATTTTTTCCACACCTGCAGAAATTACCACATCATGGAAACCTGATGCAACTGCCATAATTCCTTGTCTTAATGCAAGACCTCCAGATGCACATGCTGCTTCTACCCTAGTAGTTGGAATTGGATTAAGACCCATATGATCAGAAATAAGTGCAGCAATATGCTCTTGATCTACAAATAAACCAGAAGACATATTTCCAACATACATCGCTTCAATATCGTCCCCTTCAACTTCAGCATCCATAATAGCTTTTACACCAGCTTCAGCGATTAAATCCCTAAAAGATGAATCCCATAATTCACCAAATTTAGTTTGTGAAACTCCTATAATTGCAACATCTCTCATAATTAATCTCCTTTACACCTACATTTTAATTTTGCCTTTGAATTTAGCATAAACAGCATAATCAACATATTGTTTCCTATCAATTATTTCTTGTGTTTTTGGAGCTAAATCTCTTCTTTCTTTAATTTCTTCATTAACAGTTAAAGTGAATCCATCACTACCTGCACCAGATCCATATGAAACAACAAATATTTTATCGCCAGGTTCTGCAACATCTAAAATATTAGATAATGCCAATGGAACTGCACCAGAATAAGTATTTCCAATATTAGGAGTTAAAAGACCTTGTTTAATTTGTTCTGCTGTAAATCCTAATTTTTTACCAGCTCTTAAGTAAAATTTACCATTAGGTTGGTGGAAACAAGCATAATCATAATCTTCTACTTTAGAATCAGTTTTTTCAAGTAACCCTTTTGCAGCATTTAATACATGTTTAAAGTATGCTGGTTCACCAGTAAAACGACCACCATGAGATGGATAATCTTGTCCTTCTCTCCTATAAAAATCAGGAGTATCAGTAGTAAAACTATATGTTTCTTCAATATCTGCAAGAGTATTTTTTTTACCAATAATATATGCAGCTCCTCCAGCAGATGCAGTATATTCTAAAGCATCACCAGGTGCACCTTGAGATGTATCAGCACCAATAGCTAACCCATATTCAACCATGCCAGAATCTACAAGCCCCATATTCATTTGAATACCAGCAGTCCCAGCTTTACAAGCAAATTCTAAATCAGCTGCAGTTAACACAGGAGTAGCATTTATAGCTTCTGCAACAATAGTTGCAGTTGGTTTTACTGCATAGGGATGTGATTCAGAACCAACATAAATAGCTCCTATTTTTTGTGGATCAATTTGAGCTCTTGCTAGAGCATATCTAGCAGCAGTTACTGCAATAGTAGCAGTATCTTCATCAGCAGAAGGAACGGATTTTTCATTTACAACTAAACCATTAGATAAAGCAACAGGATCATCTCCCCATACTTTAGCAATTTCTTCCACTTTTATTCTATATGACGGCACATATGCCCCATATCCAACAATTCCTACCATAAAATCACCAAGATTTTTTAATATTTTTAAATAAATTAGTTAGAAAACTAACTTTAGTAATTTAATGTTTATAAAAAGTATTATATAAAAGTAACTACAAAAATTAGCCATTATAATAAGAAATCAGAAAAAAAATAAGAAAAATAGTTAAAACAAATGCAGTTGCCGGGATTCGAACCCGGGTTGTAGGCTTGGAAGGCCCAAGTAATAACCAGACTATACCACAACTGCATAAATGCGGCGTCCGGGATTTGAACCCGGGTCTCTAACGTGGCAGGCTAGAGTCTTAACCAGGCTGGACTAACACCGCATAACAAACAACAATTATACTTTTGTCATAATAGTATATAAACTTTTCGGTATTTTCTACTTCCCAATAATTTGTTTAAAAATTATTTTATCTTGATTATCAAATGTCTTAGTAACAATAATAATAATTAAATAAATTAAAACACCTGCAGGAATAGCTAACCACAAATTAAGATTGAGAATATATAACACAACACCCATAACAACAGATGAAACAATAATTTTCAAAATATCAACCAAAAGATGTTTATCTGGAAGTTGATTAATTTTATAAATTGTATACAATTCTAAAACTAAAATTAAGATTTCACTAATAACAGTAGCTATTGAAGCTCCATAAACTGAAAAATGAGGTATTAAAATTAAATTTAAAACAACATTAAATATAGCAGCCAAACAATAAATTTTAGTAACAGCAGTTTCTTTATGAGATGCATTTAAAATCATAGAACAAGCACCATTAATAAATAAGAAACAAACAGTCCATATCAATATTTTTAAAACGTTACCTGCTTCACCATATTGATTACCATAACATAAAGATATTACATCACCACCATAGAAAAATGTGGCAATAGCTATTGGAATAGTAACCATAGATAAATATTTAATTGATTTAACAAAACTAAACTGCAATAAATTCTCATCTTGTTTAAATAATTTACTCATAACTGGGAAAATAACCGAGGTGTAAATTGTGTAAAATAATGTTAAAACATTAATAAGTTTATAAGAAGAATTGTATAATCCTGTTGCATAAGTGCCTGCAAATTGAGTAATCATAACCATATCAATAGAATAATAAATCATATAAAATAAACTAGTTAAAGCAAAAGGAAGACCTCCAATAACCAGCTTTTTACAAAATTTAGAATCAAATAATGGTTTTGGAACTATAATTTTTTTAGATAAAGCTAATGTTGCATAAATTAAACCAATTATATTAGCTAAAATATATGCAAAAGTAATTCCCCATAATCCATAATTTGTAAATGTCACAGCAATAATGAATATAAATGTTAATACATTAAGTAAAGTATTTGTAATAGCTTGATACTTCATCATTTCATGAGCTTGGAAAGAAGAATACATTGCAGTTTGAAATGACTTAATTACATTTTCTACAGCAAATAAAAAACAAATTACAACAGTATAATTATCCCATCCAAGTATAAATAAAGCTAATGATACTACTCCCAAATAAAATAAAGCTAATACTAATTTAATACCAATAGCATTACCTAAATATTTTTTTTCAGAGTCAAAATCTGTAGAAATAGATCTAACAATATAAGTAGTAACTCCAAAATCAGCACAAACACCAAAAATAGTTGCAAAAGAAGTAGCAGTACCTAAAAGACCATAATCAGATACTCCCAAATAACGAGCAGTCAATATAGTCCAAACAAAAGCACAAACACTAGTTATAATTTGGGAAAACATTAACCAACTCATATTTGCAAAAACAGTTCTCACTCTACTCATAATATTAAACTCATAAATTTCTAGGATTAATATATATCAGTTTTCTATATTAAGCTTTACCTAAAATTTGTTTAATTATAAGTTTATCATCATTATCAAAGAATCTTATAAGAACAATGACTAATAAATAAACTATAATTCCAACTGGAATAGCTACCCATAAGGACATGTGAACTAAATAGAATACACCACCCATTATAACTGATGCAATAATTATTTTGATTAAATCAAAAATTAGATGTCTATTTGGAAGTTGATTAATTTTACTAATCATATACATTTCTAAAACTAAAATTAAGACATCTGTCAATACAGTCGCAAATGCAGCACCATACGCTGAGAAATATGGAATTAAACATAAATTTAATCCTGCATTAAATAAAGCAGCTAGGGAATAAATTTTAGTAACAGAAGTTTCTTTATGGGATGCGTTTAAAATCATAGAACAAGCACCATTAATAAATAAGAAACAAACAGTCCACACCAATATTTTCAATACACTATCTGCTTCCCCATATTGATTACCATAACATAAATAAATTACATCACCAGCATAGAAAAATGTAGCTACTGCTAATGGAATAGTAATCATAGATAAATATTTAATTGATTTAACAAAACTAAGACGCAACATGTCTTTTCCATTTTTAAATAGCTTACTCATAACTGGGAAAATAACTGCTGAATAAATTGTGTAAAATAATGTTAAAACATTAATTAGTTTATACGTGGAATTATAAAGTCCTGTTGCATAGGTTGTTGAAAATTGAGTAATCATAACCATGTCAATAGAATAATACAATGTGTAAAATAAAGTAGTTAAAGCAAAAGGAATGCCTGCAATGATTAATTTTTTAAAAAATGAAAAATCAAATAAAATTTTTGGAACTACAATATGATTAGTTAATGCTAGAACACAATAAACTAAACCAATCAAATTAGCTATAATATATGCAAAACTAATTCCAAGCAATCCAAAATTCGTAAAACAAATTACAACAATAAATATTAATGTTAACACATTAAGTAAAGTATTTGTAATAGCTTGATACTTCATCATTTCATGAGCTTGAAAAGAAGCAAAAAACAAATTGTAAAATGATTTAATTAAATTTTCAAGTGCAAATAAAAAAGTTATTAAAATAACATAATTATTCCAACCTAAAATAAACGAAATAAATAATGTTAAAAGTAAATAAATCACTGACAATAACAATTTAAGACCTAAAGCATTACCTAAATACTCTTTTTCAATAGTATAATCAACAGCAATAGCTCTCGTAATATAAGTAGTGACTCCTAAATCTGCAACAACAATTACAATAACAGAAAAAGAAGTTGCAGTTCCCAAAATACCATAATCAGATACTCCCAAGTAACGTGCAGTTAAAATAGTCCAAATAAAAGCACAAACACTTGTAATAATTTGAGAAGCCATTAACCAACTCATATTTGCAAAAATTGTTCGCACTTTATTCATAATCTAACCTTAGAAGTATTTGAAAAATGATATTATATTGTTTTTAATAATTAAACTTTTCTTGCAGTTACACAAATCCAGTCATTTTCATCATTGATAAATGCCTGAAAATCCTTAAAACCTGCTTCAGCAAGTGCAGATTCTAAAACATCTTCAGAATAAATTTTCATATCCAACAATTCAATTAAATCCTCATATTTGTCCATTTCACCTTCTCTGTAAACTGCCTCATTACAGAAAAATACTAATCCTTCTTTTTTAAGAACTCTATTTACTTCTTTTAAGTCATTTATAAAGTCTGGCCAAAAATAAATTGTTTCAAATCCTGTTACAATATCAAAACTTTCATCCCCAAATGGCATTTCAGATACAGAACCTTGTAAAACTTTAACTTTACCTTCATCAATAGCTTGTTTATTTAATTTTATTGATTTTTCAACACTTACTTCAGAGTAATCTATTCCTACAACACTTCCATCATCAGATATTTCAGCTGAGAAACGTTCTAGATTTCTTCCTCCACCACAACCAATGTCTAATATCTTATCATTTTTATTAATCTTAAAATGACTAACTCCCCACCTTGCCATTGTTTCATGAGATTTATTCATTCTATCCAGAATTTCATGCCCTAATTTTCCTTCTGGTTTTCTAGCATTTTTAATAAGTTTTTTATCTTCAATATTATTACCTGTATTTACTTTATCAGACATCTTTTTACCCCTATTTTTTCATTCCTTTACGTGTTTTAATAGCTTGTCCTGTTTGGAAATCAGTGATTTCATGAGCACTTAATAAGGATTTACCATAGGCAAGTAATTTATCATCTTCATTTACAATTAATACTTCATCTTTAGCCCTTATATTCTCATCACATTCAACAACAAATTTAGAAAAGACACTTTTTCCATCTAATGCAAATGGTTCTGAGTCTTTGTTAACTACAACCCTATTTTCAGGATATTTTGTAGCATTATGAAGTCTTTTTGCTCCTTCTTTTGAAAGAATTAAAAAACTATCAGAAGCTCTCATATTTACAATTAATGTTTTGCCATCATAAATATGTCTTATTTTACCTGTTTTTTTACTTTTTTCTATATTTATATTGCCTTTAAATAACTCATCACCAACTCCAACACCAAATTGATAGTCAGCAATTGCTTTAATCTTTTTAAGATCATCTTTTTTATATCTAATTTCATCAGACTGACTATGAATATTATATAATTCAACATCTAATTTTTTAATTACATTAGAATGTATCAAAACTTGATCATAATACCCTATAAATTCAGACATGAAATCTTCAATAAACTCTAAACTACTTACATCCCAAGTTCTAGGAGATTCATTTTGACTTAATGGATATACTTCATCAATTTCAAGTGGAATAAGTCCAAATGGAACATCTAATACCATAAAATCAGTATTATCCAAATCCAATTCTTGTTCACTACCATACACATAAAATGTTCCAAGTTTTCCTGAAATATATTTATTATATGGCTTACGTGAAGCAGGTAAAATAACTAAATCACGTTTTTTAGGCATTTGTCTTAATTTTTGAATATGTCTTAAAACTTCACTCCTGTATAAAGACTCTGGACCGGTGTAGAAAAATGCAGATTTTTTACTTCTAGGATCATATTTTTCTAAATCTTTATTGTAATTACCTAGTTGACGAAGTGCTTCTAATAAATTAGGATGTGCTCTACAACGCTCTTCAACTAACTCCATCAATGAACCTTCATAAATAGCTTGCCTAATTAATCTTAATTCAGCAAATGAAACATTTAAATTATGTTGAGCTATTAAATCCCTTCTTTTTTCTTTAGGCATAGCTCTTAAATCATCAGGAGTGTATTTACAACACACTTCACAAGAACATGGCATTTCTTGTAAGTTTTCAAGTTTATATGTTCCCCTAGTGGATAATAACCTATCATCTTCAGCATATAAAATATAAGCTGCAGAATCAAACAAATCACAACCCATAGCCACAGCTAGAGCAAAAATCATTGGATGACCTGCACCCATCAAATGACGAGGCTTATTATCTGGCAAGTGTGCTACACTATTCATTACAACATCAACAAGTTCTTTATAATGATATGATTCCATTAAAGGAACTACAGCACCAATAGGATACAAATCAGCGTTTAATTTTGTCAATTCATCAGCACAATTCCTTCTTAAATCTAAAAAAGTTGAACCTTGAACTACTGAATTTATTTTCATTTTCATATCTTGAGAATTTCTATAATCAATAGCTTCTTTAGCTCTGTTTAAAGTTATTTTTAAATCTTCTTCAGCTTTTTCACGAGTTACAAAAGGTGCTGTTGGAATATCTAAACTTGTTCCAATATCAGTTTTAATCAATTCTTGAAATTCAATTACTTCTTTATTTGTAATATCCACATCACCATAAACAGATAACTGGAATGAACCAGAATCTGTCATAATTGGACCATCAAAATTAATTAATTTATGTAATCCAATATCTGCAGCTTTCTTTTTTAAATCTTCATCTTTATAAATCAAATAAGCATTAGTAATTACTATATCTGCCCCATATTTTTTAACATCAATAGTTTGCTTACGTGGATGAATAACAGGCATTAAATTAGGAGTTTTTACATCACCAGAATTAGTTTTTAAAACTCCAACACGCCCTCTATTATCTTTAGCTTTAATCTCAAACATTTTATTTAACCTTAAATTAATTAGTTAAAATAAAGTTTAAATTAAAAATTATATAAATTTTCCTCATTTTTAAACTAAAAAGTAACATGAAAAAATAAAAAATATTAAATTCCAGAAAATTTATCTAAAACTGGAATTTTACTCATTAATCTAATAAAAATATTACATAGTAAAAATACAATAATCCATTCCACAATTATAGTTAATGTAGCATTACCTAAAATATTAAATGAAATGATTTTATCTAAAATATTAATAAATAATACATTAGCCAAATAAACACCATAACTTGCAATACTAAAATAAACAACTGCATTATTAATTGATTTAGAATATTTTCTCCAATCTGTATTTGATACTATTATAAATATCCCCATAGCTTGAAGACATGCATTTGGAGTAATATCCCCTAAATTAAAAAATAATAAAGACTGTTCACCAATAGCCATAGAAGATAATATTGTTCCTAAAAATGATACTAATGTTCCTATTACAAACAATAATAATCCAAAATGTTTATTTTTTAAAATAGATTTTTGTTTTACATACAAATAATATCCCAATATAAAATAACCAATACTTCCTGTGAAATATTTTAAATAATCATATAATAAAAAATCAACATTTGAAAATCCTACAAATGAGATTAAAGCCCATACAATTAAAAAATATTCTATTTCATATATTTCAGTATTATGTAACCATGTAGTAATAATTGGTGAAAATACATATAATCCTAAAATCATGTAAACAAACCAAAACTCAATTGAAGCAATAGTAGGATCCAATATTGCTTGAACCATGAAATATCCTAATTGAATTAAATCAAATGAATGGTTAATCATTACAAATTTAGCTATTACATAAATTATCAACCAAAAAATAAAAGGAATAAAAACTCTTTTAAGTCTTTTAGGAACAGAAGATATTGGTTGGTTTTTCCTTAAAATAAGAAATCCTGAAACCATTATAAATAAAGGAACTCCAAATCTGGAAATTGATTCAAAAAATACACCACAATACCAATTTGGTTGAAATACGAGTTCCGGAAGTAAATATTTTGAAGAACAATGCAATAACAACACTGCAAGTATTGCAATAGTTTTTAACCAATCAACCCAATATATACGATTTTTACCAACATCAAAATTTAAAAATTCCAAAAAAAACACACCAAATAGTATATTGTATTAAAATAGTATTTAAAATTATAGCAATTTAGAATTAAATTACAACAAATTATTATCAACCACCCAATAAGGAGATTAATAAATACACTACTACTTAGACCAATTAATTAATAAACACCAGTTATATAATATAATTATTAAAGGTGTTTAATTTGAATAATAAATCAATTATAATAATAATTTTAACTATAATTTTACTAGCTGTTATCGCTAGTGGATGTTATTTTTTATTTTTCAACAATAATGAAACTCAAACATTAACCTTTGAAAAATTTACAATTGAGGTACCAAAATCCATTGAATTTCAAACTAGTGTTAATAACATCCACATGGTCAATAGTAGCGAAGGATATTTTGTTGGTGAACTAAATACTCAAGATTTAAGTCAAGGCATAGGTGCAGGAATGTTTAAAGGAATTCTTGATAAAAATAGTGCTATTGAAGACACAAAAGGGTTTAATGTGGAAAATAATTCTGCACTACATATTTATAAGTTAAACCATGCTTCTGGAAATACAAAATATATAGCTACATATAATCCAACTGGTGTTTTTATTATTGTTGGAGCTCCTGATTTAGATAGTTTACAATCAATGGTAAACAGCATTATAATCACGAATAAAACCATAGATATAAATAATACTACATCTAACCAAAATCAAGAAGTTAAACATGTTTCACAGTCCCCAACCAAAAGTAATGAATCTGGAGAACTTAGTGAAGAAGAATTAATGTATGCATACTTTTATGGTTATTCTGATGGATACAATGATGGACATTATTCAGATTATGATTATAATTATGATTATGACTCCGGTTCTTCTGAATCTGGTTCTACTAGTTCTGATTGGTCAGAATCTGGGGAATCCTCTTATTCCATCTTGGCTTCTTTATTAAATTATATCTAATTGATATAAAATTCTCAAATTTATTTTTTAAAAAAAGTAATTATTTTTTCTAATAGATTTATATTAATCAAAAATTAATTATTTAAATAGATTAAAATGAGTTATGAAAAAAATGCTAGAGTAATTAATGATGATATTTTTGACTTAGTTAATAGCTGTTTTGAAAGTGAAAGAAGTAATGGAAATATTAATCCTAGACTTAATTTTTTTGATGATTACAAAAAATATTTTGTTTTAACTGATGATGGATCTTATTCTATTAACTCTAAAGAAATAAATCATAAAATTGAAACACTTCATACATCCACAGGTGCAATAAGTGAATCCTTTGAAAAATTTATTAAACCTATGAAATTTAATTATAATGAAAACATAGCTATTTTAGATATCTGTGCAGGATTAGGATATAATTCATCTGCAGCAATAGCTGATTTTATCAAAAACAGTAACAATTCAAATTTACAGGTAGATATGGTTGAAATTTCAAAAGCAACACTTGCATGTGGACTTTTAGTTCCATCACCCATTAAAGAACATGATATTACTAAAAAAGCTATTGAAAAACAATTAATTAAAGAGAATTATGCTAGTATTAACTATGAAAAACAAGAGATTCCTAAAAATATTAACATTAATGTGTATATTGAAGATGCAAGACAGACTATTCAGAATCTAAAGGACAATTATTATGATGCGATATTTTTAGATCCATTTAGTCAAAATATGGCTCCAGAATTATTTTCATTAGATTTTTTTAAAGAATTTAAACGTGTAATCAAAGATACTGGTATTATAGCTACTTATACTTCATCTGCACCAGTTCGAGCAGGATTTATAGAAGCTGGATTCCATGTTGGACAAGGCCCTATTTTTGGAAGAAAACAGGGAGGAACCTTAGCTAGTCCAAATCCAAAAATGTTAGATAAATCCCTTCCAAAAAATGATGAAATTAGAATTGCACTATCTGATGTAGGTATCCCATTTAGAGATCATGGATTAAATAATAATAGTGATGTTATTTTAGATAAAAGAACAGAAGTAAGACACAATGCAAGACATAATACTAAAATATCTTCAGCTGTTAAAACACCGATCTTTTTAACTAAGAAAATGGATGATGAAAAATTAAAAAGACGTGTTGAACGTAATTTAGTTAAAATGAATATTCCATCTACAACTTCCAAAGAAGCATTTTATATTTTAGAATGTGAAAAAAACTATCAGGAAAAACAAGATTTAAAAAATAACTCTAGAAATAGAATTCTTGATATGATTAAAAAATTAGAAAAAGTAAAAAATGGAAATTATGAGATTATATCTTCAGAAGAATAAACTATTTTTCCATTTTTTAACAAATATGCCTCATCTTTAGAAGAAGCAGTAGTTGATGAAACTTTCTTTAGGTTTTTACCATCTCCACCATGATTTTTACCATCAATAGCTGAGAAATCTGCATCACAATAAGCACAGAAAATATGTCCTTCTGCACTTCCTGATTCTTTATTACCTGTAGCTGGGAAAACTCCCCAGTTAGCTGTTTCGCTTCCTGCCCAAAATATTCCCCAGTAAAGTTTATCACTTCCACAACATGGACATATTCTAGTAAATACTGATTTATAAAATTTATAACCATATGCAGATAATTCTCCAGATGCTGAAGGTCTTCCAATAGACATGATATATTTTCCATCAGGAGATACTCCATAACAATCATAATATTGAACTAAATCAGGATTTTGTACCACATAAATTGTAGTGTCCAATTCTTCTTTAGACTTTAAGTTTGTAGAATGTGCCACATATGTTCCTTTAGTTAAATTAAGTTTTAAAGTAGCTATTCCTTCTTTATCAGTTTGAACAATATATTCAATGCCATTAACTACTATTGAAACATTATTTGTTCCATCAAATGTTTTTAATGTTAATATACCTTCCACATTTTCAGTTAAAGTAATGTTTTCTGCTGAAATAGTAGATAATACAGTAATATTATCTGATTTTTCTTCACCATTTTGATGAATTGCAGTCAATATATATTTTCCAGGGAGTAAATTAATGTTTAATCTAGCTACACCACTAGCATTAGTCTGCCTTTCATAAAAAACACCATTAATATTAAAAGTAACACTACTACCAACTAAAGGACTACCATCACCATCTAAAAACATAGCATAATACTGAGTACCATTCCGATACAACTTAACAATATCCCCACCATAAATAGTAGACCATATCTCGATATTATTTCCATATTTCAATCCATTGGGATGAATTGCAGTCAATATATATTTTCCAGGGAGTAAATTAATGTTTAATCTAGCTACACCACTAGCATTAGTCTGCCTTTCATAAAAAACACCATTAATATTAAAAGTAACACTACTACCAACTAAAGGACTACCATCACCATCTAAAAACATAGCATAATACTGAGTACCATTCCGATACAACTTAACAATATCCCCACCATAAATAGTAGATAATATCTCAATATTATTTGTTTTAGAAATTAATTTATTTCCATAGTGATAAAATGTAGTTACAGAATAATTTCCAGGAATTAAATTAATCCCAATTGATGCTTTCCCATTTACTAATTCTCTTGTGTAATTTATACCATTAATATTAAAGATTACTGAAGAATTAGCAGTATTTTCATGAGCTCTTATAATATTTGAGTCCTGATAAACATATACTTCATATCTACTTCCATTTTTATAATACATAGACATATCTTCACTAGATATAATTGGTTCAGAAGTAGAATTAACATTTTTTATACTAGAATAAGTTACTATGTTTTCTAAATTGATTCCCGATGGGGGATCAACATCCAAATCTCCTGTTTCACAATCATCACCAACAGTTGTTACATTATTAACATCTGAAGCTGCATTAACTGCAGATATTGATAACATGAAACAAAGAGTAACTAAAAATATTTTCATTTTTTTACCAAACATAAGTTAAACCTCTTATGAATCAAGAAATATTTTTTTCTTGCAAATATACCATTTACATGTTTTCTTATAAAAAGCTTTTGAATTTAAAAATAAGCTAAAATAAAGCTAAATTACGTGAAATAAACCATATAAAGCTTAAAAAAAATATGAATATTAATTAAAGTTTTAAAACTGTTAACAAAAGATAACTAAATATTATCAAATATATCCACCATATTAATCAAACCAAATGAAATAGAAACTTTAAAAAATCAAAGATGAACCCTTAAAAACTAATTTAAAATTTTATTTTAATTATAACTAACTTTTAATAATTTATTTTTATAAATAACCTAAATTTAACAAAACAAACTACAAATAAAAGAAATACAGCCCATTGAACTCCAAGATAAAAAAAATACATGAAAATAAAAATAAGATATCCTGAAAGTACTAAAAATAATAAAAGTAGAATTAATTAAAACTATAGTTTTTGAAATAAAATAATAAAATAAAAGTCATTTAATTAAATAAATTGATAGTTAACATCAACATTAATATTTTAATCATCAACATACACATTCAATTATTAATAAAAAATGAATAAAAAATAGAAGTTTATTAAATTCCAAAAATGATACTTATTCCACAGTTACACATTTAGCTAAATTTTTAGGTTTATCTGGATCCAAACCTTTTTCAACTGCAACAAAATATGCAAGCAATTGTAATGGTACAATATAAACCAAAGGAGCAATTATCTCTTTGACTTCACCATTAATATCAAATAAATCATCAGATTTTAATTTTAATCCATCATCATCTTTAGAACCAATAGCTAAAATATCTGCACCCCTAGATTTAACTTCTTCTAAGTTACTCATTGTTTTTCTATAATTTTCTCCAGGAGGTAATACTACAACAACAGGAATACCTTCATCAATAAGTGCTAACGGACCATGTTTAAGTTCACCTGCAGCATAACCTTCACCATGAATATAAGTAATTTCTTTAAGTTTAAGTGCACCTTCAAGTGCTATTGGATAAGAATATCCTCTCCCAATAAAGAAAAAGTCACGAGCAAACTTGTATTTTTTAGACATTTGTTTAATTGAATCCGTTTCTTTAAGTAATTCATCAATGAAATCTGGAACTCTGTGAATATCTTCAAGTAACTTTTCATCTTTAGCAAACAATGCTGAAAATAAATAAATAGCAGTTAACTGACTTAAATATGTTTTAGTTGCTGCTACTCCTATTTCAGGACCTGCTTGAGTTTGTATTACATAATCAGCACGGCGTGTAATAGCTGAACCTGCTACATTAACTATACCTAATGTTTTAGATGATTCATTAGCTAAATCTAAAGCTTTTAAACTATCTGCAGTTTCACCAGACTGAGATATGAATATAACCAATGTATTTTCATTTAATGTATTTACAGAATATTTAAATTCAGAAGCTAAAATAACATCTGTTGGAATACCTGCAAGAGATTCTAAAAGATATTTACCTGTTAAAGAAGCATGATAAGATGTACCGCATGCTACAAAACAAATTCTTGAAATATCTCCCAAATCATCAATAATATTTTGAATGTGATCTTTTTCAGTTAAAGTATTTCTAACAGCAGTGGACTGCTCATTGATTTCTTTAATCATGAAATAATCATAGCCTTCCTTTTCAGCCATTTCAGGAGTCCAATCAATAGTTTCAATTTCTTTTTCTACAACATTATCAAATTCATCTTTAACAATGATTTCATCTTTAGTTATAATAACAAATTCGCCTTTTTCAGGATAAATAATATTATTTGCATATTTTAAGATAGCTGGAGAATCAGAAGCAAGATAATAACCTTCTTCACCAATACCAACAATTAATGGACTGTCTTTACGAGTAGCTATTATTTTATCAGGTTCATCTTTACTAATAGCTGCTATAGCATAAGCTCCATGAATTATATTAACTGTTTCACGTAAAGCATCTTCTAAATCAAAACCTTTATCCATGTATTTATGAATTAAATGAGGGATGACTTCAGTATCAGTATCTGATTTAAATACATGACCTTCTTCTTCAAGTTGAGTTTTAATATCTAAATAATTTTCAATAATTCCATTATGAACAATAGCTACTGATCCAGTTTCATCAGTTTGTGGATGTGCATTTATTTTATTTGGATCACCATGAGTAGCCCAACGAACATGTGCAATACCATAATAACCTGGCATATCAGCTAAATCTAACTCTGCATCAACTTCTTCAATTTTCCCTTTATCTTTTTTAATGTTAATACCATTATCACTAACTGTAGCTATACCTATTGAATCATAACCCCTGTATTCCAATTTAGATATGCAATCTAAAAGAACAGGAGCTGCATCATCATTATTTTTTAATATGCAACCTACAATTCCACACATTGTTACACCTCAATAATTATAAATATCTTTATAAAGATTTACAACATCCCCAACAATTAAAATAGCTGGAGTGTTAATTTCCTTTTCAGCTATATTTTTTAAAGTACCAAATATTACATTTTCATTTGGCAAAGTACCACTTTCTATAACACAAACTGGAGTATTTTCAGGACGATACTTCATAATTTCAGTTGTGTTCTCTTTAATATTACCTATACCCATTAATATAACTAATGTATCTGCAGTATAATCCCATTTAACCTGATTTTCTTTTTTGGTGGGATCTTCATGTCCTGTTACCAATGTAACAGAAGTAGCTAAAGCCCTATGGGTTACCGGTAGTCCAAGTGAAGTTGGTGCTCCAATAGCTGAAGTTACACCCGGAATTACTTCAAATTTTATATTATTTTCCATTAAAGCCAATATTTCTTCTCCACCACGACCAAATACAAAAGGATCTCCTCCTTTAAGACGAACAACATTATTATGTTCTTTAGCTTGTTGGACAATCAATTCATTAATTTGATCTTGTGTTTTATAATGTTCACCAGCTTTTTTACCAACATAAATTTTTTGAGCATCTTCGGGAGCATGTTCTAAAATTTCATCATTAGCAAGATAATCATATAAAACAACATCTGCTTTATTTAAAGCTTTAACAGCTTTAAGAGTTATTAAATCTGCATCTCCAGGACCTGCACCAACTAAATAAACTACCATTTATACCACTTATAAAAATCCTTTGAAAAAGTTTAATCCATCTGTAGAACCTAATATTTCTTCACAAGCACGTTCAGGATGAGGCATCATAGCACAAACAAGTCCTGATTCATCACAAACACTAGTGATAGCTTCCATAGATCCATTAGGATTTTTATCTTTAAATTGTAAAACAATTTGATCTTGATCTTTTAACAAATCTATATCTTCTGTGTAAAATCTTCCTTCTGCATGAGCTATTGGGATTTGTAATGTTTGACCTTTTTTAAAAGTTTTAGTAAATGGTGTTCTTGTAGTTCCAACTTTTAAATCAACCCATTCACAATTAAATTTAGGATTTTCATTAGTTATGAAAACACCTGGAACAAGTCCAATTTCACCAAGAATTTGAGCACCATTACAAATTCCAAGAACAGGTTTTTCTTCTTTAACTAACTCTTTAATACCATCAATAACTGGTGTAATAGAAGCCATAGCTCCAGCTCTTAAATAATCCCCATAAGAAAATCCTCCTGGAATCACAATACCATCATAATCAGTTAAATTTTCTTGATTCCACCAGATATACTCAGGAGTTAAACCTGCAAGTTCAATAGCATTAGCTACATCCCTATCACAATTAGTTCCTGGAAATCTAATTACTCCAATTTTCATTATAAAAACTCCTTATTCCCCACAAGCAGAATTTTGTGGAATAACATTAATTTTATAATTATGAATTACAGGATTACAAAGTAATCTTTCACACATATCTACAACATTTTCTCTAATTACTTCCCTATCTTGACCTTCCATTTGGAATTTGATAACATCCACAGTATTTGCATTTTTAACATCATAACCAAGTAAAGCAAGAGATCTTTCAATAGTTGTAGCTTCTGGATTTAACATACCTTCTTTAAGAGATACTTTAACTTCAATATCAAAAATCATTTTAAAAACTCCTTACAATTCTATTTTTTCATCATCAGGAATAATCCTATTATAAACTTCTACATAAGCATCCATAACTTCATTATCTTTACCTTTCCTGAATAATTCTTTATCTAACATATCTAAGGTTTCACTATCCCATAATCTACAACTATCTGGGCTAATTTCATCACCTAAAATAATTTCACCGTTTTTATCTTTACCAAATTCTATTTTAAAATCAACTAATATAATTCCAGCATCTAAAAAGAATTTAGATAAAATTTCATTAATTTTTAATGCTTTTTGAGTTAATTCATCAATTTCTTCCTGAGTAGCTAATCCTAAAGCTTTAATAATAGAATCATTAAGCATTGGATCATGGAACTCATCAGCCTTAAAGTCCATTTGAACAATAGGTGGTTCTAATTTAGTACCATCAGCTATCGGATATTTACGAATTAAACTACCAGTAGCTATATTTCTAATAATAACTTCAATAGGAATCATTTCTAATTTTTTAGCTACCATCACATTAGTTTCAGGTAAATCAACAAATTGTGTTTTAATACCATTTTCCTCTAATACTTTGAAAAGTTTAGTAGAAATAAGTGCATTATAAGAACCTTTTTTACTCATAACTTCTTTTCTTGCACCATCACCAGCAGTCATATCATCCCTAAATTCAATGATAACTTCATCTTCATTATCAGTATTAAATACACTTTTTACTTTACCCTTATTAATTAACTCTTTTTTATCCATGATATCAACAGTAATTTTTAAATTTATATTATGTATAATTTTGATTAAAATACTATATAACTTCTTGTATTAAAATCAAAGATTTCTTTTTAAAAATAACTAATGAAATAAAAAAATATATAAAAAAGAACTAAAACTATTGAAATTTATTTTAGTTAAGGTGAATAATATTTTAATTATTTTTCCTAATATTAAATTTCCTATAAAGATTTTTTATTGTTTGATTATTGTAAAGTGAAGTATATACTTTAGAGATAAATATAGCTTGTTTAAATTGTTTGTTTAAAACTTTATTATTTAAAATAGCTATTTCTCTTCTATGAATATCAATTTTACAATTTAGATGTTTTTCAAATTTGTAAATTTCCTTAACAGCAGCCATTTTATGTTTATTATCTAAATTAGAAAAAATTAAAAGCAAACTTCCAATATTTTCTCCTATTGTTACATGTTGAGATAATTTTATTGATTCTAAAAGATTATTAACTTTATACATGCCTTTTAAGAATCTATTAAACTTCTTTACATCATGCCCATGTATAGCTGTTTTTTTATGTTCAAAAGTATTGTACATATAAACTTGAGTATTAGGTAAAATAGAAACTTTATTTGAATTTATTAATGCTTTGAAATAAAAATAAGTATCTTCACATAATGAATCTTCCAGAAAAGTTATATTATTTTCTAAAATTAAATCTTTTTTAAAGATTTTACCCCATGGAGCTACAAAATAATTTAAACTTAAACTATCAAAGACTTTTTGAGATTCTAAAGGGTTTAAATTAACTAAATTTTCATTACTTTGTAAGAATTTAACCTTAACTTTATCCCCATCTAAGTTAATAATATGTGATCCAATTGTAAAATCAGAATCCTCCATTGAAATAGTATCATATAAAGATTTAAGTCCTGATGGCAGATATTCATCATCAGAATCTAAAAAAGATATATACTCTGCACTAGCATATTTAATACCTAAACTACGTGGTTTACCTGGAAGTCCTGAGTTTTCATCTAAAAAAACAGGAACAATATTATCATATTTTTCAGCATAGCTACTTATAATACTTCTAGAATTATCTGTTGAACAATCATCAACTATTATTAATTCAATGTTTTCAAAACCTAAAGATTGATTTATTACTGAATTAATAGCTGCATCCAAATCCTTTTCAGCATTATAAACAGGCATTATCACACTAATTTTAAAAGTCATATTCTTCCCATTTCAGTTATACTTAAACTTTATATAAACATGATTTATAAAAATTTCCATTAGAAAAGTTATATATGTAAATTTAACTAAATTATATATTTAACAAGTTTTTGAAAGGGATAAATAATGCACTATACTGACTATTCTGATGACACAATCCAAAAATTACAAAAATTAGAACTTATGATTCTAAAAGATTTTATGGCTATTTGTGAAAAAAATGATATAGAATATTTTATTTATGGTGGTAGTGCATTAGGTGCTGTTAGACATGGGGGATTTATCCCATGGGATGATGATATTGACATTATAATGTTTAGGAAAGACTATGAAAAATTTAAGAAAGTTGCACTTTCCAAATCTAATGACAAATATAATTTTTTAACAAGTAAAACAAAAGATTATTTCTTTTTATTTTCAAAAATTATGTTGAAAAATACTATTTTTGAAGAATGGTGGGTTAATCAAGTAGATTTTGATTTAGGAATTGATATTGATATCTTTGTATTAGACAATGTCCCAGATAATAAACTAAAAAGATTAATCCATGTGAAACGTTGCCGTTTCTTAGATAGATTACTTGCAATGTCTGTTATAAAATTTGAAGGTTATCCTCTTTTAGTTCAAACATTAGCTAATATAGGTCATGGATTTTTAAAATTATTTAATATTTCAAGAGAAAAATTATTTAAAAAAACACATAAATTATTAGATAAATACAACGAAAAAGAGTGCAGATATGTTTGTGATATTTCAGCCCTTCATCACCCACAAATTTATGAAATAAAAGATTTTAAACCTAGTAAGAAGATAATGTTTGAAGATGTGGAAGTTAATTGTCCAAATAATCTTGACAGTATTCTTACACAGATTTATGGAGATTATATGACTTTACCTCCCGAATCTGAAAGATACAATCATATAACTCAAAAAATAGATTTTGGACCTTATGATGAATGATTAATAATTTCTTTTATTTTTTTAGCATTTTTTTCATAAATTGACCTATTATCTTTAGTTTTAGATGTAGAAGATTTATTTTTAATAGCTGATTTAATAACTGCAGGAATTAATTTTGGAACATCCAAAGATCTTTTAATTACAAATTTTAATCTATGGAATCTTGAATGATTTGGATAAAAATCATGTTTAAAGGAATCATCATTAATCATTTTTTCTGCATAATCACAAATTTTTTCATAAGCTAATTTATCTCCAAAATCATAATATTGATTAATCATTTCACGAGAAACTGGAAATTCCCCAGTGTTTTTATGAGTATTTAACTTTTCAAAATCTTCATAATTATTAATTGTTTTAGCACCAACAAGTAGAGGATTATCAAAATCTGGATTTAATTCAACAGGTCTTAAAATGTTACATTGTTTTTCAAGTAAGTAAACATCAATAATAGACGTACTTATAACAGTATTTAAATAATCACAAGGCCTTATCCATTCTTGAATTGCATATTTATTGATGTAATGAAAATTTGAATATTTTTCATCCAAAATACTAATTGTAGAATCTTCATCAAGTACATTAAATTCCACGGGATGTGGACGGTAGATAAATTCTTTATCAGGATGTCTTTTTAAAAATTTTTCAAACCATTCCATTATAATAGCTTTTGATTCTACATTCCATTTTTGCATATATTTACCATCATCTAAATTATGATTCATACTCATTAAACGTTTAGAATCCTTTTCATTAAACGTGAAACTTGAAATAAATAAAATCCATTCTTTATTTGAATCTAAATTAAATTCTTTAGCTAATTCTTCTTTAGTTTTGAAAAATGAATCAAATTTATGGTTTGAAAAATCTGTTTTAATATCACCAGTAACTGGCAAATTTTTTTCTTCAATTCCCTCTGCCATCAGGTCATGTTTTATTTTTTCACTCCAACAGACATGACTAGCTTTTTTCATATATTCTTTTGGATAATGGGCTTTAGAATCAAGAATTCTTTTAGCTATTACTTGTTCATATCTTAAATTGAGTATTTTATCAATTTTTGGTTTAAATCTAACTGTATATCTTTCAATATCATTATTATTATAACCTGCTTGACCAATTAATAATTTTGGTTTATATTTTCTTGGAAAAATAAGTTCCCTATAATTATAATAACCCAATATATCAACAGAATATCCTCTTTTTTCAAATTCTGCTTTTAGAAGATTAGCATTGTTTAATTCTCTTTCTGGAAGTTCATAAAATATTACAATATCTACCATTTTATCCCCTTAACATTGCATTAGCTATTTTAATATCTGAAGGCCTTGTAACTTTAAAATTAGTCCCATCCCCATCAAATAATCTAATTTCATGATTTCTCATGTGAAATAAAATCATCGCTTCATCTAACTTATCAATCTCTTCATCAGACAAATCATTATAAATTTCTAAATAATGGTCAATATTAAATGATTGTGGTGTTTGAGATTGTAATAAATACTGCCTATCAGGAACATCAGTTAATAATCCTTGTTTTTTAGATTCAAATATTACATCTGTAGCTGGAATAACTGCACTAGCTGCACCATATTGTTTTGCACATTCAATACTATCTTTAATTAATTGAGGAGTTACAAATATTCTTGCAGCATCATGAGTAACCATTATAGAATCTTTAGGATAATTATTTTCAATAGTATAATTAATAGAATTTAAAATTGTATCACTACGTCTTTTTCCACCTTTTATAACAGTGATTCTTGAATCTGTTAAATTATATTCTTTTATTACTTCTTTGGTCTTATTAATACATTCTTTTGGTGAAGATACAATAATTTCATCCATTTCATCAACTTTTAAGAAAGCTTCTAAAGAATGTATTAAAATTGGTTTACCTGCTATTAAATAAAATTGCTTAGGCATTCCAACATCTAAACGAGTTCCAATACCTCCAGCAAGTAGTGCAGCACATATCATATTATAAAATTTGTCATTTATTATTTATACTAATTGTTCTTTTAAAAACTACATATTATATTTTAAAAAGAAAGAAGTAGATTAGATATTGCTTTTAGATTAAAAAATTGCTTTCATAATTAAATGCTCCAATAGAGTAAAATTGCTTTTAAAGTATAAAATTGTCTTAATTTTTAAAATAAAGTTTATATAATCCATATTACAAAGTATTATTGTATTTTAACAATACTATTTTAAAAAAATAAATTAAAAATGGAGAATTCATTCATGGTATTTCATAAACAAGATAGGCTTTTAAAAGAATTGGCATATTTTTTTGGCCAACATCTCTTTGATTATCTGGAAATGCTAGAAAAAGAAAATAATGAAAAATACACTGCAATGACATGCACGAAAGTTAAAAATATCCATTCTACTGAACTAATAACTGATGATTATACTTCTCAATTGATGGATTTTGTTTATCAAATGGAAGATGATTCATTTGTACACTATGAACATTTCAGTTCTAATTTGACTGAAAATAACATTATCCGTACTGGAATTAATGATATGAATTTATACAAAAAGACGAAAAAATTAGTAAACACTGTTATAATATCTACAGGAGACCCCAATAAGTCAATAACCAATGTTAAATTTAGTGACAACAATAATTATGCTCCCAAGAAAATGAAGTTTTTGAAAAATTACAAAGGTGACAAAAGATTAAAAAATGTAAAAAACAAAATAAAAAACAACGAAAAACTAACCGATTTTGACATCTTAGATTTAATTATCTTACCATTCTTAAAAACAACAAAAGAATCTGAAGAGGTAATTGAAGAAATCTGTAACTTAGCTATTAAAATCAATAACTTAACAGAAGAACACTCACAAATACTGTTTTGGGGATTGTGGCTAACAACAGAAATATTTATTCAAAATAAAAACACGCAAGAAAAGGTGAAAACAATGACCTTAATCAACGAATCAAGCATAAATGAAATCTTACTTAAAAAAGAATCTAAACTCATACAAGAAGGAATAAAAGAAGGAAAAGAAGAAATAGCTGGAAATATGATAAAAGAAGGAATTCCTATAAAACAAATATCTAAAATAACTGGATTAAATATAAACAAAATAAAACAATTAAAAATAGGAAAATAAAAAAGGGAAAAATTAAACCTCCCTTTTTAATTTAAAGAGTTTACATCCCCCACTTTTTTAGACAATATGAATATTCAAATAGTATTACCATATTAAAAATCAATCCATAAAAAGTTTTAAAGAAAACAGCAAAAATAGCTGATTTAATTGTATGGTCTTTTTTTCAAAAAATAAAACTCGAAAATAACGAATTTGCAAATATTATAAAAAATAAGAATATTAAGAGATATTTAAATATTAAAATCTATTGATTATATTTAAAAAAATCTTAAATTTACTTGAAAGTAAAAAAATATAAATAAATCCCATTTAAACAAAATACTTATAATTTTTCCCATAATTCATAAAAAGCTTTTTTAGGACTTTTCTTTAAAATAATAACTTCATAAACAAAATTAACAGTTAAACACTCAATATTTAATTTATCACAAATTTCTTTAAGTACAATTGCTGTATTTTTTCCTTCAAAAAGAACTCCTGTTTGTTCATCCAAATATACTCCCTGACCATACCAAATTCCCAATGTATGATTTCTACTTACATTAAGTGTAGATGCAGTTATGATATCACCAAAACCACAATAATCATCAACTGTTGATTTATTTCCACCTAATTTTTCTATAATATTTTTAGTTTCATTGTAACTTTTGGTAAAAACTGCAAATTTAGCATTATCATTAATTCCCATTCCTTTACAAATCCCTTGAGAAATAGCTAAAATATTTTTAATAATCCCGCAAAATTCGGTTCCAATAACATCATGATTGATATTAACTTTAAGTTTAGGAGTAGCTAATACATTTTCAACAATTTTCAAGTCTTTTTTCTTTATACTAGCTATTGTTGTTGCAGATGGTAAATTTTTCATCATTTCGGAAGCTATATTTGGTCCAGATAAAACAACCGCTGATTTTCCCGTTTCTTCTTCAATAACTTCACTCATTCTTTTATTTGTTTTATTTTCAATTCCTTTAGCAGTACTTACAAAAATACATTTGTCTGATACAATATCATTTAATTCCACCATAGTTTTCCTCATAACTGAAGAAGGAATACATAAAAATATTATATCTACATCTTTTAATTTGGATAAATCATTAACCGCTATAATATTATCATGTAATTTAACACCTGGATGATATTCACAATTAGTACGACTATTATTTATATCATCACATATTTCTTTTCTTCTAGCATATAATAATAATTTATTAGTATTTTGTGCAATACACTGAGAAATAGCAGTACCCATTGCTCCAGCACCAATAACCCCAACATTTAACAACATGCAAAATTCCCCTTATTTATTTACAAAATCCAATTTAAATGGAGTTCCTTTTTTAATATCCTTTAAAGCTACTTTTCCAATAATTTCATTAAAATATTTGGGGTGTGCACCAAAACCTGGCCTAATTGATTTAACATTGTCTTTAGTTAATACTTCCCCTTTTTTAACATCTTTAACCACAAATAAAGATCTTGAAAATTCCCTATTTGATTTCATTTTATCAGACAAATCATAGCTAACTTTACCTAATGCTTTTTCAACATTTCTTATTGAATCAACCATCTGTTTAAATTCATAAGGTTCCATTGAAAACTCAGAATCAGGCCCGCCCATATTTCTATCTAAAATAAAATGTTTTTCTATTATTTTAGCACCCATAGCTACAGATGCAATAGCTACATCACTGCCCAAAGTATGATCTGAAAGTCCAACAATTGTTTGAAAGTTTTCTTTTAAATCTGGAATTGTTTTAAGATTTATTTCATCTAATGGTGCAGGATATGATGAAGTACACTTTAAAACAGCTATATTATCATTGTCTTGACTTTTACATGCATCAATAGCTAATTTAATATCATCTTTTGTAGCTATTCCTGTTGAAATTATTACAGGTTTATTTTTACTTGCCACATATTTAATTAATGGAATATCCATAATTTCAAAAGATGCAATTTTATATGCTCCAACACCCATGTTTTCTAAGAAATCTACAGAAGTTTCGTCAAAAGGTGAAGAAAATACAATTAATCCTAAATCTTGAGCTAGTTTTTTTAATTTAGGTTGCCAGTCCCATGGCATAAATGCATCTTCATATAAATTATATAATATTTGACCATCCCATATTGTTCCTTGTTTAATTTGAAAATACTCATTATCACAATCTAAAGTTATAGTATCTGGAGTATAAGTTTGAAATTTAACTGCATCAGCACCTGATTTAGCAATTGCTCTAATAGTATCTTCTGCAATTTTATAATCATTCATATGGTTAGCTGAAAGCTCTGCTATTATAAAAGTAGGATGTTCATCACCAATTAATCTACCATCAATTTCAAATTCCATAATTTAACCTCTATAAATAAATCTTAAAGCAGTATTATCTCTAATTTCACACTTTTTTTTAAAACCCATAGTTTCAAAAAAGGAAATTGATTTAATATTAGTTTTTTTAATGTCTGCAATTAAAATATTCTGATTATAATTCTTTTTAACATAACTAATACCTTTATTTAATAAGTATTTAGATAATCCTAATCCTCTGTATTTTTTATTCATACTAATACTTATAACTGGATATTTTTCATCAAAATCAAACCTTAATTGACCTATAATTTCTGATTTATATTCTAAAACTAAAAATTTAGTCAAATTACTTTTTAATATTTTATTAAACCATTTTTTATGAGTTTCTAATTCTATTTTATCTGTGTTAAAAGAACTTTTTCTTACTTCTTCATCATTAGCTATTTCAAATATTTTAAGGCAATCCTCTTTTTTAACTTCTCTAAAAGTAGAATTAATTTTATAATATCTGTTTAATGCTATTTTAGCTATTCTTAATGATCCTTTACCATCAACAGCCCGGATTCCATTAATTTGTTTTATTTTTCTTAAATTAGGTTCTTTAAGTGATTTTAACTTAGTTAAAATATTTTCTTCCAAATCATCATCATTCCAAAATCCGGCAAATTCTATAAAACCTTGTTTTTGCCAGTTTTTAATATTATTTATTTGATTATCAACAACACCCACAGCTATTGTTGGGACACCTACTCTTGCAAGTTCATACAATGTTTGACCTGCTGATGAAATAGCTAAATCTACATTTTCCATAGCTTCAAGCATCTGTTTACTGTTAGGTGCATAAATTAAATCATCATCAAATTTTTCAATTTCACAAAGATTATCAAAACTATTTCCAATAATAACTTTTTTAGTAAAAGGTTCACTTTTTAATAAATTTAAAATTTTTGGAGTTAAATTCCTTAAGTCATTGCCACCTAATGTAATTAAAACTGTTTTTATTTCATTTTTAATATTTATTATATTTGCATCCCAGAAATCTTGTCTAAGTGGAATATATTTAGATCCAAATAATGAATCATTTCTAGAAGTAGTTGCTAAAATTGTTCCATTTACTACAATTCCTTCAGGATACTCTAATCTATTATTATCATCAATATAAATAGCTAATGAAACTGTATTGGCTATTTTTTGGTAAAAATCTAAAGATGCATGATATGAATCTATAATAACAATATCATCTTTGTTAAACTCTAAATTTTGCCAATCCGAAATTGTATAACTAAAGTTTTGCAAAATTGCTTCAACAGATTTATCTCCATTAATAATAAATTGAGGTGAAATATTAAATTGTTCAAATGCTTGATATATTGAGCTACATCTAGCTACATGACCAAAACCATAGTTTTTTCCACCTTCAGTTAATATTATCACATTCATATTATCTTTTTAATATATTCTTTAGCTCTATCTAAATCTTGTTTTTCACATAAGTTAATAACTTCATCCAATTCTTCAGTTAAGCTATTGCAAACCTTTTTTTGAGTAATTTCAGAGTTTATGTCTTTTAAATAAGGTTTATTGTTAAATAATTCTATAACATCAGTTAAAGAGAAGAATTTATTTTTATTATACAAATTATCATAAACACTACACAGCAAAGCATAATCTTGAGGAGTGTCTAATGTAATCCTAATATCAGAATTATCTTCTAATGTTGTATATTGAACAATGTTAAAATCTTCTGGATGAGTTTTATAAATAAATGGAGTCACATGTTCTTTTTCAAATTTATCAGTTGCTTGATTATATGCTTTTTCTAAAACATCAAAATTAATTACTTCACCATCAATCCCCCTTGGAAATCCTCTATTCAATGTATTTGATGTATAATCAGCATTAGATTCTAAATGTTTTTCAATAATTTTATCAATTACATCTGAATCAACACAAGGACAATCACTAGTTATTCTAACAATAATATCAAGATTATTTTCTAAAGCTGCTAAATAATACCTTTCTAAAACATTTTCTAAGCTACCTCTATACCAATTAACATTTTCTTTTTTAGCTACATCCACTATTTCATCATCTTCTTTCTGTGTTGTTGTAGCTATTATTATTTCATTAATTAGTTTAGATTGATTTACTCTTCTAATAACTTGTTGTAACACATTAATATCGCTGTTAAAAGGTAGTGGTTTTAAAACTTTTCTTGGAAGTCTTGTTGAAGATGTTCTAGCCTGAATAATTACTCCAATTTTCATTTTTTTAATACTCACTAAGTACTTTGTAAAGTTTTTCTCGTACAAATTCTAAATCATCATCATTTAATGTAGGATACATTGGTATACTAAGCTCTCTTTTATAGAACTCTTCATCTACTGGACAAAGTCCTTTATTAAATCCTAAGTTTTGATAATAAGGTTGTAAATAAACAGGTATATAATGCACCTGAACACCTAATCCTTCAGAACGTAATTTTGAAAATATTTCTTTTTTATGATTTGCATATTTTTCATTTAATAATATTGGATATAAATGATAAGCAGATTCACCATTTGGATTTTCTGAAATTATATCAAAATAAGGATTATCCTCAAAAATTTCATCATATTTTTTAGCTATTTGTCTTCTTTTAGATACAAAAGAATCTAATTTTTTAAGTTGAGACAAACCTAATGCGCATTGAATATCAGTGATTCTATAGTTAAAACCCAAATGTTGCATCTCATAATACCAATCTCCAGCAGAAGGATTGATTAAATTTGTTTTAGTAATCCCATGAGATCTAAATAATTGAAGTCTTTCATAATATTCTTCATTATTTGTAACAATAATTCCACCTTCACCTGTTGTAATATGTTTTACTGGATGAAAACTAAACATTGCCATTTCAGAGTATTTTAAAGACCCTATTTTCTTACCTTCATATTTTGCACCAAGTGCATGGGCCCCATCTTCAATAATTTTAGCATTGCTATCACTTGCAATATCTGCTATTTCTTTTAAGTTAACAGGATTTCCACTATAATGTACTGGAGCTATTAATTTAGTATTTTTATTTGGTTCTAATTTAGATACATCAATATTTCCAGTGTTTTTTTCCACATCACAAAAGTTAACTTTAGCATCCAAATAAAGAGCAGCATCAGCAGTAGCTACAAAAGTATTAGGAGTTGTAATCATTTCATCTCCTTTTTTTAGACCTAATGCAAAATAAGCACCATGTAGAGCAGATGTTCCTGAATTAAAAGCAACACCATATTTTGCTCCAACATATTTAGCTATTTTTTCTTCAAACTCTGTTATTTTTGGTCCTTGAGTTATAAAATCCTCACTTAAAACTTTTGTAACTGCATCAATATCCTCTTCATCAATGCATTGTTTTCCATAAGGTAAAAATTTAGAAATAAAAATCACCTAATATACAATATCAATATGTTTTAAAGCTTCCCTAATTTCTTCAACAGATAACCAAACTGGATTATTATCAGAGGAATAGTAGAATCTATCTTCTACCTTTTTTCCACCTTCTTTTACATTAACTTCTTCCCACCATTCTAAATCTGGGTAAATAATATAATAATCATCATATTCATAAGCAGATCTTGAATCTTCTTTAGTTATCATTACTTCATGAAGTTTTTCACCAGGTCTAATTCCCACATCCTCAAATTCACAATCTGGAAGCATAGCCTTTGCTAAATCAGTTACTTTAAATGAAGGACATTTATGGATAAATAATTCTCCACCTTTAGCATCACCAATAGCTTTAATAACTAAATCTACTGCTTCATCAAGAGTAATCCAAAACCTAGTCATTCTCATGTCAGTAATTGGTATTTTATTTTGACCTTCATCAATTAAAGTTTTGAAAAATGGAATTACAGAACCACGACTACCTGAAACATTTCCATAACGAACTACTGAAAACTGAGTATTTTTAGCTCCTACATAAGCATTAGCTGCTATGAATAATTTATCAGATACCATTTTAGTAGCACCATATAAATTAACTGGGTTAACTGCTTTATCAGTTGATAAAGCTACTACTTTTTCAACATGTTTATCAATAGCTACATCAACAATGTTTCTAGCCCCATCAATATTAGTTTTAATAGCTTCCAAAGGATTATATTCTGCTGCTGGAACTTGTTTTAATGCTGCTGCATGAACAATAATATCTACACCATCACAAGCACGTGCAAATCTTTCTTTATCCCTAACATCACCAATAAAATAACGCATTACTTTTTTATGTTCATTAAATTGTCTTTGCATCAAATATTGTTTATATTCATCTCTTGAATATATGATAATTTTTTTAGGATTATATTTTTCCAATACTCTTTTTGTAAATTTTTTACCAAAAGAACCAGTTCCTCCAGTAATCAATATTGTCTTATTATTTAACATGAACAATAAACTCCGAATATTAAATATTAATAAATTTAGCTTTGAAAATATATAAAGATTATTAGGAGTTATTAAATCTAAGAAGTTCTCTAATTTAATTAAAATTAGATTAATAATAATAGTTTTAAATAAAATAAGAAAATGATAAAAAATGGCAAATATAAACTATTTACCACCATATAATTAAAAAAACACAACAGGTGATTTTGATATTTAATTAATTATATTATCAGCCATTTTTAATTAAATGATTTAATTAATTTCTTTAATATGAATCATAAATCCATCCTCTTCAAAGCTAAATTCAAATTCAACATCCATTGAATTTACCCCCAAGAGTTTTTTTTTAAATGTTTAGATTTTTTGTGAAATTCAAGTAAAAAACTACTTTTAACATTCCACAATATTATTACTAATTTTGTTTTATTTATAGTTAACTGTTTAATTTTTAAAGATAAATATGAGTAATGTTCATTATTTTACATTAATAAATTAACAAATAAGCTAATTAACTACACTTTAAGCAAATCACAAAAAATAGAACTTTAAAACATAGAAATAATTATAGATTTTTGATAAGTTCTAAAATAAACTTTAATCAACCTATTTCAAAAAATTAAAATTATTAATAATTACTAATTAATAAAAATACCAAAAAAGTATTAAAATATTAAAAATAGAGTTATAAAACTATAAAAAGATTTCAATAAAATTAAAATAGCTATAAATTAAAAATAAAAAAATAAAAATGAAATTAAAGTCTTTCTTCAACTTCATTCCATGATTTAGATTTTGCAGGTAATTTAGTAAAGATAAATGTAGCTCCAAGTAAAATTACAGTTAAAATACACAAAATAGCTAACTCTACTGTTGAACCAGAAGAAATAACTCCTACAAGTCCTCCAAGCCATACAAATGCTATAAAAATTGGAAGAACATATTTAACTATAACAAGCCACCATTTACCTAATTTAATTGATTTACTTTTTGCATTAAGTTTAGGAATTATATTTTCTGCTTTAAATATCCAAGCAAATACAATACATTCAAATATTACACCAATTAAAATAGCTATCTGATTAACAAATGTATCAGCAATTCCCAAAATATATGAACCCATAGCTGTTGCATAAATCATAGAAACAGCAGCACCAAATACACATAAAATACTCATAGTCTTATTACGTGACCATCCAAATTTATTTTGAATAGAAAATGATAAAGGTTCAATTGTTGATAAAATACTTGTTAAACCAGCTAAATAAACTGTAAAGAAGAATAATGGTCCAATTATAGTAGCTAAATCACCAAGTACATTAAATACTGTAGGATATACAATAAATACTAAACCAGTTCCTTGAGTAACAAGATCAGGCACTGCAATTCCACTTTGAAGTGACATATATCCAAGAATTGAGAAAACACCAATAGCTGCAAAGTTTTCAAAACCACAATTAGCTAAAACTACCCATAAAGCATTAGAAACTAAATCAGAATCATCTTTAGTATAACTAGCATAAGTAAATGCAATAGACATACCTAAACTTAAAGAAAATATCATTTGACCAAATGCAGCCATCCAAATATTAAAATCAAGTAATAAACTCCAATCAGGATTATACAACTCTGCAAGACCAATACTTGCACCAGGTAAAGTTAAAGAGAAAATCACTATGAAAATCATAATAGCAAATAATAAAGGTACTAAAACTTTAGATACTTTACCTAAACCTTTTTCTAAATCTCTATGTGAGATAAACCACACAATAACCCACCCTACAAGCATTGCAATAGCAATAAATGGTACAAAAGTACCAAGCCCACTTAAAGTGTCATTAGCTTGAAGGAAAGAACCAGTGAAATAACTATTTGGATCTGCACCCCATCCTTTAAATGCAGACAAAATTACATAAAATCCATCCCAACCAAGAATAGCTGAATAATATATAAGAATCATGAAAACAGCTACTGGCAAGAACCAACCTAAATACTCCCATTTTTCAGAAATCTTCCGAACTGCCTTGGGAAATGAAGATTTAAAATTATATCCAACACCATATTCTAAAATTAAAAATGGAATACCCATAATCAAAATTGCAACAATATATGGAATAAGAAATGCTCCTCCTCCATTACTGTACAAAACATAAGGATATCGCCAAATATTACCAAGTCCGACTGCTGAACCTATCATAGCTAATAGAAATGATAGATTACTTCCCCATTCATTTTTATCTTTCGTTTTCGCCATAAAAAATCAACTGCAATATAATACATAATTTAATTTATTGTTACCAATATTACTAATTTAGTTAAACGTACTATATTAATTAACTACATTTAATTTGAAAAAGAATACGGAAAAAATTAGTTAAAGTTGAAAAAACTGAATAAAAATCTATGAAAAAATTTGAAAAATACTATTTTAAAAAAAACTAATGTAACTTACCCCACCATCCACTAAAAACATTTATCGTAAACATCCTATAGGTATAACTTTTACCCCATCATCTCTAGTGTACGCAATTTCACCACCAGTTATAACAGCTAAAAAACTAGGCTCCTCCAAATCAATTTTTTTGCTTTTAATACTTTTTTTGATTAAATTTTTTAATTTAAGTAAATTTTTTGCTCCTTTATCAATTTCTCTGTTGCCTAATTTAAATTCTATTAATGCATATCTACCATCATTTAAATATATAATACAATCCGCTTCAAGACCACTATCATCATTGTAATACAATACTTCCCCATTAACTGAACTTGAGTAAACTAATAAATCACGAATACACAAGTTTTCAAATATAAATCCAAAGGTTTCAAAATCTTTTAGTAATTTTTCAGGAGTTAAATTAAGACTTGCTACAGCTATTGATGGATCAATAAATTCTTTTTTATAGGATTTTCTAATAGTATTTGCTGATCTGATGTTTGGTGACCACGCAGGAATATTTTGAATAACATATAATCTTTCAAGAGCATTAATATATGAATTATATGTAGGTGCTGAAATATCACAGTATTCTGTTTTTATGTCTTTCATGAGTGTTTTATTAGTTGCTAATGTTGAAATATTTCTAGAATAAGATTTTAAGATAGCTTTTACTCTTTGAGGATTACGTTTAACCCCATCCACATTAGAAACATCACTATTACATATTATATCAAGGTAATTTACTACAATAGCTAATTGTTGTTCTTTTGTTTTTTTATTTAATGATTCTGGCCACCCACCCCTACATGCAGCAAATATCAAATCAGATATAGTTAAATTTGATGTTATTCCATCAATATTTAAATCATCATTATTAAATAAATCCATCAATGATATTGCTCCTGTGGATTCTCCACTTTCATATAAACTCATCGGTCGCATCACAATTCTTTTTATCCTACCTGCTCCTGAGTGCATAATTTTACTTTCATCAACTATTGTTGAACCAGTTAAAATATATAGCCCCTCATCATCTGATTCATCTACCAAATATCTTACTGTATCCCATAATTCTGGTGCCATTTGCCATTCATCAATTAACATAGGTTTTTCACCTTTTAATAATTCTATAGGATTTGTATCTGCAAGTTTTAAGTAAGATTTTCCATAAACAGGATGTTGTAACTCTTTTAAACTATTACATTGTTGTTTAGCTGTTGTCGTCTTCCCACACCACTTTGGACCCGTTATTAATACTGCACCCATATATTCTAATGATTCTTTTAATTCCTGGTCGGTATATCTCGGCAAATATTTTTTCATCATAATCCCTTTTTTATACTTTTCATTAAAATTATTTTATAAATTTCATGATATATATTTTATACTTTTCATTAAAATTATTTTATAAATTTCATCCAATTTATTTTATACTTTTCATTGAAATTATTTTATAAATTTCATCTAATTTATTTTATACTTTTCATCAACACCTATTAATGTAAAAATTCTAGCAAAATAAAATTGATTTAAAATTAAGTGATTTGTTTAATAAAATCATCTTTAGCAAAATATGAAAATTATTAAAAATAAGATTAATTAAAAAATGAATCAACCCACATTCCAACATATTCCGTGACATGTCCCTCAATAATTGCTGCAATAATTAACAGCACACAAGAAAACACCATAAGAACAACAGACTGTTTTAAATAAACCTTGTTTAACTTCCAGGAATTTTTAGCTCTTAATTTAAAACTAGAAATATCATTTCGTGTAGTATCAATTGTTTTAAAAAATCTCCAAATAAATAAGAACAGTAAAACACCAGCTGTTGATTCAAAAATCATTGCAGGAATTTCAAATATTCCATGAGGAACAATCAAAGCTATAAACATCAAGCCCATATGAAAAGGATCCGCACTTACTATTTTTCCACCAACAATCCCTATAGTTATTCCATTAACAATGACACTAACAAATGCCATTATTCCAAAGAAAACAGATGAAAAATAAGTTGTAAGACCTGCAGTTTCATTATTAATAAACAGCTCCAATGCAGGATCCATTGTAAATTCTCTTGATAACTCTGCTTTAATTTCACCCAAATAAGGATTTAACAAATCTAACAACTGACTATGAAAAACCCAAGCAAAAACAGCTGAAATTACATATAATGAAAAAATTAAAAAAATTAATCGTTTATTATCAACAATAGCTTGTTTAAATTCTTTTTTAGCTATTGAAATATGTTTGTTAATTTCCATACCCCAATATTTAGATTTTAATATTAATGTAGTTTATACTTAAAAGAATACTAATTAAATTTAAAATTATTTATACTATATTCACAACTTTCTCTTCTAATAAAAATATCATTCCTTCCAAACCCATTAATAAAAATAGGATTCATTAAATTTTTATAAGTTATCCTTTGACCATTATCTTTTATTTTACCTAAAAGCAAACAAGAAATATTATTTATATCTTTCCCCATGTGTTCTATGACATTTACAACTAAACTTCCACTATCTTCAAATTTTTGCCTAACTTTTTTTAAATCTTTTGATCCAGAAGTTAATTCACATAAAATTATATCCTACTTATTATCCAAATTAGCTTTTAATTTAATAATAATACAATCAACAGAACTTTTTCCATTTCTTTTTTCTAGACCCTCCCCATCAAGAATTACATATTCTTCTTTTTTAATATCTTTAAAAAAGCATCCTTTTTCCATACATTTATCCAATATGTACTTTTCACCATATTCTTTTATAAAATGTTGTTTAAATTCCAAAAAATCACCTTTCTAAAAATTAATTATATTTATAGACTCATCATATAATTCTTCTGTGACTTTTGAAAAAGTATCTTCCGTAAAACCTGTATTATTAACATTAATTTTTTCTGGAATAAATGAATATTTTGATTGTTCTTTAAAATGGTATATATTAACATCCTTAAAATTCAAAACATTATTTTCATTATAATTCAATTTAAATATTTCATTAGATGTTAAATTTCCCAAACGTATGAAATTATTAAATTGATGAACAACATGATCACTATGAGTTGTGATCAAAACATTTAATCCTTTGTTAATAGCTTCAACCAAATATTTAACTAAAATACGTTGATTTTTTGGATGTAAATGAGCCTCTGGCTCTTCAATAATTAATAAATCATCTTCTTTTAATATGTATTTTAAATAAAGTATAATTGCAGCCATTTCATTTAATGATGTAGATAATAATTTTGGAGATAATTTAATATTTTCATTAAAATCTAAATATTTTACATTATTGAATAATCCATCTTTTTCTAAAACAATATGGCCTCCAGAAAGTTCTTTCTCAAAATTACAAGCCAGATCATAAAATTGACCTTTTTCATCACCATCTAAATTAAATAAAGATAATGCAAAATCTTCTTGGTTTTTTGAAAAATCAATCTTATTTTGGATTCTTTTAGAAATTATTGTTTTATCTTTAGTAAAAATTGATCGCTCAGCTGGAATATAATAAGAATTTTTTAAAAGAGTATCTTCAAATATTGACACTCCAAAAAGAGCATAAATCATATAATGAATCATTTCATCTTCATTGTCAAATCGTTTATTAATTAAAAAAGAATTCATATTAATTAATATATTTTCATCATTCTTATCGAATTTTAAAACTATTTCATCATTAATTATTGGTTCTTCAGATGATGGGATTTCCATAAGTGAACTTTCCATTTTAAAGTCATTATTATTTTCTTTAATTAGAATAGTATCATTTATTTCAATTCTAAAGTAATTTTCTTTAAATTGAATTAACTCATTCAAATTCTTAACATCAAATTGTTTTTTAATTTTATCTTCAAATAACTCTGGAAAATATTTTAAAACTCCATTTTCAATTAAATATTTTAATTCTGAAATAGGAATTTTAAGAGAATCTGAAGATAACTAAGGATTATCCTTAACATATTTGCTTATTTTATCAGAAAGTTTAGAAAATAATTTTTCAGCTTTTTTATCAAAATATTTCGTTGAATTTAAAGCATTATTAAATATATCACCATAATTATCAAAACGACTGTTGAAACATTGGATAATCTGAGCAATGAATGATTTACCCGAACTATTAGGACCAATAAAAATAGTTAATGGAAATATATCAATATTTGCCTGTTTTATAGGTCCAAAATTTTCTATTTTTAAATTTTTTATATTCTCCATATTATATACCTCACGATTTAAATAATACTTATTTAATAATTTAAATCAAATTATTATATAATTCTTTCTAACAACTAATCTAAAATTGATTTAAACATGAAAAAGTAAATAAATAAGAAATCAAATAAATTTAAGACTTATTTAAAAAAATAATAAAAAAATAAAACGTTAATCAAATAAATAAGACTACATTTATTATTAAATATCCTGATAAACTCATTAACTAAAAACCAATGAATTGTATATTAATCATGAAATTTTCATATGATTTATTCATATAATCCATTTAAAAAAAAAAAGTTATTTATAAAAAATACTTAAAACATATATTAAATCAATTTCAAGATTTCTAAATATAAAAAGGACAATAAAACATGAATAAAAAAATAATATTAATTTCAATCATGATAATAGTTTTATGTTTAAGTAGTGTTAGTGCACATACACAAAACTGCAAAACAACCTTAATAAGTTATGATGATTTATTTAAAAATAACGACCCATATTGCATTCAAACAACAATAGACTCCAAACCAGTCGATATATACATACCCGACAAATACTATAAAAACCTAACTGAACAATTAAATAATGGAAAAACAGCCAACATAAGTTATTATGAAAATAATGATGGAAATCTGATTATTTGTAAAATAAATAGTATTCATAAAGACACTACACAAACAGACAATGACCAAACTTATGTAGCAAGTGCAAACTCAGATAAATTCCACACCCCAGGATGTAAATGGGCTAAAAAAATTAATGAAGAAAATAAAATTACATTTAATTCAAAACAAGAAGCAGAATCAAATGGATACAAACCCTGCAACGTATGTCATCCCTGAATTAGGTATTTGAAAAATTAATTAAAAATGAAATTTTATGGGATTATTTTTACAGAGAGTGTAAAAAAACACATAAAACATCCATAATTTCCAAATTTTATTTTTTATCATAATTAAATATTATAACTTAGCCATCAAAATAATAATATTTTTCAAAATCTTTTTGAGAACTAATTCCCAATTTAAATAAATCAAAATAATTTTTTGGATTGCACAAATTATAATACCAATCCCAAATTTTTTCTAAATAACTTACATCAACATTATAAATTCTTGCAATATCAATAATAACTTTTAAGCCAAATGAAAAATCTGTTGTAAAATATCTTGATGAAAAATCTGGAATCCACCCATTATCTGTTTGAATCATAGGCGAAGTTAAACCTTTAAATGCTCCAATAGATTTTATCTTTTGAGTCATAGATTTTATTGAATAACTTTCATAATGATCTTTCAATGATTTAACACCATTAATCCTTAATACATCACATAAATCTTGCAATTGACTATCACATTTAATCATTAACTCAGATGAATCATCATCCCATTCTTCATAAAATAAAATATTTTTATCAAATATTTGTTTTTGATTAAACATTGAATATAATCTACTTGTATGTAAAATAGGATTGGAAGGAGTTAATGTTATAGCCAAATAATTAGTTATAACATTGCACGGCAAATCAAACATGTTTTCAAGTAAATTTTTAACAAAAAGTTCAAACCCTCTTGGGAAAGTGGCTATATCTAACCCATCTTTTCTTCCCAACATCAACACAGATTTCCCATATTCTTTTAATCTCGCAATACTATGTACTCTTTGTAAACCAAATAAAATACAACCTTTAGCTATTAAATTACCAAATAAAAATTCAGCACCACCACTTCCAGGCACAACACCAATATATTGACCTCTATGAACATGATTTTCCATATCTTTTGAAAGTTTATGAAATAATGCTGCAGGATAAGTTATAAAAATAATTTCTGCAGTTTTTAGAGCATTATGAATATTATCTGTTACTTTTAAACCAGTAGATTCAAATAAAAACTTATTATTAACATCATAAACTTCTAAAGAATCACCCCATTGATCTACTTTAGAGGTATAAATACAAACATCATAATTTTTATTTAAAAGTTCAGCAGCAATTAATGTACCAATATTACCGCCACCAATAATTGTAACATTCATTTTATCAATCTAAAATTTCTTTTAATGCTTCAAATAAAGCAGAATTATCTTTTTCATCACGAACAGCAAGTCTTACATAAGATTTCCCATAACAACCGTTTTTAGAAAACAAATCTTTTATTAATATATCATATTTATTTAATAAAATTTCAGTAAGATCTGTACTGCTAATTTCCCCCTGAACTTCACACATAAGATAATTAGCTTGAGATGGAATTACACGTAAATTTTTAATAGAACCTAAATCTTTTTCTAATTTATTTCTACTTTGTTTAAATTTAATAATACCCTCTTCATAATCAGATTTATATTTTTCAAATATCTGAAGATAAAATTCTCCAAATGAATTAATATTCCAAATAGCCACATCTTTTTTAATATATTTTATTAACTCTAAATTGTTAGATGCTAAAACACCCAATCTTAAACCCGGAACTCCAAATGATTTTGAAATACTTTTTACAATGATTAAATTTGGATATTCCTTTAAAATTTTTTGATCTAAAAAAGATGGATTTTCTTCCACATCTTCAAAATCTATAAAAGATTCATCAATTACTAAAGTAATCCCATTATTTTCAGCCCAAGTAGCTAATTTTAATGAATCATTTTTATAAATATAATTTCCAGAAGGATTATCTGGATTTATTAAGATTAACATTTTAATATCTTTATTATCAAAAAATGATATAATATCATCAACATCATACTGGAAGCTATTATTATTTGGAGTGAAACTAATAATATTTTCAGGATTTTTTCTATGAGAATATTCCTCAAATGTTGGTGTTATAACACCTAATTTATCATCAAAATCTAAAACTTTTTCAATTAATGATTTAATTAATTCTGAAGCACCATTCCCAACACAAATCTGATTTTGATTGATTCCAAAATATTTGGCTGCAAGTAAACTATTAATTTCCATCCCTGAAGGATAACTTTCAAGTAAAATCTCAAAATTAGACTTTAATTCATCAATTAAAGACTGGGGTGGATAATATGGATTTACCAAATAACAAAAATCCAACATACGAGGATATCTCCAATATCCACCATACCTAGAACTGAATTTAGATAGTTTTTCATCATATGGGGCAAAAATTGATTCTGCAATATTTAAATCTTGAATATCATCTATTTCATACCAATTTTTATCAACAAGTTTTTTAACTTTAATATGTGACTCATCTAAATTACTAATCACTTTTAAAACTTGTTCATAATATTCATTGGTTCCTAAAGCATGAATATAGGCTTCTAAAAATGGAACATAGTAATGATTTGAAAAATCTTTACTAAATTTATAAATATTAACTGTTTTATAGTAATTAGGAATATCTTCAAATGAAAATTGATTTTTAGATAAAAAATTCATAATATTATTTTGATTATCAATTGTAACAACAGTTCCATCCATCCAACTTTCAAATTTAGCTACTAATGCTAAGTTAGGATATGGATCATTAATCAAATCCTCCAATATCCCATTTTCAAAAATTAAATCAGATTCTAAAATTAAAGAATCTTCTTTTAATAAATAATCTTTAGCTAGAAAAAGAGAATAAATATTATTTGTTTTATCATAAATTTCATTTTCAATAAATTCAATAGGAGTATTAACATTTAATGTTTTAATAAAATCTTTTAATTTGTTTCCTTTATATCCAATTACTAAAATAATTTTATTTAAATTTAAGTCATCTAATTGTGATAACATTCTTTCAATCATAGTGACATTATTTATTTTAACCATACATTTAGTAACATCATTTGTTAACTCTTTTAAACGTTTTCCCATTCCAGCTGCTAGAATAATTGCTTGCATTACTAATATCCCCAATAAATATTATATCATTATTTTATAAAATAAATAATCATTGTAAAACCTATTTTACTTAAATACAATAATATTTATGTGATTTGTCATATATAAATTAAAATAGTAGAGGCATATATATGGCAGTTATAAGAATACCTGACAAATTCAATAAATATGATTCCCAAGTTTTAAAACACATTCAAGATTTAAATTTAATGATGTTAACTGATTTTATTAAAATATGTGAAGAAAATGACATAGAATACTTTGCAGATTCAGGCACATTGATTGGAGCTATAAGACATAATGGATTTATCCCTTGGGATGATGATATTGATTTAATTTTATTAAGGGATCAATACGAAAAATTATTAGATGTATTAGAAAAATTACCTCAAGATAAATATGAATTATTAAGTTCTAGAAATAAAAAAGGTTACTGTAGACTTTATTCACAATGGAACTTAAAAGGAACAAAAACTGAAGAATATTACGATATTAATACCGATTTTACATTAGGTTTAAGTTTAGATTTATTTGTATTAGACAACATCCCTAATAATAAAAACAAAAGAAAAAAATTCTTATTTAAATGGAAACTTTTAAGGAAATTAATTTGGATTTATGAAATAACAAACAGCGAAGCATACATATCTAAAAATAAAGAAAAAATTGGAAAAGTTATTAAAGTTATTTTTAAATTATTTAAAATAAATTTTCAAAAAATAAAAAAATATGGAACCCAATTTGTGGATAAATCTCTTAATGAAAAATGCGACTATGTATGTAACCTTAGTACAACATACAATACTCCAAGAATAATACCTAAATCATCATTAAGTCCTGCTAAAAAAGTTAAATTTGAAAATATTGAAATTAATGTTCCCCATGATTATGACACATATTTAACTTTATTATATGATAAAAATTATATGGAGTTACCTCCAGAAAATGAAAGATATAATCATATTTATAACACAGTTGATTTTGGACCTTATAAATAAATTCATCCTAAATGATTAAATTTACAGTTTTCAAAATCTTCTATTATTGCAGATATTTCTTTAGAAATATTAATATCAATATATGAACCTGTTTTATTTAATTCAATTGATTTTATAAATGCTACAAGTTCATATCTTATTCCTTCACCATCTAATTGGTAGAAATATTTTTTATTTTCATTTTGATTCTCAAAACGTATTTCAAAGTAATCTGTTTTCCACCATGGTGCTGGAACATAAATATAACCTTTTGTTCCAGAAATTATTAATTCACCTTCTGATTTAACTCCTTTTCCAACTTTTATAGAAGCTACTGCATTTGGATATGTGAAATCTATTTTTGTAAATAAATCAAAATTCTCAATATTATTTAATAAAAGAGAATTAATGTTTTTGTTATTATAATTCACACCAAGTAACTGAAAAATTGGCAATAATGCTGTTGGACCCCATGCAGTGATAGTATTCCAATCATCACTAGACCCTTCTGCTAAACTAGTACATGTTGCATCAACAGATATTACATCTCCAATTTTACCTTTTTTAGCAAGTAACAAAAGTCTATTATAAGCAGTAGAATATGCTGTTTTAATTGAATCCATTAAAATTAAATTATTTTTTTTAGCTAGTTTGAATAATTCACAAAATTCTTCTTCTTTAAGAGCAATTGGAGATTCACATAAAACATGGACACCATTTTCAAGTGCCTTTTTTACTTGTTTATAATGTTTTGATGGATGAGACACAATAAATATTGCATCAACATCATCTATTAATTCATCAAAGTTCTGAGTCAAAATTAAATCATTATCAAAGTCATTAAGTTGGTTTTTATCACATGAACATATTCCACCAACAGTTAATCCATTAACATATTGAGTTTCATTGTAAAATTTGTTTAAGATTAATCCTTCACCAACTAAACCTAAAGTAATTTGTCTATCTTTTGATCGTATATCTGTACTTGAAACTCCCTCAGTTCTCTCTAAATAAACAACATCACAGTATTCATTAAGATAATCAAATTCTCCAACCCAATCAGACCCTACAGTGAAAATATCAATATCATATCTTTTAATATCATCTATTTTTTGACCTTCATATTCTTCTATAATGATTTCATCAGCTAATCCTGTTGCCCTTACTGATCCTATCCTTTCCATTAATGACTGTTGTACATTTATTTTTCCCCTATTTTTATCAAAATCATCAGCAGTAACACCTACAATTAAATAATCCCCAAGTGCTTTTGCCCTTTCCAGCAATCTTTGATGACCATAATGGAATAAATCATATGTACCATAGGTTATAACTTTAATCATATAATTCCCCTTTTTTCCAAGTCTTTTAATGCATTTATTAAGGTATCATTATCTTTTGTTGTGAGAGCTCCAATATGACCTACACGAAACAAAGTATCTTCTAATTCCCCACCATTTGGACAAATCCAAATTCCGTATTCATCTTTTAAAATATTAAAAATATCTGATGCTTTTGCAGTTAATGGATGAAGTGGAGTAACTGCATTAGATAATTCACTAGAACATACTTCAAAAGGCAAATCTTTGATTTTTAATCTAAAATCAGATGCTACATTAGCTATTCTTTTTATTTCTGTTTCAACTCCACCATGTTTATCAATTTCTTTTAACCTAGCATTAATTTGTATTAAAGTTCCTACAGCTGGAGTGAAAGGTGTTTGACCTCGCTCACCATTTTTTAAAGCATCTTTTAAATCAAAATACATAGATTTACAAGTAATATCATTTATACGAGAAATAGCATTTTTATCTAAAACAATGACCGAAATTCCTGGAGGGCAAGCTAATGCTTTTTGTGAACCAGTGATTAAAACATTGATATTTTGTTTTTCCATATCAATTGGATCTGCTAAAAATGAACTTATTGCATCAACAACTAAAAATAAATCGTTTTCATGGCAAAATTGACTTATTAAATCTAAATCATAATGAAGACCAATAGATGTTTCATGTATATTAACAATAAATCCTGTAAAATCTCCACCATTATATTTATCAAGTGTTTTTTTAGTTAAAGTCTCACCAAAAGAAATTGGAATTTCAGTGTATTTTATATTATGTAACTGGCATAACTCAACAAATCTATTACCAAATCCACCACCATTAACTATTAAAACATTATCATTTTCATCAAAAACATTCATAATTGTTGCTTCCATCGAAGCTGTTCCTGATCCAGTGATAAAAACTGTTCTTGAACCTTCAGGAGCATAAGTAAATTTTTTTATTAATCCTTCATTTTCAAACATTAAATCTGAGAATTCAGGAGTTCTAAAATATGGAACTTGCTTACTTCCAATTTCTAAAACTATATCATCAGACATTACTGGACCTACTGTAAAATTTAACATATTTTATCACTCATTGAAAAAATTATCATTAATTTCTTTTAAATAACCAATAGATTTTGAAAATGATTCATTCATTTCATCAACTGAATCAAATTGATGCTCTATAAATGGAACCACACTATGATTTTCAATTACACTTGGAATATGCATATAATCTTTACCAAATGAAACCTCTAAAGCATAATTTATATCTTTAGGGCATTTAAATTCATATTCTTCAAATTTTATTGTTTTTAATGGAAACATTTTATCTGTCTCAAAAATCCACACAGGAGTTAATTGTAAAACATCAATTGAATCAGTTAAATATTTTGTTTCAGTGTTAACTAAACCTAAATCTTTTTTTACTTTATTAAATTCACTCCAGAAAGTTTTTTTACCTGATTTAACATCATAATTAAACTTGTACTTAGTTGACACATAATTTTTTTTAAAAGATTCTAGTTTTTCTTCTAAAAGATAATCCTTTGGGAATAAATCAATCTTAACATATGGTTTTAACCAAGCAATTTGTAAAAATGAAAACTTGTCTCCATCTAAAAAATTATTTTCATCATTAACATCATAAACACTTTTAAATCCTTCAAAATAGTTTTTTTGATTTTCAATAAGTAAAGATAATCCACAGTTTTCTTTAAAGTATTCATATTTAGATATTTCTTCTGGAAGAACTTTGATTAGTTTTTCATAGTCTTTTCTCATGATAGATAAATCTATATCATCATCCCAGGGAATAAATCCACCATGACGAACCGCCCCAAGTAAAGTACCATAATCAATCCAATAATCAATATCATGCTTTTTACAGACATTATCTAAAAAACGAAGTAACTCCACATATAATAGTTGCACATTTCTTAAAGTACCTTTTATTTTAATATCACAACTCGTAAAAAGCAAATCCAACAATTGATTTTGTGAATCTAACTGATTAGATTTCTTATTTAGATTTTGTAACTTTTTAGGAACTTTTAAAAAGAAATTAAGCATGTGATTATTATATTTAATAGCTCCAGGTAACTTTGCATAAATTTTTTCAAAATCCATAAAAATCGATCCAAGGTTTATTGAAAAACCACACTAATTAAATTAACACTATATCAATATAAATATAAATAATTTATTAATCAAAATCATGTAATTAAAAAACAAAATTAAAAATAAAAATTGTCATTTAAACCACCCATATTTTCATGAAAATTAATTTAAATCCAAATATTTAATTCTTAAATTTCATCTGATAAATACACTTTTAAAGAATAAAATTACACAAAATAGGAAAACTTTTATAAAGTATAAAAATAATATTATTAATTGAAAATAGATTCCATAAATATTATCCTTCAAAAAAAGATAGCTAACTTAGACATCCACACAAAAATAGCTAAACATATACTCACAATAAAAAAAATCTATTTTCGAAACAAAATTAGCTTAAAATTACTACGAAGGCCTATTAAAAGATTACCATATCGTAAAAGCTAATAAACTGAATAGCTTAACAGCTATTCCAAATTTAATTTTTTAAATATTCAAAATATTTAATAATACATTGATCTCCCCTAAAATCATTTTTCAAGTACTCACCCCATAATTCCATAAAATAACATTTATGTATACAACTACACTAAAAATAAACATATGACTTTACTTGAAAATATAGATAAAATACACACAACCCAAATGGGTGTTGGAAGAATTAAAAAAAACCTTAAATTAGATACTGATGATGTTGTTAGTTATTGTATTTCTAAAATTAAACAGAAAAATGCTAAAATAAGTCGTAAAGGTAAAAATTATTATATTGAAGTTGATGGATGTATAATAACGGTTAATGCTTCTAGTTATACCATAATAACTGCACATTTAAATTAAAAAAAAGTTAAATTAAACACTAATTACATTTAACTACAATATTTCTAAAGTAAAACAACTTTTCAAAATTATAAAAAAAATAATATTAAATAGCTAATTCAGCAGTTATATTTGGAATTTCATATTTATTGTCAGTAAACGACTCTAAAATATGTTTATTTTCATTATTATGAATTAAAACACCTATAACCACATTAATCATGATATATTTATCATCAACAACAACATTCATATTAAAAAATTTCAAATCATTTAATGAATATTTTGGAACATTAAATCTTTTAGAAGCATCCATAATTTCTAAAGAAACTGGGACATTATTTTTATCAAAATCTAATAATATTCTATCTTCCATTTCAACTGTTTCATTGTAAGTAAAATTATTTGTAACTTTAACTCCTAATATCTGAAGAATAATCATATATGTATTTATTAAAATCTATCATTTATTACCTCCTTGTAATTAACACTAAATTTATTAAATCAACCAATATAAAAAAATTAATGTTATAAATTACTTCAATTATTTAAAATAAAAGCAATATTTATTATTTACTACAATAACCCTTAAAAATTACTTAATAGTTCTAAAAATTTTTCTTAAAAATGTAGATTCTTTTGAAAATTTCATACCTTTAATTATTAAAATAGCTAAATTAAAGAATTTATGAACTATAAAAAAATTAATTAAATTTGCCCAACCTTCATTAGCCCTACATCCAAATCCAGCTTTCTTTTCATAACTATACAACTTTTTAATCATTGATTTTAAGTTATTTCTATTTGTATTTACATCTATGAAAAATCTAAGTATGTTACGTAAGTAGAATTTAAAATAAAAGCTAGCTAAATCTTTTTTATTATATTTATCTAAAATTTTAAACATTTCAGGAATTGAATTAAGCAGGTTTTCAACATGTTTTGGACTGCATTCATGAGATAATGATTCTTCATGCATATCCCAAAAGTATCCATAATATTTTTCCAAATAAACTAATTTAGATGAGTTAAAAAAGACTTCAAGACAAAACAACAAGTCTTCAGCTAACATGTTTTCTACAAATCGTATATTATTATTTACAAGGATTTCTTTTTTAAAAATTTTATTCCAGATTGTTATATCTTCAAAATATGCCAAATCCTCATGAGAGATTATAATATTTCCATTGGAGGTTATTTTTCCACCAACATACTTTTCAGATACCTGAATATTTTTGATATTATCTCTTTTAACTTTATCACAGGAAGCTACATCTGCATCCTCAAAATTAATAGCTTCATATAATTTTAGGCATAAATCTTTATCATGTTCATCATCATTATCTGAAAACATAATATATTGACCACTAGCTATTTCAATACCTTTATTTCTCCCAAATCCTGGAAATCCATGGTTTTTATTGGAATAAATACCTATTATATTATCATATTTAGCCACATATTCTTCTATAATATATTTTGAGTTATCCTGAGAATTATCATCTACTAAAATAAGTTCAATATTTTCAAAACCAATACTTTGATTAATAATTGAGTTTATTGTTCTTTTCAGATATTTTTCTGCATTATAAACAGGTATAATCATTGATATTTTATACATAGCTAGTCCCCATCTTTATTAATTATTATTAATTTTTGTATCTTATTAATTTTATTATAATCAATGAAAAAATAGATAAAAACTTATAATTAGTGCCGTACTTATGAAATATTAATTTAATTATAAAAAACAATAAATTCCTATGCTAAGAATTTATTCAAAGTTTTTAAAATACTCCAAAAATAAAATAAACTAAGATTACCCAAGTACCTAAATTTATGGTAAAAATAATTAAAAAAGAAATTATCTTTTATACATAAGTTTTTCAAAAATAAAACCAAATGTTCAAATCATTCATTAACAATCTATAGTTAAATCCTATGCTGATATCACAATAGAATAATATATAAAATCATTTTTTTAGATTTAGTTCTAGTTATTTACTTTACTATTTTGTAGTATTTCACTTTACTACTTTGTAACAAATCACTTTACCATTTTGTAAAATAATACATAAATAATATTAACTAATAAAATCAAAAATTATAATATTATTAAATTATTTGGAAGGTAAATTAAATGTCAAGACCTGTTGTTGCAATTACAAGACCTGTTGACAGATCTAAAGCAGCTTGTGAGATTGTTGAGAATTTAGGGGGAGAATATGTCTTAGCCCCTACTTTAGACTTAAAACCAGTTAACACCCCATCTTTAAAGAATTTAGTAGCTAATAAAGATTCTTTAGATTGGATTGTTTTTACTTCTCCAACTACCATTACTTCTTTAAATCTTTTTTATCCTGATTTTTTAGAGAATTTAGATTGTAAAGTTGCAGTAATTGGAAATAAAACTGGAAAAATAGCTAAAAACCAAGGAGTAAATGTTGATTTAATACCTGATGATTTTACTGCTGAAGGTCTTTTAGAAGAGTTTGAAAAAAGAAATATTACAAATCAAATAATTGGGATTCCCAGAACTGCATCTGCAAGAGCTGTTTTACCAGAAGGTCTAGAAAAGCTTAATAATAAAGTTATACTTGCTGAAGCATATAAATCATTATTCCCAATGGATGAAGGTAAAATTAATGATTTAATAGCTAAAATAAAAAACAAAGAAATTGATGCAATTACTTTTACTAGTCCTTTAACAGTTAGTAACTTTTTTAAAATAGCTAAAAATAAAGAAGAATTAGCTAATTTACTTTCTAATAATTTATTAACTGTTTGTATTGGTCCCATTACTGGTAAAATTTTAGATCAATATAATATTAATTATATATATCCTGATACTTACACTGTTCAAGATATGATGGAATTATTATTTGAAACTTGGAGAGATTCTCATGGAAGATAAAATAAGTATTATTTTACCTATTTTTAATGTTGGTCCTCATTTAAGAGGAGGAATTGATTCTTTAATCAATCAAACTATAGGAAATGAAAATTTAGAAATCATTATGGTAGATGATTGTTCTACTGATGAAAGTGGAAAAATCATTGATGAATATGATGAAAAATATGATTGTTGTAAAGCTATTCACTTAGAGAAAAATACTGGTGCAGCTAACGGACCTCGTAATAGAGGTATTGAAGAGTGTAGTGGGGATTATATTATGTTTTTAGATCCTGATGACAGATACACTTTAGATGCTTGTGAAGTATTATATGATGCGGTAACTAAATATGATGCAGATATGGCTTTTGGTAGGTTTAGAAGAATTTATACTTATGGTGAAACTGTTCAAAAATCATATTCTCCTTATTTAGATGATTTAGAAAGTGCATATCCTGATGAAACATTTGAAACAGCTAATCATTTAAATGTACCTGATTATGTTTGGGATCATGTTTTAGAACATGTATTATATGGTAAAACTATCCAAGGAAAATACCAAAGAAATGAACCTGTTGATGTTATCCATGTTAAAAATATTAAAGAAGAACCAGATTTATTAAAAATGGCTCCTTCTGTTTGGAGTAAAATTTTTAAAAGAGAATTAATCATGGACAAGAATATTCGTTATCAGCCATTTGTTTCTGGGGACGATTTAGCATTTACTTTAGAAACTCTTCTTAAAGCTAATGGAATTGTATATTTAAATAATTTCATGTGTTATGATTATTATGTACGTGATTTACCTGATGACAAGTCCATTACTAATAATGTTAATGTTAGATTCCTTGGAGATTTAATGGATTCTTATATTTATGCTAGACAGTGTACCGAAAGATTTTCTAAAGATATTCAGACAATTTCAGTAAATCCTCATTTAATTTATTGGATGCATACTTGGAAGAACTCTCCATTTACCAAAGATGAAAATAAATTATTATTAAGTAAAGTTGAGAAGCTTAAAAAGATTCACAAAAGTGATTTAAAAACTAAAATGTTATTATCTTCTATGACAACAGCTATTGAATCTGCAATTAAAATACATAAGGAGTAAGTTGGTATAATGAAATATGTGATTGTTGGAGCTGGTCTTTCTGGTTTAACAATAGCTGAAAGAATAGCTAATGAACTTAATGAAGAAGTTTTAATTATTGAAAAAAGAAATCATATTGGTGGAAATATTTATGATTTCTATGATGAAGGTCTTTTAATACAAAAATATGGGCCTCATATCTTCCATACAAATGAAAAAATAGTTTATGATTATCTTTCCAACTTTACAGAATGGTTAGATTATGAACATCATGTTTTGAGTAATGTTGATGGTAAATTAGTGCCAATGCCTATTTGCATTGATACATTAAATGCATTATATGACCTTGATTTAGATGAAGAATCTATGAAAAAATGGATTGACAAACATAAAGAAGATATAAACGAAATTAAATCAAGTGAAGATGTTGTTTTAAAAAATGCTGGTCGTGACATTTATAATAAACTTTTTAAAAATTATACTGAAAAACAATGGGGAACATCAGCAGCTAATTTAGATTCTTCGGTAATTTCAAGAATTCCTTTTAGGTTTAATCATGATACAAGATATTTTGAAGATACTTATCAAGGAATGCCAAAAGAAGGTTTCACTAAAATGTGTGAAAAGATGATTGATAATGATAAAATTAAAGTTGTTTTAAATACAGATTATAAAGATTATTTAAAAGATATTGAATATGAAACTTTAATTTATACAGGCCCTATTGATTACTTCTACAATTACAAATATGGAGAATTATTGTACAGGTGTTTAAACTTTGTATATGATATTTTAGATGAAGATTCATATCAAGAAGTTGGTGTTGTTAATTATCCAAATCATCCTTACTTTACACGTATTACTGAGTTTAAAAAATTAACTATGCAGGATATTAAAGGTAAAACTGCAATTATGAAAGAGTATCCTGGATTTAATGGAGAATTATGTTATCCATATCCGACTCAAGAATATTTAGATAAATTCCATCAGTATCAAAAGGAAATGGAAAAAGAAGAAAAAGTAATATTTGCTGGACGTTTAGCACAATATAAATATTATAATATGGATTTAGTTGTTAAAAATGCTTTAGAAATATTTGAAACACAAATAAAATAGAAATAAGGTGAAATAAATGATTACAGTATGGCCACAATACTTAGATAAAAATTTATCATTAAGTGAAGGTAGAAAAGTATCAAAAGAAATTGCTGTAGCTCAGCCAAGTTTACAAGATATTGAAAAAGCTTTAAAAAGATTAAATTTATCCCATAGCACTCAAAAAGAAAGATCATATCCCGGTAAATGGTATGAAAAATCTGGCAGAATTTTAGTTGAAAGTGATAAACCTAAATTAGAACTTTTAAAAGAAATTAGTTTAAAACTACAGGAAATAAAACAATGATGGAAATACCCGAAGGAATGCAAGAGCAGTTTCTTAAAGCTAAACAGTTAATAGAGAAAAATGATGATATTAAAATCTATACTCATACTGACTGTGATGGAATCTGCTCTGGTGCAATTCTATCTATAATATTAGACAGATTAAATAAAAATTATGAAATTGAATTTGTTAACTTAGATGAAATAGAAAATTTAAACTTAAATCACCAACTAACCATTTTTTCTGATTTAGGTTCTGGTCAAGGAGTTGACAAAAATGCAAAAGAAAATCAGAAGATTTTAATTTTAGACCACCACCCCCCATTAAGAGATAGGAATTATAATAAAGACAAATCTTACACATATCTTGAAATCAATCCTTTATTTTATGGTATTGATGGATCTTACTATATTTGTGGTGGTGGATTATGCTATTTTTTAGCTAAAACATTTGGTTTTAAAGATTTAAGTTGGATTGGAATTTTAGCAGCTATCGGAGATATGCAAAACAACAAAAGTGGACACTTTGAAGGTTTAAATGAAATTATCCAAGAAGATGCTATTAATGAAGGTCTTTTAAAAGTAACTAAAAATGATTTAAACATTTATGGGCGTAGTACCAGACCATTATATGTTGCTTTATCTTATTTTAGTGATGTTAAGTTACCAATAACTAATAATCAGCAAGAAGCTAAAGCAGTTTTAGAAAAACTTGGTGTTGATGAAAAACACAATAGAAAAACATTATCTGAAGTTACACCAGAAGATAAAACCGAAATAAAAAAATTTTTAGTAACTATGATTTCTAAAAGAGTTCCTCTTAAATATCTTAAACATGTTCCAAAATTAATTATTGGAGATGCATACACATTTTTAAATGAAGAAGAAGGTAGTTTTTTAAGAGATGGTTGCGAGTTTTCAACAGCTATGAATGCTTGTGGTAGAAATCGTGAAGAATCTGTTGGAGTAGATATTCTTAAAGGAGATAGGCTTGTTGCTCTAGATGAATTAGAAGAAATTAGTAAAACACATAAATATAACTTAGCTACATCTATTAGTAAAGTTGCTGACAATTATCATTCAGAAATTATTGAATTGAATAATTTCCAATATTTTGATTGTAATGATTTTGATGAAGATATTGCCTCCAATATCATAGGGACAATAACAGGAATGGTTTTAGGTTACTGTAATTGGAAAAAACCTATTTTAGGATTTAGTAAACCTAAAGACAATCAAATTAAAATATCACTTAGATGTTCTAAACTTCTTGCTTACGATGGAATCCACTTTGGTAATATTATTCGTGAAATTGCTAATGAAGTTGGAGGTACAGGTGGAGGCCATGCCATCGCTTGTGGAGCATACATTCCAACTGAAAAAAAATCAGAATTTCTTGAAAAATTTAATCAAAAGTTAGAAGGAAAAATAGAAACTTAAATATAACATTAAATTAAAACTAAATATTATTGAAAAAAATGAGGAATGAATACAATGAAAGCATTTAAAAAAAGAGGTGCCTTAACACATTTTCAAATTTTAAGTGAAATCTCAAAACAAAACCCTCACCTTAAACAAAAAGATTTAGCAGAAACCTTAGGAATCACTATCCAAGCTGTTTCAGAAAATATCAAAACACTTATTGAAAACGAATATATTACATCAAAAGATGGGAGATCACCATATAAAATAACTCAAAAAGGTATTGATAAAGTTAAAAGAGATGCTATTTCTCTTAGAAAATATTCTGATTCTGTTTTAGAAACCATGAATCATTATAAAACTATATGGCCAGCTATTGCAAAAGAAAATCTTAAAAAAGATGAAATTGTTGGTCTTTATATGGATTCTGGAGTTTTATATGCTCATAAAAAAGAAGAAGATGCAACAGGAGTTGTTTTAGAGGATGCTGATGAAGGCTGTGATGTAGCATTATCTAATCTTACTGGTTTAATTAATATGACTGTTGGTGAGGCTGTTGTTATTAATCTACCAACGATTAAAGAAGGTGGATCTAATAAAGCCGACTTAGAATTAATTAAAACTATTTATGAACGTGGAACAACCAATGGTAAAAAAATAGACAGAGTAGCTATTGCTGGAACTGTTTCAAGAGCAGTAGCTAATATGTTAGATCTCCCAGTTACTATTGAATATGCAGCACCACAAGCTACAGCAAATGCTGCCCGTAAAGGATTAAATGTTTTAGCATTATGTGTTGGAGACATGACTAAGTCATTCACACGTGAACTTGAAGATCAAAAAATAAAATTTGATATAATTGATGGGGGAAAATGATTAATTTTCCTTAACCATTTTAAACAAAGCAGCAGCTATATCCACAGAATCAAAATCATCTTCCATTGCTTTTTCAACCAAACTTACATATTTTTCTAAATTATCTTTTTCTATAGAATTTTTAACAGAATTCATTAGCTGAGTATTTTTAATATTTTCCATTTCTTTATATGATGGAATTTTCCTTTGTTTAATTTTAGATTTTGTTACTTTTTTAATAGTTCTTAAACTATAAATTTCTTTGCCTGCAACAAAAGTAAATGCATAACCCATATTACCTGCCCTACCAGTTCTTCCAATCCTATGAACATAGTACTCAGGATTTTGAGGAACATCATAGTTAACAACTATTTCAACATTAGGTACATCAATTCCACGAGCAGCAACATCAGTAGCTATTAATATCTCAATATTCCCATTACGGAATTTTCTCATAACCTTATCACGAGACTTTTGATTCATATCTCCATGAATACCCTCAGCAGCATAACCCCTATTTCTTAAATTTTTAGCAACCCAATCAACTCTTTTTTTAGTATTACAAAATACTAAACCTAAATTAACATCATAAACATCAATTAAACGAGTTAAATTTTCAAGTTTATCTTTTTCTCTTGTTTCAAAATAATATTGAGTTATCTCAGGAACAGTCATTTGATTTTGAGCTACTTTTAAATGTTTAGGCTTTTTTTGATAAAATTTAGTGATTCTTTTAATCTCACTAGGCATTGTAGCTGAAAAAAGCAAAGTTTGTCTTTGTTTTGGAGTGTGTCTCAATATTTTTTCAATATCTTCTCTGAAACCCATATCCAACATTTCATCTGCTTCATCTAACACAACAGTTGAAATTCCTTTTAAATCTAAAGTTTTTCTTTCAATATGATCTAAAACACGACCTGGAGTTCCAATAACTACATGAACCCCTTTATTCAACACCCTAATTTGCCTTCCAATCGGTTGACCACCATAAACTGGTAAAATTTTAAGTTTTTTCATGTGTGAACCTATTTTACCAATTTCACCAGCTACTTGAATACATAATTCCCTTGTTGGACACAATACAATAGCTTGAGGAGAATTATCCGGTATGAAAATCTTTTGAAGTAATGGAACAGTGAAAGCTAATGTTTTTCCAGTACCTGTTTGTGCCTGTCCTATTATATCAATCCCTTTAAGAGCTTCAGGGATAGTTAATTCTTGTATTGGGCTTGGCTCTTCAAAACCCATTTCTCTTATTGATTTTTTAATTTCTGCTAAAATCTCAAAATCATCAAATGTTATATTACTCATTAACCTAATATTTGTTAAAATAGCTATTTATAATTAATTTAAAAGAACTTCCTTAAGCTCTTTTAAACAATCATCATCAGTTTCTAAAAAATCACCATCATTAACAAATGCTCTAAGTCTACATCCTCCACAAATATATTTTGATTCACAATTTCCACATTTACCTTTTAAAAGATTCCTATTTCTAAATTTTAATAAAATTTCATTATTTAACCATACATCACTTAAATCATCATTTATATTAGCTATTTTAAAGTCCTGAAAATATTCACAAGGTAAAATATCCCCATTTCCATTTAATGCCAAATAAAATCTTCCAGCACCACAGCTACCAATATAATTTCCAAGTTCCTTCATTGAACTTTCTGTATAATTTAAATTAAAAAAATGAGTTGGAATTATATTAACATTATTACATTGGATATTTGTTGTAATATCTCCAAATTGAGGATCGTTAACTAATATTTGCATGTTTTCATTAATATTTTCCATGTAAATTAATTTAAATAATTCTAATCTCTGATTGCATGTTAAATCAGAGGTAACTACATCTAATTTATACCAGCCAACACCTAATTCTTTTAAAAATTCAATTAATTGTGGAATTTCCAAAATATTATTTTTATTTACTTTTGTTGAAACTTCAACATAAATATCTTTTTCATTGTATTTTTTAATTGAATCAACTGCATTTTGCCAAGAATTATGCATTCCCATTATTTCATCATGTTTAACTGGAATAATACTTTCTAAAGAAATATCTACAAATTTAAGACCCGATTCAACATATTTATCAATTTTATCTAAGTTAAACCCATTAGTAGCTAAACAAGGATAAATTCCCCTATCACAAGCATGTTTAATAAATGTTGATTCAATATTTCCAATAAATGTAATATGTGCAACTCCAAAATCAGCTAATTTATCTATTCCATTATGAATTTCATCAAAAGATAAATTACTTTGTGTTAAATCCCATTGAACTTGAAGAGGTGCAGCTGGAATAAATGGTTTTTTAATTCCTAAAATTCCCAAGCCTTTGATTACACTTACTAATCCTTTAGTCCAATAAGAATCCTGCATCATTTCAATTAATTCTTTTTCAGAGATCCCAAATATATCAATACTATTTCCAATTACCATTTTAATTATTGGAACTAATAATCTGCATTTTAAACAAATATCTTTTCTTTTACCTAAATAATAATCAATAGCAACTTCTAAACGATTAGCACCACATTTTTTACATTCATCAGTTGTTGCTTGAATTAATTTTTGAACTAGAGCACTACCCACAATATTTTCAAATGTTTTTACTTTATTTGCAATATCTTCATTATTTATATCATCATTTTTAGTAAAAATCATTTTTATATCCCAATTTATTTAATTAAAATAAAATTAAGACTTGATGATATTTAAATATTATTGAATCTAAAATATTGATTATGGAAAACAAAATTATCACTGATTTAGATAAAGACTGGGATATTAAATATCATCCTGACATCAAAGGTGTTCAAATTATTGATGGTAAAAACAATTTCCCTATTAGCTGGTTAAATCAACAAGGATATTGTGAGTATCAGCTATATCTTCAGTACTTCCAAGGAATAAAAGTTGGAGAAACTGAAGCCATGAGTAAAGGAACTAAAGTTCATAATCAGTTAGAAGAAAAATTTCAAAAAACAGCAACACCCTCAACATTTCAGGAAGTACTTGATCTTTCAAAAACACAAAAAATATTAACTAGAGAAATGTTTGTAATTGCACCTCAAGAAGGAATCAGAGGATTTATAGATGAAATATGGATGACACCTGAAGAATTTATAATAATTGATGACAAACCTGGAAATAGAGCCTACAATTCAACAATAAACCAAGTTAGAGCTTACTGTCTCGCATTTAAAAATATGATAAATGATAATAGAAAAATTGTAGGTGCTCTAAGACAACGGGGAACAGACAACATTTTTTGGAGTGAAGAATTTGATGAAGATGCAGAAAAATCAATTAAATTTCTAATTGAGAGAATGAATGGATTATTTAATGGAGAAAAACCATTTATAAAAACAAAAAATACCAATAAATGTAAACACTGCAGGTTTCAGAGTTACTGTATACACGATTAAAACACAATATTTATTTAATTTAACATAATATATAATAACAATGAATTCAAAAAACATCTCATTAATATTACTCATATTATTTGTTGGAGTATTTGTAATTTCAAACATTATAGATAATGAAGTAGCAGCAGCTCCATCACAAGGAACACTTAATATTGAGGACTCTAAAACACATGAAGTAAGAAGTGTACACTATGAAGCTAGTGGAAAATGTTATAAAGTAGTAGATGGAGACACAATCTGGGTAGATGGTATTGGAAAAATCAGATTTGTACAAGTAAACACTCCCGAAAAAGGGGAAGATGGATACCAAGAAGCTAAAGATTATGTTAAAGAAAAATGTCTTGGAAAAACTGTTTACTTAGACATTGATGATAAAAAACACTACGATAAATACAATAGAACATTAGCTATTGTTTATACTGAAAATCAAGATATAAATAGAGAACTATTACATGAAAATTTAGCTGAAATTATGTACATACCTCCAAGCGAATTTGCTAAAGGCAGTATATAATTTCTCACTTTTATTTTTTAAACAGATCTATGAAGTCCCAAATACAGTTTATTTTTCTTATAAACATTATCTAAAATAGCATTCCATTCAGAAATTTCCAAAATACCTTTATTTGGAATAATATCATCAAAATAAGATTCATGTAAATTTAAAATATCTGCCAACACATAAGTTAAAACTTTACCACTTGGCTTTAAATCATATGGATCATAACCAGTAACCATTAAAACCCACATATTATCTTTTGAAGAACTGTTATATTCTTTTTTAAGAGCTTCATACCAGCTAACTATCTTATTTTCATTAGAACCAATTTCACCAGACCCAACACTGATATAATAATCCTCACCAGAAAAATCAATAGTTTTAATAGCTTTATTAATTTTATCTTTAAGTTCTGGAGAGTCAATAGCTAATTCATACTCTTCATTTGTAATAAAATCAGTTAAATAATTTTCAATTTCTTTTTTATTTTTAAAATAATCAATAGGTTCTAACCTATCTGGATCCTTATCACATAAATCAAAAATTAGGTCCTCATCAACTTCACAAATTTCATAACCTTCAAGTTTATGAGATTTATAAGGTTTAAAGTCCAAGCAATAATTTTCTAAATCATCTTTATTTAAATACCATAACACTTGCACTCTATCAATCATAAAAAACACCAAAAGAAAAAAAGAAAAGAGTTTTATCTTAATTCATCAAAAACTCTTGTTTTAGTTATTGAATTTAAAATTCTATCATTTTTACCTAATATTTTACCTATAGCCCAATCAAAAATTATTGGAACCCAATATATTTTAGTTAAGTTACGTACAAAAGCTTGTGTCCATGAAATATATTCACCATTATTAGACCTAACTTGCAGATATAATAAAGCTTTACCCACAGTAGCTCCTTTACATTTTTCACATACAATAAAATACACCAATATTAATACAGGCACAACAAATGGAAAATAATAATAAATAGAATTCATACTATATGGATTCACCACCATATACAACACAAAAGATACAATCCACATAAATGCTGAAACTACAAAAAAATCAGCAAAATATGCTATAATTCTTCGTGTAAATAAACTTGCCATAATACCACCTAATTAACAAACTCTTGGAACTGGATCAGCTATTGGAGCTTCAAGTATTCTTTCACCACCAATAGGTGTTTCAACAACAACATAATCCCCTTCAACAACTTCCCCAATAATAGCTGCATCTTTTCCATATTCCTCTGTTTTAATTGCTTCAAGAACTGATTCAGCTTTATCTGCTTTAACACCCATAACAACTTTTCCTTCATTAGCTACTTCAAATGGATCAATACCTAACATTTCAGAAACAGCATGAACTTCTTTTTTGATTGGAATTGCATCCTGTTTAAGTAAAACACCATTTCCAGATTTTGAAGCCATTTCATTAATGGCATTTGCAAAACCCCCACGAGTAGGATCTTTCATAGCTGTTACTCCTCCTACATCAAGTGCTTTTTTGATAACATTCCACATTGGAGCTACATCAGATTTTAAATCAGTCTCAAAACCAAAACCTTCCCTAAATGACATGAGACTCATCCCATGATCACCTAAAGAACCTGTAACAATAATTTTATCACCAACTTCTAAAGTAGAATCACGAACAACTTCTCCTTTTTTAGCAATACCAATACCTGTTGTTACCATTACAATACCATCAATCTTTCCTTGCTCCATTACCTTAGTATCACCAGTAATAACTGCAACATCAACTTCTTCACATGTTTTATTTAAAGATTTCATTATTTTATCTAAATCATCAACAGGAAAACCTTCTTGCATAATAATTGCATTAGAAATAGCTAGTGGTTTAGCACCCATAACAGAAACATCATTAATAGTTCCCGCTGCAGAAATTCTACCAATATCTCCACCAGGGAAGAATAAAGGATCAATAGTATGGCCATCAGTAGTTACAACAATCTCATAATCACCTATAGGAATAGTTGCACCATCATCTAAAGCATCTAAACTAATACCACCATTAACACTTTTTTTAGTGATATTTTCTAAAACAGCTTTGGAGATTAAATTAGCCATTACCTCTCCACCAGCACCATGATTCATACTAATTTTATCTTCTGACATTTTATCTCCTAAAAAAATAATTAAAGTTTATAGTTATAATGTCTGTAATACCAACTATTTAATAATAGTTGTTATATGTTAAAAATATTTTAAAAAAAAGTAAATTTAAATAAAAAAATTATTTAAATTAAAATTCCGTTAAGTACACCATCTTGACCAGGTCTAGATGTTACTTTAGCATTACCTTCAGGAGTTTCTACAATAGCACCTTTAGTAATGATGTTCCTTCTTACGTAGTTTGGGTTTGCAGAGTTTTCAATTACACCTAAAACATCTACAACTTGAGATTTACCAGTAGCAGGATCAGTTAAATTCATTTTATTAGCAGTAGCTAATCTGAGTTTTTCATTTCCACCACGAGTTCTGATTTTTTTCAATCTTTTTTCATCTACCCTAGTTTCAGCTGGGTCTCTACCTAATTCAGCTTTCCTTTTTCCACGGTTTGCAACATTCCTTGCACCAGATGGTAATCTTGTTGATTTTCCTTGAGAAATTGCCATTATTTCACCTAATAAATATAAATTAAATAATAATCGCGTCAATAAGTCCCTTTCATTTAAATTGTTGTGACAAGAAAATTAATAACAACTTAAATATTGAGAGCAATAAAGAGCCTTAAAGAATAATGATAATAAACTATTACTCTTTCATTATATATAAATGTTTTATTTCTTACCTCAAATTAAGAAAATTAGAATTTTACTAAAAAAAAGAAGTAAACTAGTAATCACAAACTGAAATATTTTGTGAAACACTAGAATACTTATAACTATTATCTCCTGAAAATATACATTCAAATGAATAAACACCGGGAGTAACATTCATTCCAAAGCTACTTTCACCAATATTATTTGTTGTAACATTAAAACAGTTTTTTTCACCTATTGCATCAGTTACAATAATTTCAATTGATTTGTTATTAATTGGCCTATTATAAGCATCACTTAATTTTAAATTAAATGAATCACCATTATGCAAATTTGAATCAGAAACAATCTCCAAATTTGTTTTTTCCTGAGAATAACTTATAGCATAAATTGAAATAACAAACAATACAATTAATGCTCCAATAATAATTGAAATATATGCCATATTCTCTGTATTCATAATAAACCAAATCCTAAATTAATCCTGTGCTGAAATTTTTTTATTAAATAAAACAATACTTATAGCTAATAATATAGTACCCATTATTAATATAATTATTAGATTTGTAAATATTGCATTTAACCCTTGTCCATAAGTTAAAACTTGGCGAACTGCAGTAATAGCCTGATTCCAAGGCAAAATTTCATAAATTTGTATTGGTTGACCACCAAAATTAGCTATTACACAATCAGGCAATGGAATAAATGATCCAGATATAAAACTTAATGGAACAGCAATTATTGGAGAAATACTTGAAGCTTGTTTTGCATTTTTTGAAAATGCTACAATTATTAAAGCAACAGCTACTGAAGAAAATGTAGTTACAACTCCAACAATACATGCTAAGAATAATGTATACACTCCACCTTCCCATTTAAATCCAACTAAAATAGCTACTAAAAGCATTATAATTACTTGAATTACTCCAACAAAAGACCAGGAAATTAAATTTCCAATAACATAATCACTAGTTTTCATTTTAGAAAGTTTTAAACGTTTAATCATACCACTTTCTTCTTCTTGAGCCACATTAGTTGCAACTACTGTTATAGTCATTAAAATTGCAAATATAATTAAACCTGGAGCATATAAATCAAATGTAGATGATGAAGAAATATTTAAGTCCTCATATTTTAACTCAATTTCAGGAATTGTTTGTCCAGAAACTTCTTTTATAATTTCTTTAGAAAATTCAGATACAATACCTGAAATAACACTACTTCCAATACCATAATCACTTGATATAGGATTTCCTTTAATTACAACTTCCCCTAAACTAGACTGGTTATTTCCCATATCTTCAGTAAAATCCTGAGGAATAACTAATATAGTTGAAACTGAACCATTTTCCAGCATTTTTTGAGCTTGATTTTCATTACTTACTTCATGAACAGAAAATAAACTTTCATTTTCACTAGAATTAAACTCTTTAATTGCATCAACTAATTCATTTCCTAAATTAGTTGTTGATGCATTATCATGATTTACAATAGCTATATCCACATTAGTTTCTACACCACTTCCAAAAGCAACACCAAATATTAACATAAATACTGCAGGAAACAATAATAAAAAGAATAAATTCTTTTTATCTCTAGTTAATTGTTTAAAATTTAATTGGACAATATCAAACATTTTCATTTTAACTCACTCTCTTAGTTGCCTGCCTGTTAACTCAATAAAAACATCTTCTAAAGTATTTTGGCGTATACTAATATCAATTATTTTAGAATTATTATTTTCAACTAAATGAATTATATCTGGTAATTTTTTAACTGCATCTAATAAAATAAGATTTATTTTATCCTCAGTTTCAAAAATTTTATTTAAATCTGAAATAGATTTAAGAGCAGATATGATTTTAGGATTATCTTCATAGTTATTTAATTCTAATTGAACAGTATCTCCTTTACCAATTATCTGTTTTAATTTTTTAGGAGTGTCTAATTTCAATAATTCACCATGATCAATAATGGCTACTCTATCACTTAACATGTCTGCTTCATCCATCAAATGAGTAGTTAAAATAACTGTATTGCCTAATTCTTTTTGATAGAGAATATAATCCCATAATAAACGTCTAGATTGTGGATCTAAACCTTCTGAAGGTTCATCCAAAACAACAATAGAAGGATTATGAATAGTAGCCATAGCTATATTCATCCTACGTTTCATCCCTCCAGATAAAGAAGATATTAATTCATTTTTTTTATCAATTAAGTGTAATTTCTCAAGAATTTCCAAAATTCTATCTTTTAATACTTTTTTTGGAACATTATACATTTTTCCCATCATATAAAGATTTTCAAAACATGTTAAAGTATTCCATAGCACAATATCCTGTGGACAGATTCCAATTTCTTTTTTATCAAGATTTGATGAATCTTTTCCATTGAATAAGATAGTTCCACTTGTTGGTTTTAACAGTCCAACCATCATGTTAATAGACGTACTTTTTCCAGCACCATTTGGTCCTAAAAAACCTAATATTTCACCTTTTTTGACTTTTAAAGACAAATCATCTACAACTGCAACATCATTGTATTTTTTAACAATATTTTGCAATTCAATTACAGTTTCAGTCATTTTAACCTCTTCCTAAAACTTCACCATTATATGGATTAATTATAACAGAATCTACTAAAGTTCCATTTTCATCATAAATAGGTACATGATAATAATTTCCATCATAAACAGGAGTTCCTGCATAATATCCATCTTGAACTAAATCTTTTAAATTAAAATTCGGTGCAGATATACTGCTACTTGCATGGCTATTATCCCCAGGATTTGGATGGATTTGTGACTTATTAACAACTATAATATTAGATACAAAACAACCATTATATTCAGAAGTTATAATATACTCACCAAGATTTAAATTAATAGTTAACTTAGCTATTCCTTTATCATTTGATATTTTTTCATAAAACACTCCATTTATATTAAAGGTAACATTTTGATTAGGTAATATTTTACCTTGATTATCAAGAGTAGTTACATAAAAACAATGCCCTTGAGTTATATTTCCATCATAAGAAAGTATTGTTTGTAAAACACTTATATTATTAGAAACCATACACTCATTATATATGGCAGTTATAATATAATTTCCAGGATTTAAATTAATAGCTAAAGTAGCTATTCCACTAGCATTAGTTGTTCTTGTATAAAATACTCCATTTATATTGAATGTGACATTTACACCACTTCCAACAGTATTTCCCATACCATCAAGTATTTTAACATGATATTGAGAATCATTTCTAAAGTATTTTATAAGATTTTTATTATCAACAATATTTGGTTTAACTGTAATATTATTTCCTTTTTGTTCACCAGTAATTGGATTTGTAGTTGTAATAATATATGTTCCTGGATTTAAATTGATATTTAAAGTAGCTACACCAGATTTATTAGTTTTTTTAGTATAAAATACTCCATTAATATTAAATCTTACATCAGCATTATTAATCAAGTTTCCAACATTATCTACAAATGTAACATGAAATTGAGTTTGATTTCTAAATATTTTAACAATATCATAGCTTTCAATAGTTGATTTAACATTTACAATTGAATTAACTGTAATATTATCCTCTTTATAACATGTAGTGATATTGTAAATATTGCTTTCCAAATTAATAGAAATAGCTATAGTACCATTTTCAGCAGTATTACGAACCATGTTTACCCCATTAATTAAGACACTTACTGATTTATTAGCTAATGGATTACCATTTGCATCACTTAAATTAATTACTAATTTAGTGCCATCATGATAATACATATCAACATCAGGAACTGATAAAACAGCTTGTTCACCTTCATAGTTATCTTCAACAATTGAAGAATTTACATTTTGTAATTCATTATCAAATGTTGTATCTACTTCTATATCAGTTGTATTATTCGCTGATGCTGCTGGAATAATAAATAATAAAAGCAAACACAAAACAAACATTAATTTTTTATTCATCCTCATCACTATTTATTAGTCTATTAAAAATAAATAATAAATATATTGGAATAATTAAAAAAGGAAAAAATATTTCCTTTAATAGTTTGTATCTAACATGAAATTAAAAGCAGGAATTTTATAATTATTTTCAAATTTACCATTATAAATTTTTACATTGTTTATAAATATATTAAATATTATTGAAATATTATCACAATCAATTCCCACTTTAACATTAGATTCTTCCAAAATTTCCTTACTTATATGTAAGACATTAGATGCATGATTTATAAAAAAGGACACTGGAAATCCATTTTTATCAATATTTATAAAAATACCTTTATTTACAGCATAATTTGCAAAATAACCATTTTTACCGTCGATTTTCCCATAAAAAATATCATTTATTTCATCATAGCTAGAAATTAATCTTTGAGTTTTCATAACATATCGCCTCACATATTGTTATAATTCCATGAAATAAATAATTAATCACTAAGAGCATTTGATAATAATTTAAAAATATTTTTTAAGTAAATAACTAATTTTGAAAGCAATTTTTAATAAATAAACAATTTTAAACTAGATAAATTTTTCAAAGGCATAATAATTTAAATTATCAAAACCATAATAATAAATTAAGTAAAAATAAATTTGGTGTTAAAAAATTGCCAGAAGAAACAAAAGAACAACAAGAATTAGAAGCTGAAATTAAAAGTCAAGCTCAAAAATTCATAACTCAACTTAATGCAACACTCCCAGATATAATGGAATTAGAGTATGAAGGATTCTATAGACGAGGATTTTTTGTAAGTAAAAAAAGATATGCAGTTATAGAAGATGGAGAAATTATAGCAAAAGGTTTGGAGTTAGTTAGAAGAGACTGGGCACCAATTGTAAAACAAACACAAGAAAACATATTAATGGATATTTTAAAAGAAGGTAATACAAAAAAAGCCATCAATACTGTTAAAGAAGTTTTAAAAAGACTTAAATCTGGGAAAATTGAAGGTAAAGAACTAATAATCCATACACAGATTACAAAACCTTTAACTGATTATAAACAAATTGGTCCACACGTAATTGCAGCTAAAAAAATGGAAGAACATGGAATTAAAGTAAGTAAAGGAACGATAATCCAATATATAATTACAAAAGGAAAAGGGTCAATTAGCCAAAGAGCAGTCCCTTACGAATACAGTGAAGGATTAGAATATGATAGAGATTATTATATCAACAATCAGATGATTCCTGCTGTTGGAAGAATAATGTACTCTTTAGGTTATACAAAACAAGATTTAGAAGATTTAGCAAAAGGAGAAAAACAAACAAGTTTAGATGCATTCTTCTAATAAAACTTTAAATAACAATAAAATATAAAGTAGATATAATGATGCACAATAACCCTGATGACGACCGTGTTGTATTTTTCGATGTTGATGATACATTACTTGACACTTCAACATTTGCACAAACTGCAAGAAAAGCAGCTATTGAATTAATGGTAGATAATGGATTACCTTTAGATAAAGATGAAGCTTACGGTGTTTTAAAAACAATCATAAGACAAAAAGGTTCAAATTACGGTAAACACTTTAACATATTAACAGAAGTAGTTCTAGGCCATGAAGATCCCATGCTTGTAGCTTTAGGAATGATTACATACCATAATGTCAAAATAGCTCTTTTAAGACCATTTGCCGAAACTATTGACACATTAATTTATCTTAAAAGTCAAGGATATCGCTTAGGTGTGATTTCCAATGGAATTACAATAAAACAATGGGAAAAATTAGTAAGACTTAATGTTTATTCATTTTTTGATGCTGTAATAACCTCCGAAGAAGTTGGAAAGAAAAAACCAGATAAATTAATATTTGATGTTGCATTAAGAAAAATGAATGGAGATCCTGAAAAATCAATAATGATTGGAAATAAATTTAAAGAAGATGCACTTGGAGCAGTAAATGCAGGAATGAGTGCAATACTTGTTAATTCTGATGTTACTGAAGAAGATAGAATGTATATCAGAAAAGAACAATTAGACATTACTATTATTGAAAATATTGGTGATGTTAACACAATATTATAAATCTAATTCTAAAGTAACTGGACAATGATCAGAACCAAAAACATTATTTTTTATGGTTGCTGATTTTACTTTATTTTTAAATTCTTCATTTACAAAGAAATAATCCAATCTCCAACCAGCATTACGGTCTCTAGCACGAGTCCTATAACTCCACCAGGTAAAATTATCACCAGATTCATCAAACATCCTAAAAGTATCTACAAACCCATTAGACAATAATTCATCCAACCATTCTCTTTCTTCAATAAGATAACCAGATTTACCTTCACAATTATCAGGATTATAAACATCAATAGGATTATGAGCTATATTAACATCACCAGTGACAATTAAATTTTGACCTTGATTTTTTAAATCTTTAAGTAAATCCAATAAAGCATTACAAAAATCTAATTTATAATCCAATCTCTTAGCTTTCATCCCACTATTTGGAAAATAAATATTAAAAAGAGTAAAATCAGGATATTCAAGCCTTAGTACACGACCTTCTTTATCTAGTTCTTCCACTCCCAAACCTCTGACAACATTCATAGGTTTAATTTTAGAGTAAGTACTAACACCACTATATCCCTTTTTTTGAGCTTCATTAATATATAAATTAAAACCATTTACATTAGCTAGTTTTTCAGGAATATTTTCTTGAGTAGCTCTAACTTCCTGAAAGTTAATGATATCTGCAGTAGTGTTATCAAACCAATCCCAAAACTCTGTTTTTTTGCTAACTGCTCTAATACCATTAACATTCCATGAAACTAGCTTAATAGACATTTATAATCTAACTCCATTTGTAATAGGTAACTCACGAAGCCAATTAATATCACTTTTATAAAGCATACGAATATCAGAAATATCATATCTAATCATAGCTAATCTTTCAATACCTAAACCAAAAGCAAGAACAGGGACATTTACACCTAAAGGTTTGAGAACTTCTGGTCTAAACATTCCAGAACCTCCAAGTTCAATCCAACTTTCTTTATCTTCTAAGTAAACTTCACATTCAGTAGATAAATAAGTATATGGGAAGTACGCTGGTCTAAATCTAACTTCAAAACCTAATTTTTTATAGAATTCTTTTAAAAAGCCCATTAAATTTTGATAATTGACACCTTCACCACCAACAAGTCCTTCAACTTGATGGAATTCAGGTAAATGTTTATAAGTAATAGTTTCTCTTCTAAATACCCTACCTACTGAAAACATTTTAAATGGAGCTTCATGTTCATATAAATATCTTGTTGAAATTCCAGTAGTATGTGTTCTTAGAACTGTTTGTTTTGCAACATCTTCATCCCAATCATATTGCCAACCAGTAGAACCAGTATCTCCACCAGTATTATGAACTTCAGCAGTTTCATCAACTAATGTTTGATCAGGCAAATCACAAGTCAATGGATTTTTAACATAGAAAGTATCTTGCATTTCACGTGCCGCATGATCTTGAGGCTGGAATAAAGAATCAAAGTTCCAGAATGCAGAAGCAACAATAGATCCATTTTCTTCGCTGAACCCCATATTTAAGAAAATTTCTCTGATTTCATCAATGATTTCTCTTAAAGGATGTTTTTTACCTGGGAAAAATTTAGGAGCCTCTGCATTAATATCATAAGGACGATATTCCAATTCTTTCCATTGCCCATCTTTTAATTGTTGGTGTGTTAACTGAGTAGCTTGTTCGCGAATAGTGAAACCTTCTTTTAATATAGCTTCACCTTTATTTAATATTTTAAAAGAGTGTGAGGTGTTTTTCTTAATATTTAAAATATTTTTCCTATCATTAAGTTTTTTAAATCCATCTAATAATTCAGGAGGTAAATTACTTTTAATAGAATTTTTAGCTTCTTCCAAGTGTTTTAATAATTTTTCATCAGTTCCTAAGTTTTTAAAAGATTCTTGACCATGATCAGTTATAGTTACAATACCTTTATTGATTTTAGCCCAATTTTTACGAACTAACCAACCAATAGCAATATTAGTTTCTTTTTTATCAATATCAGCATCTTTAGCTAACTCACCCATATTCATTTCTTTTTTAGAAGATAATACTCTGAGAATTTTACGTTCCGGAAGTCCTTCATTTGCATATTCATTTCCATCAGTAGTTAAAGAAATAATTTCTTCAACATCTTTATCTACTTCAATAATATCTTTTGATGCAAGAGAACCTGCTGCACTCATAACAGATTTAACATCCATGCCTGTAGTCTTAGCTATTTCTTCTGGAGTTGCATTAGGATTATTTTCTAATTCTTTTAAAAGTTTTTTTTCATAAATATGTAATTCACTAATGGTTTTTTTAATATCCCCACTCATTTAAACACCTTAAATAATAAATAATATTATAATATATGTAAATAGAATTTATAAATGTTAGCTAAATTAATATTTAAAAAATAAATTTAAAAATTTAATTTTAAATAGCTAACAAAAATAGAAGCAGCAGTTAAATCTGCAGTAGTTCCAGGATTTAACTTATTTTTATATAAATATTCATCAAATTCATTTAATTTATTTTCAAAATCAACATCATCTTTAAAGCTAAGTAATTCTTTTGCTTGACTAGATACTTCACTTGCTTTATCATCACCATATTTTCTTGAAATTAAAGTATCTGGAATTTCACTAAGAATTGTTAAAAATGTTAAAACACATGCTTTGTTAGATGTTGTGCTTCTTTTTAAATCATCATATGTTGGATAACCAATCTCAAAAACAACTGGCATTCCACTAGTCATTTCATTAGCTAATCTATCCCATGGTGCTGAAATTTTTAAAACATCAAACATAGTTTGTTTATTTATCCTCAACTCTTCTTTTGCGTTTTCGCTAGCTACATCATATTCTTCTTGATCACCCATTCCTCCAGCATCTGCAATATTAATTGCATCATATAAATCAACTGCATCCTCAACAGTTGTTGCTTCCATTAATTTAATCATATTCTGTCTAAGTTGAGAGAAATTATCACTAATAGCTGCTCCACACGCTATTGGAGTTAACATCATCACAATTCCAAGATTTGTATTATTAGCTACCCATTTGTCAGTCTCTTTAACAGCATTTAAGATATATTTACCCAATTTTGCATTTTGAAGATTATTTTCATCGACTTTAGAAGTTGCTTCTTCAATAGTATCCCCAATTACAATTCCACTTATTATAAAATCTTCAAATTCCATATCTTCAAAATCACGAGTTCTATGAACATTACCTGGTTTTGGATATCCACTTACTTCTAATGCTGATGCAATTTGAGCTATCTTAGCTATTGTTTTTGAATTCATATTATCAACTTAAAGTAAATCATTTAAAAGTACATATGATGCAAAATTAGTAATTATTAAATCAGATCCTGCTCTTTTAATTGAAAGTAATGATTCTAAAATTGCATTTTCAGTTAAAAATCCTTTTTCAATAGCTGCCATAATCATAGAATATTCTCCACTTACATTATAACTAACTAAAGGTAAAGTAAATTCTTCTCTAACTGTTTTAATAATATCCAAATAAGGTAAAGCAGGTTTAACCATTAAAAAGTCAGCACCTTCAATTACATCAAGTTCACATTCCCTAATTGCTTCAAGTGCATTTGCAGGATCCATTTGATAACTTTTACGATTTCCATGACTTGGTGAAGAGTCTGCAGCTGCTCTAAATGGTTCATAAAACGCAGAAGCATATTTTGCAGAATATGACATAATCATAACATTGTAAAATCCATTTTCATCTAATGCTGTTCTAATAGCATCAACTCTACCATCCATCATATCAGAAGGAGCTACAATATCTGCACCTGCTTCAGCATAAGAAACAGCAACCTTAGCAATATATTTTAATGATTCATCATTTAATATTTCAATTCCATCATCATTATCATTATTTTCTTTAATTAAACCACAATGTCCATGAGAAGTATATTGACATAAACATACATCACCAATTATAACTAAATTAGTTTGTTTTTTAAGTTCACGAATTGCTTTTTGAACTATTCCAGTGGATGAATAATCTGGAGTAGCTACTTCATCTTTAGTTTCAGGTAACGGAACTCCAAAAACAATTATGGATTTTAAGCCTTTTTCTTCTAATTGTTTTGCAAATTTAACTCCTGCATCTAAAGAATATCTATATTCCCCAGGCATAGATTCAATAGGTTCTTTTTCATCATCTTTAAGTTCTTCTTTGAAAAAAATAGGATAAATTAAATCTTCTTTATTTAATTTAGTTTCACGTACAATATTCCTAATTTTAGAGTTTTTTCTATATCTTCTCATTCTTGTAACTGGAAATACCATTTTTTCACCATATAATAATTAGTAAAATATTACACTTAATATTTATTATATTTTAAATTCATCTAAAAGTTTATCTTCAACACCATAAGGCTTTTTTAAATAGTAATGTTTTGCATGTTCTACAATTAAAGCATGATACTCCTGATATTCATTAACAGTACCTTTAAAATTATCTTCAAATAATTTTTTAATATACATATATTTTTCTTTTTCATCAAAATAACCCAAATATGAAAATATTCGTTTAGTATAAGCATCAACTTTAAATTCTTTTTGTTTATATGCAAAAAGTAAAATAGAATCTGCTGTTTCATTACCAACACCTTTGACTTTCAATATTTCCTTTCTAGATGGAACTCTGCCCTCTAAGGAAATATAAAATTCTGCAATATTTTTAAGATAATTAAATTTTTGATTGAAATATCCTGCTACCTTAATAGCTTGTTTAAATTCATTTTCATTTGAATTAGCTAATTTAAGAATACTTTTAGGTGAAAATTCTGTTAAAATACTTAAATTTTTTAATGCCTTTTCAACTGAAGGCCAAGAAGTATTTTGAGTTAAAATAGATCCCATTATAATTTCAAATTGTTCATTTGAATTTTTTGGAAAACTATAATCTTTTGGATGATAACCTTCAATAGCCCCAGTTTTAGTAGGATTAATTCCCTGATAACTTAAAAGAGGCCACCAACCCTGATAAGAATATTTTTCAAGTAATTTATTATAGATTAAATTTATATTATTTTCAGACATAAAAAATCAACAAAACATTTATTAGATTTATATTATATTATTATTGAATATAAGATTTTTATTATGGAGGAAATAATTAATGGCAAATACTATTGGAAAAATGTTTTCAGTGACTAGTTTTGGTACCAGTCATGGAAAAGCAGTTGGAGCAGTTATTGACGGTTGTCCTGCTAATCTTGAATTAAGTCAAGAAGATATTCAAAAGGAATTAGATAAAAGAAAACCTGGAACAAGTAGTGTGACAACTCCCCGTAAAGAATCTGATGAAGTTCAAATTTTATCTGGAATTTTTGAAGGTAAAACAGATGGAACACCAATTACTGGAGTTGTTTACAATAACAATCAACATTCAAAAGATTATTCTATGTTTAAAAACACCCCAAGACCATCACATGGCGATTATGGTTGGATGAAAAAATACGGCAACTATGACTATAATGGTGGTGGCAGAGGAAGTGGACGAATCACAATAGGTCACGTGATTGCAGGTGCAATAGCTCAAAAGCTTTTAAAAACAAAAAATATTGAGATTATATCTCATGTTGTTCAAATTGGAAATATAATGGCTCATAGTAAGGATTTTAAAACTGTAAAAGAAAATGTTGAAAAAAATTCTGTGCGTTGTGGAGATTTAGAAGCTGCAAAAGCTATGGAAGAATTAATTTTAACTAAAAAACAAGAAGGAGACTCAATTGGAGGTATTGTAGAAACAGTAGCTGTTGGAGTTCCTTCAGGCCTTGGTGAACCTGTATTTGAAAGACTTGATGGAGATTTAGCTAAAATCCTAATGAATATAAATGGAGTAAAAGGTGTGGAAATTGGATTTGGTTTTGATGTAGCTACCAGCTGTGCATCAGAAATTAACGATGAATATTACATTGAAAATAATAAAATTTACACATCAACAAATAGTTCTGGTGGAATTATTGGTGGAATAAGTAACGGCATGCCAATAATTTCAAGAATTGCAGTTAAACCAACTCCATCAATATCAAAATGCCAAAAATCAGTGAATTTAGAAAAAATGAAAGAAGAAGAAATAACCATTAAAGGAAGACATGATCCTTGTATTTGCCCTAGAGCTACTGTTGTAGCACAATCAAGTGTAGCTATTGTTCTTGCAGACCACATGATTCGATCAGGATACATTAATCCATCAAATCTAAAAATTTAATCATTTTTTCCAATAGTAAGTTCATCAGTTTCACCATTTCTTAATGAAGACTGATAAGTATTTTTTCTTTCTCTTTTATTTAAATCAATATTTGAACTATGAATTTGAGAATTAACATCTTTTAAAGTTTTAATACGAGTTCTTACAGGATTTTGAGTGTTAACTTCAAAAGACATTCCATCAAAAGCAGCTAATGTTTTTACACCACTTTCTCGAGTTATTCTTTTTGCTTCATCAATTGGATCAATACTTAACATTTTAAGTCCAAAATGAGTCATTATAGCTAATTTTGGTTTTACATTTTTTAACAATTCTATAAAATTACGTGAACACAAATGACCTTTTATAGATTTATTTCCGGGCCTAAGAACACTAGCTATTAAAATATCTGCACCTTCATGATATTTAGGCAAATCTTCAAAATATCCTGTATCAGAAGTATAAGATATTTTAAAACCTTTATAATCAATTTGAAAACCTATACCTTTTGGATCACCATGAATTGTTTTAGTACCTTTAATTGAAAAACCACCAATATTTTCAGATTTATTTTCCTCTAAAACATATTTTTTAGAGTGGCTTTGATGATATTTTGAGATAGCTGGCCCCCATCTTTCAAATCCATCAAGAACACTTTTATTACCTAAGATAACACCATATTCTTTAGTCATTCCACGAGTCATTGCTTCAATGAGAATTTCTGCATCATTATAATGATCAGTGTGTGCATGAGAAATAAATACTCCATCTAAATTTCTTGGATCAAATCCAAATTGATAAGTTCTAACAAGTGCTCCAGGACCTGGGTCAACATGATAATTTTTTCCGTTTAAATTATCAATCCTAAAACCACCAGTCATTCTTCTTTGACTGATAGCTGAGAATCTTCCACCTCCTGTGCCTAAAAATGTTATTTTCATTTTAAAAAATCTCCTTATAAACTACATAAAATTATATCACACTTAAGATTAGATTTATCTTTTTTAAGACATAAAGTTTCATTTTCAATAACTACTTTATCTCCAAGCTCAACATTACTACTATCACTAAACATGATCACATTTTCATTTGGTTTAGCTATTTGTTTCCAATTACCATCAAATGCTTGTGTTTTATTATTTAATTTAATAATTAACATTTTTCCATCAGTAGAAACAACTTTACCAATGTCTCCTTTGTTAATAATCTTATCAGCAAGAGCTATTTCTTTATTTTTTTGAACTAAATCTTCTTGTAATTTTTGTCTGAATTTTGATAAAACTTTAACATCTTTATCAATACTTACATTAAGATGTCTTTGAGCTTCAGATTTGTCGAATTTTGGTTGTTTAATTAAAACATCAAATGTGTTTCCAATAGTTGGTGTTTTTCTAGAAATTTCAGTCAGTATTTCTTCAAAAATATCTCCCATATATTTTAAGCTTAATGATGATTTCCATTTTTTATTAATTAATTTTTCTGCTTCTTGTTTAGCAAATTTATTACCAAACACAATAATTGCTTTTTCACCAGCTTCACGAGAAATAGTTTCAGAACCAGATAATTCAACTATTTGATAACCCATTGTAGTTCCATAAATTCTTTTTCTGTATGTTTCAAAAACTTTTTTAGTAGTTACTTCTCCCCTTACACAGTTTCCTACAGTTGTTATTTTAGTAGCATCTTCAGTTATTTTAATTGAAATACCATATTCCTCAGCTTTTGTTTTAAACTCATCATCAGTTTTTATTTTACCACTATATAATTCATCTTCCAATATATTTAATTGCTCTTTATTTCCAAAATAACCAATTCTTCTTTTATCACTAGCCATCACACATCCTTTTTTTCCAATGTAAGCAATAATTAAACTCATATCATAAACCCCTAAGTAAATAATGAAATTAATTTTAATTAATTTAAGTTAATATTAATATATATTCATTATAAGTTATATATTTTCATTAACATAACTCCAAAAAACCAAGCTCAAAAATATTATTCATTAAAAATAAAGAAAATAATTCGTTATAATTCTAACCAAAGTATCAAATAATACTATAAATATTATTAAAAAGGTACAGAACTGTCCAAACAACAATGTTTATATAACAATAGAACATAAAATATTAGTATAATAATTTTTAATTATTTATCATTATAAATTATAATGTCATGAAAAATATGATTGTGAATAATGATGAATAATAAAGAACTAGGAGAAAAAACCTATGAAAGATCTTAATAAAATGTTTAAACCTGATTCAGTTGCTGTAATCGGAGCTTCAAACACCCCAGGTAAAGTAGGTTATATTATCATAGATAATATCATCTCTGGTGGATATAAAGGAAAAGTATACCCAATCAACCCAAAAGGTGGAGAAATCCAAGGATTAGAAGCATATAAAAATATTAAAGACATCCCTGAAAAAGTGGACTTAGTAATCATGTCCATTCCTGCAGCTTTTGTAAATGAATCAGTGAAAGACTGTGGTGAAGCTGGCGTAGAAAATATGGTAGTTATCAGTGCTGGTTTCAAAGAAATTGGAGAAGAAGGTGCAAAATTAGAAGAAGAATTAGTTGCACTTAGTAAAAAATATGGCATAAATATTATTGGACCAAATAGTTTAGGAATCACAGATTCCCACACACCATTAAATTCTTCATTTGCACAGATGATGCCTCCAAAAGGAAATATTGCATTTATTTCTCAAAGTGGAGCTATGATGGTAGCACTACTTGACTGGAGTCTTACTTCAGGAATTGGATTTAGTAAAGTAATCAGTCTTGGAAACAAAGCTGGTGTAAGTGAAACAGAACTATTTGATTACTTAGCTGAAGATCCTGAAACCGCAGTTATTATCTGTTACTTAGAATCAATAACTGATGATGATAACTTTGTTAAAGCTATGAGAAAAACCACTGCTAAAAAACCAATTGTTGTACTTAAATCTGGTTCAAGTAATGCAGGTGCACAAGCAGCATCTTCCCATACTGGTGCTTTAGCAGGTAGTGATTTAGCATTTGATACTGCATTTGAACAATCAGGAATTCTTCGTGTAAGTAGCATGGCAGAATTATTTGATATTGGATTAGCATTTTCCAAAGCACCTCTCCCACAAGGAAACAATGTAGCTATTATTACCAATGCTGGTGGTGGAGGAGTTCTTACTGTTGATGAAATGGAAAGAAAAGGATTAGAACTTGTTCAATTTGATGATGAAACTAAAGAAAACTTAAAAAAATGTATCCCTGATGAGGGTAGTGTAAACAACCCTATTGATGTTTTAGGAGATGCACCAGTACAAAGATACAAAGAAACATTAGATATTGTTTTAAAAGATGAACAAGTAGACAGTTTAATTATTATGGTTTGTCCTACTGCATCAGCAGACCCTGACGGAATAGCTGCAGCAATCTTAGAAGAAAGAGAAAAATTCGGAAAACCAATATTTGTTGTAAACATGGGTGGACCAAGTTTCGAAGCAGCAAACGATGCATTAAGAGCACATAATGTACCAACATATGTTTTCCCTGAAAATGCAGTAGATTCACTTGCAGCTATGACCCATTATGCAGAATTAGAAAGCAGAGATTATGATGACTGTATTGATGAATTAGACAATATAAACAAAGATATTGTAGAAGAAATATTTGCCAAAGTAAAAGCTGACGGTAGAGACACTTTACTTGGTAGTGAAGCATATTCAGTGGCTGAAGCTTATGGAATCTCTGCAGCACCAATTAAATTAGCTACATCTGCTGATGAAGCAAGCCAATTAGCAGCAGATATGGAATTCCCAGTTGTACTTAAAATCGCTTCTGACAAAATACTCCACAAATCAGACATTGGTGGAGTAAAAGTAGGAATTGAAAGCGAAGAAGAAGCTAAAGCAACATTCGACGAAATTATAGCTAATGCTAAAAAAGCACATCCAGACATTATCCCTGATGGTGTAGAAGTTCAAAAAATGATGGAATCCGGTCAAGAAGTAATTGTAGGTATGATTAAAGACAAACAATTCGGACCAATGGTTGCATTTGGTATGGGTGGAATCTATGTTAACCTTATTGAAGATGTATCATTTAAATTAGCTAACGGTATGAGTAGCCAAGAAATTGATGAACAAATAAATAATACTAAAGTTAGTGAATTACTTAAAGGTTACAGAGGAGAAGCTCCTTGTGATATAGATGAAGTAAAAGAAGCTATTAAAAGAGTAGCTAGATTAACTTTAGACTTCCCAGAAATATCTGAGTTAGATATTAATCCAATTTTCGTATATGAAAATGGATCAAGTGCTCTTGATATAAAAATTAAATTATAATTTCTCTTTTGAGAAATTACTTCTTTTTTTATTTAAAACATTAGTTGGAGGTTATACTATAACTAATGAAATTGATTTAGAATTATATACTATTGCTATAACCCGTTTAAATAATGGATTTCAAAATATAGGTAATATCATTCAAAAAAATGCTAAAGAATTACAAAATAATAATCCTGAAGCTATAGGCATATTAATAGATGAAATCAAAAATATAACTCCTTCTTTTAAAAATAGTGCCAAAGACTTTAAAAAAATGTATTTAGATATTGTAAATTCTTTAAATCAAGACGAAGTTAATTACGATGAATATGAACCATTTTTTAAATATATACAACAAATATTTCCACAGTATCAAGAAAGTCTCATAAAAAGTATTGATAATTTAAAGAATATATGTATTAAAAACTCCCAATTAGAATTAGCTATTGAAAATTTAGATGTGGAAATTATAGAAATTGTAAACATATTTGGAAATTTATTAAAAATAGCTAGTAACATATAGATTAATCAAAATATACTAAAAAATTATATTATCAAAATCATTAAAATTAAAAATACAATCTATAATATAGTACTTTAAAAAAATATTTTAAATATAATCATATCTAATTCTTTTTATTTTATAATTAAAATTTATAAAAATAGATAGAATGTAATATTTAAAATTACATTCTAAAAAAATATTAATTAATTTCCATCCCAAAATATTTTATCTTCAGATATTTTACCTTTTAAAACACCTAAATCAACTTCCACATTTACAAAATCCATTACACTCTGTTTATAAGTATCATTTAATCCAGAAATGAAATTAATTCCAGTTAAAGATTTTTTCTCAATATCAGGATTAGATACTATATCCTTAGGTAATTGAGATACTGCATCATCAGGATGTTCATCAATATACTTAGTAGCATTACCATTAATATCTACAAGTTTTTTAGCTTCATCAGGATGTTCTTTTAAGAAATCATCAGATGCTGCAATTACACAACATGGATGTCCAGGTAAAATTTCAGAAGAATCAACTAACTCAGTATTACCATTTTCAACTGCTGTAGTTACAAATGGTTCATAAGTTAACATACCATCAATTTTACCAGATTTTAAAGCATCATTCATTGAAGGAACTTTCATTGCAGAAACTTTTACATCATTAATATCAACATTATTTTGTTTTAAATAATATTTAAGTAGCATAGCTTGGATAGAAGCATCACCTGGAGTAGCAATAGATTTACCTGCTAAATCTTGAGCAGAATTAATTCCAGAATCATTACCTACAATAATTCCACTACCTTCAGTTTGAACACCAGAAATAACTTTCACAGGCACTCCTTTTTCAATTGAAGAGAGTACCGGAGTTATTCCAACATAACCAACATCAACATCACCACTAGCCATAGCAGTCATTAAGTCTCCACCATTATTAAATTGCACTAATTTAGTATTAATACCTTCCTTTTGATACATATCTTGAGCATCAGCTACAAATAATGCAGCATCATGATCACTAGGAAGATAACCTATAGTTACAGTATCATCATTTTGACCGGAGTAAAACATATATGCTCCAGCCGCAATAATGATAATAGCAACGATTATAACAATAGTTATAATTGATTTTCTATTCATATAATCACCATTAAATTACAGTATTACTTATTAATAATTAATGTATATAAAAGTTTCTAATAAAATAAAATTCATGACAATGCACAATAGAAATTAAAAAAAGTGAAAGGAATTAAGTAATTATAATAATTCTTTTCTTAAATCAATAGTATCTTTTAAATCTGGACCAGTTGAAATAATAGTTACTGGAACACCAGTTTCAGCTTGAATTTCTTCAACAAATTTCTTAGTTTCAACAGATAAATCATCATAATTTTGTGTTCTAGCGCAATCAGGATATAATCTATCTACACAAGTTAAAGCTATTTGAGTTGCACCATTTATTCTACAAGATTCTTTTGCAAGCTCCATATCAAATAAACCCACACGACGCCTACGTCCAGTTACAACACCATATTCTTCAATGTTTTTACTTTCAGCTTCTTCTTGTGAAATTTCAGTTGGGAAAGGACCTTCTCCAACACGAGTAATATAAGCTTTAAATACATTAATAACTTCATCAACTTTAGTTGGACCTACACCTACATCTGCAGCAAATGTACTTGCAGTAGTGTCTTTACTAGTTACAAATGGATAAGTTCCATAATAAAGAGACAATGCAAATCCTTGAGAACCTTCAATAAATACATCCCCACCATTCTCTAAAACATTATTAGTTTCTAAAGAAACATCAGCCAAATAATCTTCAAGTTCAGGAACATCTTTAGCTAATTTAACAGTTCTTAATACTCTATCAGAATTAGCTGGTCCACAACCAGATCCAGTACTTCCTATTTTTTTAGATAAATGTTCTGATTTTTTATCTCTTTGTCTATGATCTTCAGTGATAATAGCACATCTAGGATCTACAAAAGTTCTTTCTTTTACATTATACTTTTTTAAGTCTTCAAATTCTTTGAATAATACATCTTTATCTACTAATACTCCAGCACCAATCATGAGTTTAGCATCAGTATGTACAAAACCAGAAGGGATGAGTCTTAAACCATATTTTTCACCATTAAACTCCACAGAGTGTCCTGCATTAGGACCTACACCTGCACGAGCAATAATTTCAGGTTTATCATTACCACAAAGATAAGTGATACATTTACCTTTACCTTCATCACCCCATGCTCCGCCAACTAAAATACTACAAGTCATTTAATAACTCCTTTCATAATATTAAAAACATGAAAATAAAAATTTTCACAACACTAAAATACTTTGTTAGTACTCTTTTAAAAACTTTTCCAAAAAAGGAGTTTTATAACTCTTTTAAAAAACTTGTATAATCTTTTTATTTTTCAATTTTTGTGTTCCCATAGTTTAATTTTGATATAATTTTTAAAATAATGTTCTTTAATCATAAGTGAAATCAAATAACTCGAAATTTTCTTCTGATTTCTTATTGAAATCTTTAAAAGTCTATAAATTATTAAACTTTCAAGCCCAAAAATTTCAAAAAACCAACAAATATATATATATATATATAATGGTTAATAAATAATCTATAAACTAATAATAAAAATTAAGATTATTATAAAAATCACTAAAAACCTAACTAAAATTGAAAAAAAATCAACACTAACAATTAACATATTTCTATTAAATGAACAAAATTCTATTAAAAAATAAACATGGTTTATATATTATCTGAAAAATAATTTTATTGATTAATATTTGAAAAATACAATTATTAAAGTGGTGAAAAATGTATATTGAAAGAAAATATTTGCCTTCAGAAAAAATCACTGAAATAAAAATTCATGATTTGAGTGAAAAATTAGAATATCATCAAAGCCCTAAAGTAAAAGATACTTATCAAAGCGAATATGAAAATATATTAGAAAGAATTACTTCAGATGTTAATATATTTTTACTTAGCGATGATAAAAAAGATTTAATAATTGTAAGACTTGGAAAAATATTCTTAAAAAGATTTAAAATAGATATTGAAGACATTGAAGGCAGACTTCTCAGTAAAACTATACCATTTTACTATGAATTATTTAAAGAACATGTTATTAACATGTTAAAAACTAAAAAAGAAGAAAAATTAAGATTAATGTACTTCAAAGAAACCAAATTACAACTAATTATAAATGTAATTATTATGTCTGACCACGATAAAATATACATTATCAATAACTATTCAGATAACTTACTCGAAAGCAATCTTCAAAAACCACAATCTAGTAATTATGACCAAGAAAGATTACATTTAATGGAATACATTTCACAAAGTGGTAGTGTATACAAATACAAAAATAGATATACTTGGACTCCAGGAATTTATAGTATCTTAAATAGATCAAAAAGAGAAACTGACAAATATTACAATATCATTTTTAACTTAGTAATCGATGAAGATAAACCTAAAGTTAAAAAACTATTAGATGAATTTAATTCAACTTCCACAAAAGCCAAAGAAACCATTAGAATTAAAACAGAATATGGAAGTATAAAATATATTGAATGTTATTTATATCCCAAATATGACCAATTTACAGAGTTTGTAGGAACTTACGGATTTTTCAAAGACATTAGTAGTGATTTAAATGAAAGTAACACCACACGTCCCATAGATTACTTGCTAAATGGGTTTATGTATAATGAAAAAATAGCTTTATTAATAGAACCCTTTGATAAAGCTTATTCATTTAGTGAAGGATTTTATAATATAATTAATGTAAATAAAAAAGAGTATAAACACTCTTATGATATTTATAAAAATATAGCTGAAAAAGATATTGTTGAAAAACTTAAAAAAGTAGCTACTGGCGAAATAAACAAATTTGAAGAAACATTAACTTATTATGTAAATGGGTCAAAAGACAATGCAAAAATTTGTGAATTAATAATTGAAAATTTTAAAATAAATAATAAAATTCATTCAATGGGATTTTTAGTAGATATAACTAGCGATATTGGAAAAATAGAACAAACAAAACTTGTTGAAAAACAGAAAATAATAATTAAAGAAGTTCACCATAGGATAAAAAATAATCTTCAAATTTTAAATAGTTTTATAAATCTTGAAAAAAGAGCACACTCAGATAATCCTATGTTAATCATAGAAAATATGCAAAATAGAATAAATTCATTAGCAATATTACATGCTCAAACTTATGATAGTTCAAATTTTGAAATATTGAACTTAAAAAAAGTTATTGATAAACAAGATGAATCATTAAGTATACTATTAAGTAAAAAAAGAGATATTCAATTTATTTCAGAAATTGATCCAGATTTACGTTTACCAATTTCATTAATAACTCCAATAATGTTAATTATAAATGAATTATCTACAAATTCTGCAAAATATGCATTTAAAGAAACAAAAAAAGATAAAATAATCTACAAAAGTATTAAATTAATTGATGAAGAAACTTGTGAATTTATATTTAAAGATAATGGTTGTGGAATTAAAGATATTAAAAAGATAAAAAGGAGTTTAGGATCAACTATTGTAGAATCATTAGTAAATCAAATTAGTGGTGAATTAGAAAGAAATGTTGAAAATGGAGCTGAATTTAAAATAACTTTCCCTATTAATCAGGAATATATGGATATAATTAAAAAAAGGTGCATTTATATGAGTAATGGAAAAATATTAATTGTAGAAGATGAATCAATTATCGCTTTAGACTTGAAGTATGGATTAGAAGACTTAGGATATGAAGTAATAGATACTGTAAATAATGGTCAGGATGCTATTGATATAGCTGCAGAATATTTACCTGATGTTGTATTAATGGACATTAAATTAAAAGGTGAAATTGACGGAATTGAAGCAAGTAACATTATTTCAGAATTAGGCATACCTAGTGTTTATTTAACAGCAAATACAGACCAAGAAACATTTGAAAGATCAAATATGAAAGGATCCTACGGTTTTATTTCAAAACCATATAACCTGGAAAAATTAAATAAAACTCTAAAAATAGCTATTGCAAAATCAAAAATGGAATCCAGTAAAATAAATGAAGCACACGGATTTACAAAGTGATAAGATAACTATGACGCAAAACAATAATATCCAACAGATAGCTACTTCAGTAAATTACAAACCAACAATATACTTAGGAAGTGCAGATGAAGAATTCACAACAAAAGTTAAAAAGTTTATAAACTCTTATGATTATGAATTAATTGGTTTTGATTCAAATGGGCAAAACATTATAAAAGACATAAATAAACATTCGCCCAATGTTCTTATATTAGATACTAACATCAATGAATCAAGTTATATTGAAATAGCAACAGAATCAAACAAACTGAATTTACCACATATTGCCCTCATCAATGAAGAAGACTCCATAGACACAATCATACAAGGATCACCATTTGGATATTTAATTAAACCCATAGATAAAGATGAATTAAAAAGAAATATTGATGTTGCAGTTAAAAAACACAATATAAATGCATTACAAGTAATAACAGCAAAAAATAGGATAAATGAAAAAAACAATGAACTTACTATTGAAAAGTCAAATTCAATATTTCTTTTATCAACATGTACCATATTAATTATTTCTGGAATACTAGCTAGAAATGTTACTTGGCTTCAATGGTTACTTCTTATCCCTACATTAACCATGATTTTTCTTTCAATTATTAGTTTAAAAAAACAAGAAACTCCGGTTCCTTATGAAGTACCTCCATTTGTTACAATAATTATTCCAGCACATAATGAAGAACAAACAATAGCCAATACAGTTAAAAGTATTAGTGAAATTAATTATAAATTAAACAATGACGATAATTTTGAAATTATCGTTGCTAATGATGGTTCCACAGACAATACTGGCAAAATATTATCTGATTTAAAAAAAGAAATATCTACACTAAGAATAATTACTAGGAAACCTCCCAAATCCGGACGTGGTAAAGGATTTGTTTTAAATGATGCTTTAAGTTTATCTAAAGGAGAAATTATAGGTGTTTTTGATGCTGATACGCATGTTGAAAAAGAATATCTAAATATTATAATCCCTTATTTAAATAATCCGAAAGTTGATGGAGTCCAAAGTAGAGTTAAAATGTATAACAAAACTGAAAACTTCCTTGCTAATATGCAACATGTTGAATTTAAAAGTTTTGGAAATACTTTAGTAGCTAAAGATAATTTAGGAAACAGTGGATTTTTAGGAGGAAATGGGCAATTTGTTAAAAAACAAGCTATTATTGAAAGTGGAAAATGGGATGGATTTGCAGTAACTGAAGATTTAAACTTGTCTGTTAAAATATTACTTAATGGTGGAAAAATTAGATATTGTGGTGAAACTGCAGTATATCAAGAAGCAGTTACAGACTGGAAATCTTTTTTTAAACAAAGAACAAGATGGGCTATAGGTAACTTTGAAACAATTTTTATTTACTTACCTAAAATTTTAAAATCAAAAATAAGTCTTTCAAAAAAATATGGTATTATTGAACATATATCATTTTATGCATTTAATTTATTCATATTTTTTGGATTTATTGTTACTATAATCAATGTTATCTCATGGTTTATATTCAATGGTGTGACAATCATTAGAATGGATGCTCCACTTATTGTTGGAATAATTTCAACAATTGCATTTTTACCAGGAATTACAGTAGCTCTTTTACGTGACAAGCCAAGTATAACTGAATTTATAAAAGATTTAATTGGATATTGGTTATACTGTTTCCATTTAATACCATTATTCTTTGAAACTATGTTTAAAATGATTATTAGAAAAGAAAGAAAATGGGATAAAACAAAGCATAAGGGATAATTATGAAAAAAAGAGATATTGGGCTTAATATCATTATTATTATAGTTATAATATTTTTTATAGTTAATATGAGTTCTATAAATAGTTTTTTAAGTGTTCAAACAGATAAAACAATAGAATTAGAACACAGTACTATCGTAGTGCCTGAAGCATGGAACACTACTGATGAATTAAATATAAGTAACCAAGCAAAAACAGATAATGCTATTACAAATAATTATACAATTATTGATATTTGGGAAGATTGGCCAGAATCTAATATAACAAGTATTTCTAATTCAAAATTCTCATCATTGGAAAATGGTAATTTTAATATATTGAAAACTGAAAAAATCAATTTAGGAGGATTGAATGTTTCTAAAGAGTATTTTTCAAATCCTTCAAGAGATAATGAACATCAATGGGATCATATTGGAGTAACTTATGTTTTCCAAAAAGAAGATACAAATTACAGTATAGAAGTTCATTACTTTACAACACAGGATTATAATAATAAAACTTACCTTAAAGAGTTAGATGATCGTATAGAAGATATTATTGGAAATATACATAATAAAAATTACAATGGATTTATTTCAGGAATTCAAAAGTTATACTCTCATTAAATTACAAGTTAATTTTTAGATGAAAAATTACATTTTATTTTTTTTAACCAAAAATTTATGTTGTCCCTTTAATATAATACTAAACTAAGGAGGGATAAAACATGATGACTAAAAAAACAACTGCATTTTATGTTGTTATTGTTGGATCATTAGCTAGTTTTATGGCAGCATATACATCTAATGCAGTAACTATGGCATTACCAGAACTTGCAAGAGTATTTCATTTAAGCAACATCTTACAAAACTGGACAATCAATCTTTATTTATTGACTATGGCAGTATTAAGTGTCCCTTTTGGAAAATATTGTGCACAAAAAGGATTAAAAAAATCATTCTTTTATGGAGCATTAATATTCTTTTTAGGAACTATTGGAATAATATTATCTATCAATACAGAAATGTTATTATTTTTTAGATTTATTCAAGCAATAGGTTCTGCTGCAATTTTTGTATCATCAGTAAGTATGATTGTGAAAGCTGTACCCAATAATCAACGTGGAAAAGCTTTAGGAATAAATATATCATCTGTTTACATAGGATTATCATTAGCCCCAGTATTAGGTGGTACTTTAACATATAACTTTGGATGGGAAAGTATTTTTGCAATAACTCTTCCAATGAGTTTCATTGTAATAATACTCACTTATTTAAAAATTAAAGAAGAATGGCAAGTGAATAATAATGATCCTATTGATATAATTGGAATTATATTTTATACTATTGGAATTTCAGCATTTATGTATGGGTTTACTGAACTACACACAATAACTGGACAAATAATTACTGGAATTGGAGTAATTTTCTTAATAACATTCATATATTATGAATTAAAACAAAAATATCCTATATTCGATGTAAAATTATATAAAAACCACAAATTTTTATCAAGTAACATAGCCAGTGTAATAAGTTATATATCTATTTTTAGCTTATCTACCATCATAAACTATCATTTCCAGTATATTTTAGGATGGAATGCACAGATGACTGGATTGATATTAATTAGTATGCCTCTTATGCAAGCAATTGTAACACCACAATCAGGAAAATTATCAGATTTGATAAATCCTCAAAAGCTTTCAGCTTTAGGAATGGGGCTTGCAACAATAGCTATATTAATATTAACTACATTAAATGATTCTACATCAATTTATACAATAATAATTGCACTAATGATAGGTGGTATTGGATATGGATTGTTTAGCAGTCCGAATACAAATACTATGATGAGTAGTGTTCCATCAAATGAAACTACTATGGCATCAGCAGCAGTAGCTACAATGAGAGTTATTGGTCAAACATTAAGTATTGGGATATTAACTGTAATTTTTGCATTTGTAATGGGTAATGTGAATATAACCCCTTCAGTTTATCCTCAACTTAATGAAAGTTGTCATATAGCATTAATATGTTCTACAATACTTGGAGCAATAAGTGTTTTGGCTTCTCTTGTAGGAATGAATTCCAATGATAAATTAAACACACAACAAAGATAAATTTTACATGACAAAAAAGAGAGTGAAATTTTATGAATTCTACTAAAAAAAGAAATATAATTATTATAATTGTAGCTTCCTTAGCTTCATTTTATGGTGCATATATGGGTAATGTAACTCCTGTTGCATTACCACAAATAGCTGAAATTTTTAAATTAAGTAATATTATGCAGAATTGGATTACAAACACATATTTATTAACAATGGCCGTGTTAGCTATTCCTTTAGGAAAACTTTGCAGTAAATATGGTGTTAAAAAAACATTTATTTGCTCAGTAATTTTAATGTTAATTGGAACTATTGGAACTCCTCTTTCCAATACAGTTTCAGGATTGTTATTTTTTAGAGTAATTCAAGGAATTGGTGGTGCTGGTCTTTGTGTAGATTCTATGTTAATAATTGCTGAAGCAATAAGTCCTGAATCAAGAGGTCAGGCATTAGGAATGAATATAAGTCTTACTTATATTGGAATTGCATTAGCTCCTGTGCTTGGAGGAAGTTTAACTTATAATTTTGGATGGGAATCAATATTCTGGGTAATGGTTCCATTTATAATATTAAATTTAATATTACTTTTCATGATAGATAACGAATGGTTCAAATACCAAAATGAAAAATTTGACTTGAAAGGATCCTTAATATTTGCAATTGGTATTTTATTACTTATTTATGGATTTTCCATATTAAATACATTAATTGGACTTGTAATAACGTTACTAGGTATTATTTTATTAATTATATTCTGTAAAATCGAATTAAAAACCAAACATCCTGCTTATGATATAAAATTATATAAAAATAAAAAATTTTTATCAAGTAACATAGCTAGTGTATTGAGTTATATAGCTACTTTTGTAGTAACAACCATTGTTAATTACAATTTACAATATATAAAAGGGTTTGATTCACAAATTTCTGGTTTAATTTTAATTACATTCCCATTATTAATGGCTATTGTGGCTCCAAGTGCTGGAAAATTGTCTGATAAAATAGATCCTCAAAAAATTGCAACTATTGGTATGATAATTGTAACTATTGGTTTAATATTAATAGTTCCTTTAAATAAAGACACTTCAATTATATTAATATTAATCTCATTATCTTTGCAAGGTATAGGATACGGATTATTTGCAAGTCCAAATACAAATACTATAATGAGCAGTGTCCCACCAAAAGATACTCCTATGGCATCAAGTGCAGTAGCTACTATGAGAATAATAGGTCAAACAATAAGTACAGGAATATTAACTGTAATATTTGCAATATTAATGGGAAATGTACTGATTCAACCATCAAACTACCCTCAATTAATATTTTGCTCACAAATAACATTGATAATAATAACTATAATTAGTGCTATTTGTTTTGTTGTTTGTTACATAGGTTATAAATCAAAAGATAAATTATATCTTTAAATTAAAAAAATATTGAATTAAAATGATAGCTGTTTATGATTCACCTAAAATAAACAGCTATTAAACTTATTTAAAAAAAAGAGTATTCTAAACACATCAACTTAAATCAATGTATTATGTTCACACATTGGATCTTTCATAACAATGTTTCTTTTTAAACGATATTTTAAAAAGTAGAGAACCCATTGATTAGACGCTTTTTTTAGAGTATCATCATCTAATTTTTCATCATTGAAAAAGAAATCCATTTTATCTCCACCCATAGCAATAGCTAATTCTTCAGTTTCCAATAAAACAAAGAAATCATTTCTAATATTGTGAATATCAAAAGTTTCATCTAGAGAAATAACTTTATTTTTAGCATAATTATAAAAAAAAGTATTAAGATATTCAAAATCTAAAAATTTAATTTTTTTAACCTTTAAAACAAAATCTTCATTTATAAAATGATTTTTAAAATCAAAATTAGCTAAAAAATCAGCATCCCAAATATTATTATAAAAAAAGACAATGAAAGATTTATCTGAAAATCTGAAAGATAAATTTAAACTATCATCATATTTTGGATTACCTAATTCAACATCACTAAATTCCAGATATATTGAATCTTGAACTATTTCTAAAGAATCCCAAATTCCAAAAGGAGTTATAACATCCTCAATTAATTCTAATGATTTTGAGTTCATTTAAAACACCTAATTATTATTTATATATTCTTCAAAAGCACCTTCAATTTCATATTCCTTATTTTCATCAAAGGTTTTATCCCAAACTATAGAAATTTCAATTTGGTTATTAACTGTTTCATCCCAATTAACACTAAAATTAGCTTCTTTTAAATCATTGAATATAATTTTTCCAATTTCTAAAGCTTTATTTGGATTATTTTCAAAATCTCCAAATGTAATTTTTAATTTACTATCTTCAATAGCTTCTTCAACATCCTCAAAAGTATAAAAACAAAATCCAATCGGAGTATGATTATTATTTTTTAAATGAACAAATAATTCAAAGGCATCAGCTACTCCTTCTTCAATATCATAACCACAGTTATGAATAGATATAATATTTTTACCAGTTAAATTAATAAAAACATCTTCTAGACATTTAAAATTAGAATTATCCACTTGATTAAAAGAAATTTCAATATTGGAAAAATCAATATCTTCCTCAATAAATTGTTCTTCCAATATTTCTATAATATCTTCTTTGTTGAAAAAACCAGAATTAGCTAATAATCCTTTTACATAATCTATTTCATCAACTAATTCTTGATTCATGAAAATCACTCATCTTCTAAAAGCATTTGAATATGAGTTACATTTCCTCTTTCAGTGAAACTTACAATAATACGACTTTCACCGAGTTTAGCAACTGCAAATTCCTCTTTTTGTTTGAAAGGATAACCTTTAAGTTTAGTATATGATTCAAAAGCTATTTTTGGGAAAATCTCAAAGTTCTTTTGGAAAGTATAAAATGTATCTCTAAATTTAAGAACAGTATTATTTTCAGTTATTAAATCAGATTTAATAGCTACAAAAATATCTAAACCATCCATATTAACTCCATAATATCCATCCATTTTTAGAATAGCTGTAGCTACCATAGCCCATATATGACAATCATTAAATGTAGTTTCAAATTCAGGAGTTGTAAATTGAGGGATATCATATTTTAAACCAATATCATGAATTTCATTAGCTGATTTAATTAGCTTTTCATCAAATCCAATATTTTCATTATCCCAAGCCCAAGCCCATTGTTTTGACTGTTCATTAAAGAATCCTAAAATTTGAATATCAAATAAAATATCATCACTAAATTTTAAAACACCTTTTTCAAGATCCAATTGCCCCTCTAAATCTCCAATTAATTCTGATAAGTTTTCTTGTTTATCTAAACCTAAAGCACCATATTTAGACAATATAACTTTAAAAGAATCATTTTGTTCAATTTCAACTGGTTTTTCAATTTTTCTCACAAAAAACACCTAAAAATCTAATTTAGAAATTCTGCTCATTGCTTCTTTAGTATTTTCTAAAGTATTAAATGCAGTAAGTCTTAAATAACCTTCACCACTTGGACCAAATCCGGAACCAGGAGTTCCAACTACATTAGCTTCATTTAATAATAAATCAAAGAATGCCCATGAATCCATATTATTCGGAGTTTTAACCCATATATAAGGAGAGTTAATTCCACCATAAACTTCAAGACCTAAATCCTCTAAGCTAGATCTAATTACTTTTGCATTTTCCATATAATAATCAATTATCTCTTTAATTTCTTTTTTACCTTCATCAGAGTAAACTGCAGATGCTGCAACTTGTACTGGATAAGATACTCCATTGAATTTTGTAGTTTGTCTTCTATTCCATAATTGATTTAATTGAACTTCATTACCTTCACTATCATAACCCATTACTTCTTTAGGAACAACAGTGTAAGCACAACGAGTACCTGTAAAACCAGCCATTTTAGAAAAGCTTCTAAATTCAATAGCTACTTGTTTAGCTCCTTCAATTTCATAAATAGTATGAGGCACATCATCTTCATTAATAAAACATTCATATGCTGCATCAAATAAAATAAGTGCTTTATTTTCTATTGCATAATCAACAAATACATTTAATTGATCATGGGTGAGAGTAGTACCAGTTGGATTGTTTGGATAACATAAATAAATAATATCTACATCTTCTTTTGGAAGTTCTGGAATGAATCCATTTTCAGCATTGCATTTTAAGTAAGTTAAACCTTCATACATACCATCATCTTTCATTTCACCAGTTCTTCCAGCCATTACATTAGTATCAACATATACAGTATAAACCGGATCAGTAACAGCAATTTTATTACCTAAATCAAAAATTTCCTGAATATTACCAGTATCACATTTAGCACCATCACTAATGAATACTTCATCACTCTCAAGGGAAACTCCAAATGGTTTAAAATCATTTTCAATAATTTTTTCAGCTAAAAAATCATAACCTTGTTCAGGACCATATCCTCTAAATGTTTCAGCATCCCCCATTTCATCTACAGCACCTTGGAATGCTTTAATAATAGCTGGAGCTAATGGTTTTGTAACATCTCCAATACCCATTTTAATAATGTCTGCATCAGGATTATTTTTTTGGAATTCTACTTCTCTTCTTGCTACTTCAACAAAAAGATAACTACTTTTTAATTTAAGATAGTTTTCATTAATTTTAACGACCATTATTGAACCTCATAATTAATTATTAATATAATTTATATTTTAGCTATCAGAATATATAAACTAACTGTTTTTTAAATATTTATAAAAAAGCTAAAACTATATAATAATAAATAACTGATATATAATTATAAGATATAAAATCTTAATTAATTAGGAAGTGGAGAAAAATGAATGAAACTACAATATTAGTGTGGATAAATATTGCAATAATAGGTATAATTGCTATAATTATTGTAAAATTATACTTTAGAAAAGACGAAATGAAAAACGATGATACATCTTTATTACCTACAGATAATTTAAATGAAATAATTAATTCTGGTAAAAGTAAATTAAAGAGTAATCAAAATAGTTTATCTAAAACCACACCAACTAAATCTAGTGTTTCAACATACTTCTCTAAACAAAATCAACCTCAAGGCACTTCTTTAAGAAAAAAAGGACAAATACCAAAAGACAACTTTAATAGTTATGTATCTCCTGAAACTCATGAACACAACTTCAACAACAAAATAACATATAAAGATGAAGAAAAAATAGAAAAACCAATCAATTTTAATTATGAAACAAAAGTTCATAAGTTTCAAGAACCAATCAATGAAAGCCAGATGGATATTATGAGTAAAACTAAAAAAACCAATATAAAAGAAAATGAAAATAATATTTCTTTGGAAGAAAAACCAAAACATGAGTTAAAAGACTTATTCAGTATTGATGAATTAATTAAAGAGTCAAAAAGAAAAGATAATGAAAGAGAAAAAGAATCTAAGACTATTAAAAAAGAAAAAGAAGATACTACTGAAATTAAAGAAAGTATCAAGCAGATGAAAGAAGGTAAAAAAGAAGAAAATCTTATAACTGAAGTTGAAGTAGAACCAATAACCGAAACTAAAAAAGAAAACAATTCAATAACTGAAGTTGAAGTAGAACCAAAAGAAAAAATTAGTTTCTACGACACCATTCACAATAATAAAACAGAAAACAAAACTACAAAAAAAACAAAAGAAAATAACAGTTTAAGTATAACTGATGCAATTAAATCAGACATAAATGATGAAACAGAAGAAACATTGAAAACCAATGAAACACCTAAAGAAGAAACTGTTGAAAATGTTTTAACTGAAGAAAAAGAAGAAACTGTTGCAGATGCTTTAAACAGTGCAGACATAAAAACACCAAGTTTAAAAACTCCAACTAAAATCCAGGAAGAAAATGATATAAGTGTTATTTCACCTATTGAAGAAGACTATGAATTTGGAGCACCTTTAGAAGAATCTGAAATATTTAAAGAAGAAAAAGAAGAAGTTGAAAATGAATTAAGCGACTTAGATTATAGGAAAGATTTAGCTAAAATAACAAACACTATTAAAAATTCCAAAATATTTAATGAAGTAAAAGAAAAACTTACTCCAGAACAACACATAAGTGAAAAAGATCATGTTGCAGATGAAATGTACTTAAGAAACGTAAGTACATATGAAAAAGAAGAATTCCCAGAATATGAACCTATTATTAATGAAAGACATGAAGAGTACCCTAGTGACTATGATTATGAAGAACCAACACAAGAACAATTAATTAGACAAGAAAATACTCGTAAAGTATTTAACATGATGAAAAATACTGATGCAGAAAAATCATCCAAATCCCATGGAATAAATGAAACACCCGGCATTGAAGATATTAAAATAAAAGAAAAACCAGCAAAAAGCAATATAAAAATAAAAATAAACAATGAAGAAGTAGTTCTCCATAAAGGTGATGAAATCATATTTAATCATGATGGAGAATCTTATTCCAGTAAAGTCTATGGAATTAGAGGCACTGACATATCTGTAAAATACAGAGGTAAAAAAATAGATATTAGTTCCAAAGACATTAAAAAAATATATTAATAAGAAAAAATATTTTTCTTATTCTTTTTTTATTCATTTAACCTATAACTTTCTTTTTCTACTATATATTTTGGTTTTCCTATTTTTAATGAACGGATTATATTCAAATAAAAATCATCTAATTCAGCATCTGCATAAGGATATGCAAATTCAAAGGAATACAAATTATCATCTTTAACAAATAAAAATTCATTACAACGAGCTGTTATTTTTCCATCATCAATAGTTGAAATAGCTGCATAATAAATATCTTCATTAACAGGAACAAAATCGGAGAATATTAATTCTCCCTTTCCTTTTTCAAAATTATTTTCAATGTTTTCTTTTATATCAACTAAACCTGCAATAGTTGGACTGACAGATACTTTAATAGTCATAGGTTTTGTTGAATCAACCAAATATAACTCAACAAATTCATTAAAATTGCTTACACTTTGAAATCCTTCAGGAATTGAAAGAGTAATATACCCATTAGTAAATAATGTCATATTGCCCTCCTACTTATGAGCATAATAAAATATTAACTCATCATCTTTAATTTCATCTAAACGAGCAAATCCAACTCTTTCAAATTGTACAACATCTCCAACAGTTAAATCTCTTAAAGCTCCTTCTCCAAGTCCAGTTTTTGTAGATGCATCATCCATAACAATAGTTACATTAATATTATCCTCAACAGGAACCCATTGAATAATTTTAGCTTTTAGATCTCTAGCTTCCTCAAAAGAAGTTGAATTATAAACAATTTCATCTCCATTAATATCTACATTAACTGCATCCATCAATCTAGCTATTCCATCATTAATATCTTCATTAGCCAAATATGCTTTTCCTGCAAATGGCAATATTCTATTTCCTCTATCTTCATGATCAGCATGTAATGGTCTTTCAATATCAACAGCACCATCTTCATACTGTTCAACATTTATTTCAACAGGATTTTCTACAAAGAAATAACGATTAGCTATTGGTTCTAAAAAATTACGGTTTAAACCATAAATTTTTTTCCAACTAATCGCTGAATCAGACATTTTAACACCTATTTCAGTAATTAAGTTATAAATTGTTTGAGGTTGAATTCCTCTCCTAGCTATTGCTTTTAAAGTACCTAATCTTGGATCATCCCATCCGGAATATTTTCCAGAATTAATTCCCTCTAAAGCTTTAGAAGTACTTAATGCAATATCCTCCATTTTTAATCTACCATAATGAATAAATTCAGGAACATCCCAACCCATGTGATCATATAAATATTTTTGTTTTTCACTATTTGCCAAATGGTCTTTTCCTCTAAGTACATGACTCATACCCATTAAATGATCATCAACAGCTACTGAAAAATTCATCATTGGATAAACCCTATATTTATTTCCTAAACGAGGATGAGTTTCTTCGACAATACGCATAGCAACCCAATCACGAATAGCTGGATTTTTATGATTAATATCTGTTTTTACTCTTAAAACAGCTTCTCCAGCATGCATTTTGTCAAATTTATCCCACAATTCAAGATTTTTTTCAACAGTATTATCCCTACATGGACATGGCTGACAATTATCTTTAAGTTCTTTAAAAGTAGCACCATCACAGGTACACATATAAGCTGCACCTTTCTCAATTAATTGACGGGCATAATCATAATAAATTTCAAACCTATCACTTTGATAATAAACTTCATCAGGAGTTATTCCTAACCATTTCAAATCCTGAGGAATTAAATCATATGCTGGTTCAAAAACCCTCTTAGGATCAGTATCTTCTATTCTTAATATAATTTTACCATTATATCGTTTAGCATATTCTGCATTTGGAACTGCAGCACGAGCATGACCTATATGTAATGGACCACTTGGATTTGGAGCAAATCTCATTACTACATTATCATGAGATCCAGGAAGTTCTTGAAGTCCTTCTTCTTTTTTTTGTTTTTTTTCTTTAACTTCAACATGATATTTTGCCATTTCAGCTTCCTGATCTTCAATACTCAAATTATTAACTTGAGCTACAATTTTTCCAGCTATTGGACCAATTTCTTTTGCTTTACTTCTCAAATCCTGTTCTTGACTCATGATTGAACCAATAACTGCTCCCGGATTTGCACTTCCTTTATGTTTAGCAGCATTTAATAAAGCATGTTTATAGACAATTTCTTCTAAATCATTCATAAAATCATCACAATTTATATAAAAATAGTTAATTAACACTATAATTTATTTACCTGAAAATATATAAATATTCACTAAGAGTAGTTATTTATTTTTACGGAGCTAAATAGAAATTAGGTGCGATACAATGAGCGATAAGCTTGAACAAGCAAAAGATTTAATAAAAAATGAAGAATATAAAAAAGCTCTTGATATAGCTAAAAAAAGACATGGTAGAGATAAAATAGATGAATATTTAACTATTTTAGATTTATTAATTCAAAAAGATTATTTGCCTGCAATTGAAGAAAGAGGTCATTATCACCAATATTATGATTCAAATCATGATAATGGAGATTATGGAGAAAAATACTTTGACATGTATTTGGAAATAGAACCTCAGTCAATTAATGGACTTTGTGATAAGGCAATGTCTTTATCTAATAAAAATAAACTAAAAGAAGCTATTGAATATATGGATAAAGCATTTAAAAATTATGAAGTATATTCTCAAAAAGAAGAACCTAGAATTTCACATGAAGAAGTTAGAATGGGTAAAATCGAACTTTTAATGAAAGATAATCAAAATCAAAAAGCATTAAGTGAAATAAATAAATATGAAAAAAAATTTGGAGAAAATAAAAAAGAAATTTTTTATAAAGGCCAACTTCTTGAAAGAACTGGAGAATACAAAAAAGCTTTAGAATACCTAAATAAAAGTTTAGATGAAGAACATACAATTATCGCTTTAAATTCAAAGGGAAATGCATTATATGAACTAGGAAAATATGATGAAGCATTGAATGCATATAATTCATGCATCACTCATGAAAAAGATGCAAAAGATGAATTAGACTTAATCACTAATTTTAATTATAAAGCTGCATTTTGTAATGTTAAACTTGGAAAATATGATGAAGCTATGAAATATTTAAATAAAACCATTGACATGTTAAATGATTATGGTAGATTAGATAAAGATCTTGAAGCCATCTATCAAAAATGTTCCTTTGAAAAAGACAAATTAATGTACAAAGATAATGTAGAGGACAAACGTTTTGGTCAATTTAAATTCCTTTCTTCAAAAACATCAATAACTGCACTTTTAATTATCATAATAGCATATATTATACTAAAGATTATTGGATATTAGTGATGTTAAATGAAAATAGTGAGACTTGGAAAAACAAATTATAAAGTTAATAAAAATGGATTTGGAGCCCTTCCAATACAAAGAAGAAATAAAAAAGATTCCATTGAAATCATAAAAAAAGCATATGATAATGGAATCAATTTTTATGACACTGCTCGTTTTTACACAGATAGTGAAGAAAAATTAGGTGCGAGTCTAAATGAAGTAAGAGAAAATGTTATCATTGCAACAAAAACAGGATCTGAAAATGTTGAAGGCTTCTGGAAAGATTTAGAAACTTCACTTAAAAATCTTCAAACTGATTATATCGATATTTATCAATTTCACAATCTTCCTTTTTGCCCAAAACCTAATGATGGAAGTGGACTTTACGAAGCAATGCTAGATGCTAAACAAGAAGGAAAAATAAAACATATTGGAATTACTTCCCATAAATTCACAATAGCTAAACAAGCAATTAATAGTGGTTTATATGAAACATTACAATTCCCATTTTCATATTTAACAGATAAACAAGAGTTAAATTTAGTTGAAAAATGTAAAAAGTTAGATATTGGATTCATAGCTATGAAAGCTATGGGTGGTGGGTTAATTACTAATTCTAAAGCAGCATATGCATTTATGATGAACTATGATAATGTGTTACCTATTTGGGGTATTCAAAAAGAAAGTGAATTAGATGAATTTTTATCTTACCAAGAAAATTCCCCTATTTTAGATAATACATTAAACTTAGCTATTCATAAAGATAAACAAGAGTTAGGAAATGATTTTTGTAGAGGTTGTGGATATTGTATGCCCTGTCACAATAAAATTGAAATCAGTATTTGTGCTAGAATGTCATTATGGATTAGAAGAATGCCTACACAACCTAGTTTAAATGAAGATTTCCAAAGTAAAATGAAACAGGCAAAAAAATGTGATGAATGTGGTGAATGTATTAAAAAATGTCCATATAATCTAAATATTCCAAAATTACTTAAGGAAAATGTTGAAGATTATGATAATATCCTAACTGGAAAAACTGTTGTAGATTAATAGGTGAACTTAAATATGGTAAATAAAAAAGCTATTGAGTTAATTAATAACAAAGAATATGAAAAAGCTAATAAACTTTCATTTAGGTTATTTCAAAAAAAGAATTTAAATGATTTTTTAGAAATCAATGACCTACTTTTAAAAGAAAATTATATCCCTGCAATTCCATTAAGAGGATATTACTATTTAATTGAAGATATTACTCATGATAATCAGGATTATGGAGAAAAATACTTTAATAAATATTTAGAAAAAAGACCTGACTCAATATCTATTCGTTTCCAAAAAGCAGTTGCATTGTCTGCAAAAGGAAAAGAAGAAGAATCTAAACAAATAATTGAGAATCTCATTGAAAATTACCATGAAAATCCATATAATGATGAAATAATTACATGTAAGTCAAAAGAAAATCTTTGTGAACTTAAATTAATTTACCTATTTGAAAAAGAGTTAAAAGAAGAAGCTTTAAATTATGGGGAAGAAATTCTTAAAGAATACCCAAATAACATGTTAACATTATTAGCAAAAGCTAAATTATTATGTGAGAAAAATGAAAATAATGAAGAAGCTTTAGAGATTATAAATAGATGTTTAAAAATTGAAAAAACAATAGAAGGACTCCTTATAAAAGGAGATATTTATGTTAATTTAAAAGAATATAAAAAGGCTATACAATGTTTTGATATGGGAATAAATGCGCTAAGCAAAACTGAAGAGCCTCTTATTCTTGAATGGTATCACAAAAAAGCACTTGCATTAATCCAACTACAAGAATATAATGAAGCTATGAAATGTTTAAACAGAACTATGGACATAATTCTCAGCATAGAAATTAATAATGACTTAAATGAAAATGGAATAAAATTATTAAAGGACTGTGAAAAAGAAAAACAAAAGCTACTTAATCAGGGCATAGCAGATGTTAAATATAGTAAACATAACTTTGATTTGAATAAATTAGTTTATATAATGTTAGCTCTTGCTATTATAGTTCGTTTTTTACCTGTTAATAGTAAAATTGAATTAATCGTAGTTATGTTATTCTTAATTACTGCTGTAGCTTCATTAGCTAAAAAAATTTATGAAAATAATTTTATTTAATAAGTGATATTATGAAACAAACTATAAATAATCCAAATGAAGTTAAATGGAGTCAATATTGGGAAGAATCACTTAAGCAAAAAGAAGACAAAAATAAAGACTGGGATAAAGCTGCTCCTCATTTTCATAAAAAAGCTAAAAAAGATGATTATCATGATTTATTATTTTCAAAACTAATTTTAGATGAAAATGATAGTGTTTTAGATTTAGGGTGTGGTGAAGGATCAATTACATTACCCATAGCTAAAAAAGTTAAAAATGTAACTGGAATCGATTCATCAACTAAAATGTTAGAATTATTAAACAAAAGAGCTCAAAAACAAGAAATAAATAATGTAAATACTATTTTAAAACCTTTAGAAAAAATTAGTTATGAAGAAATTGGAGATTATGATATTGTACTTGCTTCAAGATCTTTAAATGGAATTATTCCAATTGAAGAAACTCTTAAAACAATGAATAAAATAGCTAATAAATATGTCTTTATTACATTATTTGGACCTGAAAATTGGAAAATAGAAAAAGAATTTAATGATTATATTGGAAAAGAAAATAAACAGTTCCCTGGACATAATTATTTATTTAATATCCTTTACAACATGGGAATTTATGCCAATGTTGAAAGATTAGCTATTAAAGCATATAGAGAATATGACTCAATAGAAGAAGCTATGGATAATGGTAAATTCAGATTAGATTTACTTAATAATAATGAAAAAAAACAATTAAAAGCCTATCTTAAAAAAATTCTTAAAAAAGACCCCAAAACAGGAAAATTATACAATACTAAAGACAAAGCTGATTGGATTTTAATTTGGTGGAAAAAATAAAAAAAAATAAAATGATTTAATCTGATTTAATCATAGTTAAAATCATTTTATAAGGTTTATTTACAGCTTGTAGAGCATGAGGTTCATTAGCAGGCATTATAATCATTTCACCTTTTTTAACAATGTTTTTATTACCGGAAATAGTTATTTCTGCTTCACCATCAATTACTTGAACCATTGCATCAAATGGAGCTGAATGTTCACTTAAGCCTTGACCTTTGTCAAATGCAAAAAATGTTACTGTTCCAAGCTCTTTTTTAATAACTTCTCTACTAACTACTGTATCATCTTGGTAATCTACTAAATCCTCAATATTTAAAGATTTAGCTTTAATATCATCACTCATTTACTCACCCATTATTTTTTTAATATCTTCAATTGGATTTCCAATTGGCGTTAAATTATATGTTTCTACCAAGTAATTAATTATATCTTCATTTGCCCATGCTGGTAACATTGGTCCAATAAGCATGTCTGTTTTACCTAAGTACAATAAACTCCATAAAATAGCTGCTGCTTTTTGTTCCATCCAACTTAAAACAATTGTAAGAGGTAAATCATTTAATTCAACATCAAATAATCCACATAATGCAACTGCAATATCTACTGCAACAATTGCATCATTACATTGACCTAAATCAATAAGTCTTGGTACGCCTTCAATGTCACCTAAATCTAAATCATTGAATTTAAATTTACCACAAGCTAATGTCAATACAATAGTATTTTCAGGTAAATTTTCAACAAATTCTCTGTAGTAATTAGATTTAGGGAATGGTCCATCACATCCACCAACTAAGAAGAATCTTTTTATTTTACCTGCTTCAACTAATTCTTTAATTTTATCTGCAAGTGAAAGTACTGTAGATGCTCCAAAACCAGTAGTAATTGTAGTTAACTCTTCAGATTCTAGTCCTCCAAGTTCAATAGCTTTGTCAATTACTGGTTTAAAATCATAATTTTCAATTACTGGAGTATCAGGTAATTTAGCTACATCCATAGTGAATATTCTATCAGCATATTCATCTTTTGGAAGCAATACACAATTACTTGTTGCTACAATAGCTACATTATATTTAGAAAATACTTCTTTTTGATCGAACCATGCTTTACCAAGTTGTCCTGCTAAACTTTCATATTTTCTAAGTTCTGGATAACCATGAGCAGGTAACATTTCACTATGAGTATATACTTTAACTCCAGTTCCTTCAGTTTGTTTTAAAAGTTCTTCCAATGCTTTTAAATCATGTCCCGTAACAATTATTGCAGGACATTCTTGTGCTCCTACTTTAACTTCGGCAGGTTCAGGTTCACCATAATTATTAATATGAGCTTGTTTAAGCATTTTCATGACTTTAATATTAACCTCACCTGCTTCAAGACCTAAATTAATTAAATCTTCTGCATCAAAATTAACATTTGTTAAAGTAGAATACAATCCTTTTGTTAAGAATTCATCAACATCAGAATCTTTAACACCTAAAACATTTGCATTATAATTATACGCACTAATTCCCTTCATAGCATAAATTAAATTATCCTGTAATCTAGCTACTGTTGGTTGCTTACCACAAACTCCACGTACAGTACATCCAGTACCTTTTGCAGTTTGTGAACATTGATAACAAAACATATCTACCATAATAACTACCTCCATTATAATTATCAATATAACCGTTGATTTTATGATTTATAAATATTTTGTAACTTTTTAAGGGTAAAAAGTAAGTTTTATAAATAAAAAATAAATAATCAATATTATGAATCAAGATGACATCAATTTATTAAAACAATTAGGCTTAACTAGCTATGAAGCTAAAGCATATATTACATTAAGTTCATTAATTCAAGGAACTGCTGATGAAATAAGTGATAAATCAAAAATACCTAGATCAAAAATATATGATGTTTTAAAAAGACTAAATTCAAAAGAATACATAGAAATAGAAAGTGGTAGGCCTCTCACATATCATGTCAAACCACCAATAAATGTATTAAAAAGAGAAAAAGAAATTTTTAATAAAAAAATATCTCAAACTAGTCAGAATTTAAATAGATTATATGAACAAAAAATTTCCCAAGTGGAAGCTCCAATTTGGAGAATAAGTGGAATAGAAAATATAATTGATAAAGAATTAGAAATTATTAGAAGATCTAAAAAAACAATAAATATGAGAATAGGATTTTTACTTCAAGAAGAGCTATCTAAATTAATCTATGAACTTCTTTTAAAATCTGAAAAAGTTACGATAAATATAATAATCTCACCATACTGCAATACAACATCTGAACAATTAACGGTTAATAAATTATATAATAAACATAATATAGCAATCTACAAAACAGAAGTTCCATTTGTTAAGATGATTATTTCCGATTCAAAAGAAATGATGCATATATATTCCAAATTTTCCAAAGAAAAATATGAAATAATTCCCAATACAGCTATTGGCATTTGGAACCAGTATGAAGAAATAGCAAATAATTATAATGAAAGATTTGAAAATCAGATAAAAAAATTAAAACCAATATTTAATTAATCAAAAAAAATAAAAAAAAGAAGAAAAATTAGGAATGTCTTTCAAGTACGAAATCTGCAAGAGCAAAAAGCATCTGTTTACTTTCAGAATCAGGCAATATTTCAAGTACTTTTTTAGCATCATTCACATTTTGTAAAGCAACATTTCTAGCATATTCAATAGCACCATATTTATTGAATAAATCCACTGCTAAGAGTATATCATCTTGTGAATTATTATCATCTTTTAAGATTTCTAATAATTTTTCATTATCTTCACCTTCAGATGCATCTAATGCTTTAACAGCAATAATAGTCATTTTACCTTTAGCTATATCACTACCAATAGGTTTACCTAATGTTTCTTCATCACTAGCTAAATCTAAATAATCATCTTGAATTTGGAAAGCAAGACCAATTAATCTTCCATAATCATACATTGCATCAATTACGTCTTGATTAGCTCCACCCATAATAGCTCCAGCTTTAGAAGCTGCTGCTATTAATGCACCAGTTTTTTTGAAAATCATATCCAAATATTCCTCTTCAGATACATCATATCTATCTTCAAAACTCATGTCAGAAGCTTGACCCTCACAAATTTTAACACAAGCATCAGCTACAGTAGCTAATGTTTGACTTAATTGAGAGGGAGTATTTTTTTCTTGATTGGAATTCATAATTATTTCAAAAGCTTTTGAAAATAAAGTATCTCCAGCTAAAATAGCTACATTCTCATCCCAAACCTTATGTACTGCAGGTTTTCCCCTCCTCATATCATCATCATCCATGATATCATCATGAATAAGTGAAAATGTATGAATAAGTTCAATAGCTGCAGCAGATTTTAATGAATTATCCCTAGATCCTCCAACTGCCTCAGAAGTAATTAATGTTAAAGCAGGTCTAAGCATTTTACCACCTGCTTTAGTTAAATAAATTGAAGCTTCTTGAAGATTATTTGGAACAATACAAGATAATTCTTCTTCTATTGTCCTACTAATATCAGCAGAATAATTTCCTAATTCACCTATTATATCCATTTTAATTTCCTCCATGTGCACGTTCATTTTCAAAAACTTGTGCTTGTGAATTTCTTAATATATGAACATTATAGCCAATCCTATAACCTTCTTCTTCAGCTAATTCCCCATAAGCTGAAAGCATTGATAAATCTCCGTGAGCAGGAATAATATGTTGTGGTTTTAACATACGTAAGAATTCTCGGTGGTCTTCTCTTCCTGCATGTCCAGAAACATGGGCATTTGAATAAATTCTTGCACCTTTTGATCTCAATTTACTTTCCATAATATGCCTATTAGCAGCATTAGTCGGATTTGGAATAATTGGTGCAGAAATAATAACATTATCTCCCTCTTTAATGTTAAATGGAGTTCTATTACTAGCTATTCTAGGAAGTAATGCATCTGGTTCACCTTGATGTCCAGTAGTTACAAGTAAATATTTTTCTCTATCTTCATCAGCTCTCATTAAAGCTTTATTAACTGCTTTTGGACTTCCATATATACTTGCATTTTTAGGTAATTTTAAAATACCTTGTTTTTGTGCAATACCACAGAATCTTTCCATTGATCTTCCAAGGAAATATATTTCCCTATGACTTTTTTTAGCAATATCTGCTATAGCTTGAACCCTTTCAATGTGAGATGCAAAAGTAGTGACAATCATACCTTTTTTCTCATATAATGGTCCATGCATGACATCTTCCAAAATATTTCTTGCAATTCTTTCAGAATAAGTTTTAACTTCATCAGTATTCTTTGCATTAGTAGTTTCCACAATAAGAGTAAGAACTCCTTTCCTACCTAATTCCCTTAACCTTTTATAATCTGGTGGTGGAGATACTTTTTGATGATTATCAAATTTGAAATCAAGTGCATAAACAATAATTCCTTCAGGAGTATGTAAAACCGGGAAAACAGCTTGTGGAATACTATGTGTTGATTGAACAAATTCTAAAGTAATATTTTTAGATAATTTCATTTTACTTCCAGGGTTTAAAGGTCTAATTGGATTATTCACTTTAAATTTACGTTCCCCTTTAATTTGTTTTTCAACTAAAGCAGTAGTATATGGAGTTCCAATTAATGGAGCATCATATCTATGAGCTAATTTAGCTACTGCACCAATATGATCTAAGTGACCATGAGAGAAAATTATTCCTTTAACTTTACCATCTACATCTTTCATTAAAGTATCATCTGGAATAATACCTCTTTCAATTAAATCTAGACTATGCATTCTATCAATATCTGTATCTTCATGGATATTGATTCTGTCTAAGTGTATTCCCATATCAAAAATGATAACATCTTCGCCAATTTTGACAGCAGTCATGTTCTTCCCGACTTCTTCATATCCGCCAATTGCGATTACTTCAACACTCATATGTTTTTATCTCCTTGAATATTTCTTTGTGTTAATTCCTCGTTCATTAAGCCATTCTCTTGTTTTTCCACTTATAACTAAGTTTGAATTTTTAAGTTCTTCGATATTACTTGCACCAACTAAAAACATAGCTATTCTTAAAGAGTCATTAAAGTTATCAATGAATTTAACTAATTGTTCTTGAGAAGTAGAGTATTTTAAAAATGGCAATGCCATTCCCACACTATCTGCTCCAAGAGCAATAGCTTTTGCTGCCTCAAGACCTGATCTAATACCTCCAGATGAAACAATTGGAACATTTACAGCATTAGTTACTTCTACGGTACTAATTGCTGTTGGAATTCCCCAATCCCAAAATGTTTCACCCAAATATCTGTCTTCAGCTCTGTAAGTTTCAACAGCAGCCCAACTAGTTCCACCTGCACCTTCAACATCAATATAACTAACACCTGCATCAACAAGTTCTTTTGCTGATTCTGCAGAGATTCCACAACCCGTTTCTTTAGCCATAACAGGAATATCTACACTTTCAGTTATTTTACTTATTGAATCTAGATAACCTCTTGCATCCAAATCCCCTTCAGGTTGTATTGATTCTTGAAGAGGATTTAAATGAATAGCCAAAATATCTGCATCTAAAATTTCAACAGCCTTATCAGCTAATTCTAATTGAGGTGCTCCAATATTACCTACAAGTAAACAATCAGGAGCATTTTTTCTAACAACCGTGTAAGTATCTGCAAGTTCAGGATGTTCAATAGCTGCTCTTTGACTACCAACACCTAAAGCTATATTTTTAGTTTCAGCAGCAATAGCTAATTGTTTATTAATAGCTTTTGCAGAAGGATGACCTCCAGTAATAGCAGTTATAAATAAAGGAGAATCTAATTTTTTACCAAAAACAGAAGTTGACAAATCAATTTCATTTTTATCAATTTCTGGAAGTGCTTTATGGATTAATTCAACATCTTCGAAACCAGTTTTTTTATTTTTAAATTCAACATCATAATTTTTACAAATTAATAAATGCTCTAATTTTCTATCTGAAATCATGTTTTATTATCCCCTTGAAATAACAGTTCCCCTAACTTGTTTATTACTTAAAGCTTTGAAAATATTGTTTTCAATTTCAGCATTTATTATTTTAGATTCAATTCCCAAATCTGCTAAATATAAAAGCTCTTTAATCTTACCAACCATTCCACCAGTAACATCAACATTAGTTGTTCCTTCTAAAGAATCTAAATCCTCAAGTGAAGAAAATTTGTCAAAGAAAATAGCATCCTCATGTATTTTAGGATTTTTATTATAAACCCCATCAACATCAGTTCCCAAAATAACTTTATCAGGGTTGAGATTTTTAGCTAAGAATTGAATAATTTGATCACCAGAAATAACACAAATTTCCAAATCATTATCTAAAACAACATCTCCATAAATAACTGGAATAAATCCTTTACTTAAATAACGTTTAAAACTGTCTAAATTTCCTTCAGTTATTCTTTTATTAGTAGCTACCATGAAACTTGAAGCTGGAATAGCTACAATAGGTAAATCTTCCTTTATAAATTCTTCACAAATAAGCATATTTAATTTTTTAACAGCATTTTGTGTTTTAGAAAATCCAATTCTTTTTTGAGGATACTCTTCTTTGCTAAAAGGTTCCCCAATTTTATATTCTTTAGCTGGAGGATGGCCAAATGATCCTGCACCATGAACAATAATTAATTCCTGAGAATTATTATCCAGTGAAGATTTAATTTCATTTGCAATTCTTGATAAATTTTTCTCATCAATTTCACTTTTAGCAGCATCTTTATTTGTTAAGATACTTCCCCCAATCTTTAAAATAATCATTCAAATCACTTATAAATCCTTGAAGAAACCCCTTTTCTAGTAAATCTTATTTTTAGAACATTATCTTCCATAGAAATTCCACGAGCAACTTCATCAACTTTATTTGGACAAAGTGCTATGATACTTCCACCACCACCAGCTCCAGTGATTTTAGAACCAATAGCACCACAGTCTCTAGCAGTATAAACCATTCTAGATAATTCCATAGTATTAACCCCTAAAACATCTAAAAATCCATGATTTAAATTCATTAATTCACCAATTTTATCAAAATCACGTTTTAATATAGCTTGTTTAGCATAATTAGTTAATTGACCCATTGCACTAATTACAGGATTAATAATTTTTGGATTTCTATTTTTTAAAAGTTTAACATCTTTAACCATTTTGCCAGTATTACCATGTTTATTGGTATAACCTACAACAAAAGGAGCATTAAAGTTAACTTTAAAATGTTCTACTTTTTTATTTCTAGATAAATAAACTAAACCACCATAAGTAGAAACTAAGGTATCTAATGGACTAGCTATTCCCTGAACTGCTTGTTCCACCATATGAGCATCATGAGCCAATGATTTTTTATTAAATCTTATATTATGAAATCTATATAAAGCAGCTAATGTAGCTACTGTAACAGCTGCAGAAGAACCTAATCCAGAACCAATAGGAATATTTGAAGATAACTTCATTACTATAGGACTATGATCATGAACTTTATTAAGAGCCTCTAAAATATATCGAATAATACCTGGCTTTCCTCTTTTTAAATTATATTTTTTATGTTTAGTATCTAACTCAGCTTCAAAATTTAAATCATTAGACTTTAAAATAGATTTATCTGTCTTAGATTCTGTAATTTCAACATATGCCCTTTTATTAACTGCTCCTGCAATCGCAGGTTCATCATAAACAACAGAATGTTCACCAAACAAAATAGTTTTTGCTGGAGCAGAAGCTAAAGCCCTCATATAAACACACCTTATTTAAAAATACCTGAAGCATAACCTACAACAGAACTTAAATCACCAGTTACATCCCCACTAGTTTTATAAGCCAATATTTCAGATGTATTCTTTCCACACATCTTTGAAAGTATTATTGTAGTCATAACTGGACCATAACCACACATCGTTATATTATATTGAATAATTTCTTCTAAAAGTTTAAATTCATCCATATCCACAATATCTTCTAAAATAAAGTTATCCACTTTATTTGCTCGTTCTTGTATATTGAAATGAGATAAATCCGTGCTTGCAATAACACAATAAGATTTATCTAATTTTTCAGCAGTTTTAAAAATAGCTGTTGCTAAATCATTTGCACTAGCTATTGTTTGAGTTCCCATTACAATTGGAACTATCTTAAAATCATTTGAAAAATATTGTAAAAATGGAAGTTGAACTTCTATACAGTGTTCTTTTAAATGAGCAGAAAAATCAGATGATGCAAAATCTGAAAATGAAATTAAAGTATCTGCAAACTCTGCATCAATTTGAACATTTCCTAATGGAGTAATCCATTCTCCTTCATTAAAAACTGAAATTTCACTACCTAAACCTGTATGATTTGGACCAATAATTATAAAAACTTCAGGAAAACCATTTTTAGCCAATTCACAATAGCTATGAGAAGCTATTGTTCCGGAATATTGAAAACCTGCATGAGGAACCATGACATTAATAGGATAATCAATATCTTCAAAAGAATTAATATCTGGAATTTCCCCAACACCAAATGAATTAGTAAAACTACTTTCAATAGCTTTTAAAAGTTCATCAGAATTATCTGGATAAAAAACACCAGCAACTGCAGGTTTTCTTAACATAAAACTCACTTACTTAAAATTTAAGTTCAAAGTCAGTAGCTTCAATATCTAAGTCACCATCTTCAGGAATGGTACCTCTTTCTCTTAATATTTGTCTAGCAAGTAACCAATAAACTAAAGCAATAGCTTTTCTACCTTTGTTGTTTACAGGGATTGCAATATCAACAAAGCTAAGTAAGTTTTCAGTATCACATAATGCAACTACAGGAATTCCATTTTGTTTGGATTCAAGTACTGCTTGTGCATCAGATCTTGGGTCAGTTACAACAATAATTTTTGGTTCGATGAATTTAGCATAAGTTGGATTAGTTAAAGTTCCAGGAATAAATCTACCAGGAATAGTTTTTGCACCAGTAACTTCACCGAATTTTTTAACAGGAGCTTGACCATATTGTCTGGTAGCTACTACTAAAATATCTTCTGGGTCGTATTTAGCTAAGAGTTTAGCTATTTGTCTAATTCTTTCATCTGTTTTTTGAATATCTAAAACATATAAACCATCAGATCTTACTCTGAATATATATTTTTCCATATCACTAGTTTTTTGTTGGGTTCCAATATGTAAACCTGCTGCTAAGTAGTTATCTAATTCAATTAAAAGTTCGGACATAATTATTCACCTTAATTTAATAATATATTTTTTAATAATTTTTTTAAATAAATTTAATCATCATCTTCAACATTAACACATTCTTCAGGACAAACATCCATACAGACTTCACAAAAACTGCAGTCTTCTTGATCTACAATTTCAACTTTGTCCCCTTCAAGAACTAAAACTTCCATTGGGCAAACGTCAACACATTCTGCACAATCAATACCTTTACATTTATCATAATCGATAGTTACAATAGGCATAACTTCATCTCCAAAATCAGTATTTTCTTAGAATTCACCCATTTTTGGATTAGAAAGCTCTTCTTCTATACGAATAAGCTCATTTAATTTAGCTATTCTTTCTCCACCAATAGCTCCTGTTTTAATCATAGGAGAACCAAATCCTACAGCTAAATGAGCAATAGTTGCATCAGTAGTTTCACCAGACCTATGGGAAACAACAGGTACAATATCATTTTCTTTAGCTAATTTTACAGTAGCATAAGTTTCAGATAAAGAACCAATTTGATTAGGTTTAATAATGATTGCATTAGCAGCATTCATTTCAATACCTTTAGCTAAAATTTCCTTATTTGTTACAAATAAATCATCACCACAAATGAGACATTTATCTCCAACTTTAGAAGTTAATTGAGCAAATCCATCAAAATCAGATTCATCAAATGGATCTTCTACATAAAACATGTTATATGTATCAATAATGTCTTTTACAAAGTCAATTTGATCTCCAGTATCTCTTTTGATACCATCTTGAGCATAAACATATTTTTGTTCATCTGCATTCCATAATTCAGAAGCAGCCATATCTAAAGAAGGTCTAATTTCAATACCAAGTTCATCACCTACTTCCTCACATGCTTGAGCTTGAATTTCTAAAGCAGCATCATTAGTAATGTTAGGTACCCATCCACCTTCATCTCCTTTTCCACCAGTGAAATTGGAGTCTTTAGTTTGGATTAATTCTTTTAATTTTTTATGAATACTTGAATTTGCAAATACAGCTTCAACCATGTTTTTTGCACCAACAGGAACTACTAAAAATTCTTGAATATCTGGTGCATTAACTCCTGCATGTGCTCCACCATTCATCATATTTCCAAGAGGGAAAGGTAATTCATTTACTAAATTTCCTCCCAAATATTTGTATAATGGCATGTTGTAAGATGCAGCAGCAGCTTTAGCCACAGCCATAGAAACAGCTACAGTAGTATTACCACCAATAGCTGAAAGATTATCAGTTCCATCAACTTCCCTTAAAACTTCATCAATGGTAGAAATATCTTCAGCATCCATTCCAATAAGTTCAGAAGCAATTATATCTTCAATTTCACTTACAATTACGTCCACTCCACCTTCAGGGAAAGAAACTACTTCTCTTGAACCAGTACTAGCCCCACTTGGTGCAGCAGCTCTACCAAATCCGTTCCAAGTAATTACATCTACTTCAACAGTTGGGTTTCCTCTGCTGTCCAAAATCTTACGAACTTGGACATCCTCTATTATACTATCCAAAAAAAACACCTCAGTGTCAATTAATTTATTACCATATAATCTATACTCATAAAAAATTAGTAAATTTCTTTATAGAGTTATATTGGTATTTTTTATTTTTTTTAAATAATTAAATAATGAAATAAATAGCATGAAACTATTTATTCATCATATCTTATTACATCTAATGGTAAAACTCCAGCCTTGAGTTCTTCATAAGCTATATCAATAGGATCTAATGAGTCACCAATTTTTACTAAAGGTTTAGCACCCATTGAAATCTGAATTGCTCTAGCTCCAAGAAGTCTAGCTTTTTCAAACCTTGTTAAATTTTCTGTAGTCATGAATATTACTTCCATTTTTAGGTATTACCGTTTACCAAGATTAATTTTATAAGTAAAAATATATCCCTACAACTTGTAAAAACCTATTCCCATGTTTCAACATGAGAAATTAACATTCTTCTACAACAATATCTGTTTAAGCCTAAGTCATCCAAAATATCTTTTGATTTTTCACCATCTGCTAATCTTTTATTATATTCATCAAAGTAAGCAGATACTGGTTTTCCACAACTTAAGCATCTTATAGGAATCATTTATATCATCTTTTTAATTTTTTAAATAAAAATTATAAAAGTACAGAAAAAAATTATCTGTAACTTTTTTGTTTACGTGCTCTTGCTCCAGGACCACCATATTTTTTAGGTTCAGAACGTCTTGGGTCACCTACTAACATAGTTCTGTCGTAGTGTATGAATTTATCTTTTAAATTCATGTCTTGAGACCATTGAACGAGTCCTTTAGCAATTACCATACGTGCAGCTTCAGATTGACCCATTACTCCACCACCAACAACATGAATGTTGATGTCCACTTCATTAGCCAAATCTCCAGCTAATTTTAATGGTTCTTGTAATTTTAAGTTAGCGAGTTCTGGGGAATAAAGTTCTAAAGGAATCCTGTTTATTCTTACTTTACCAGTTCCTTCTTGAACAGTACCTCTTGCGATAGCTGTTTTACGTTTTCCACTTGTATGAATAACTTTAACCATAATCACACACCCGTTTATCTAAAAGGTAGCTCCTAAAAGTTTAGAAACTTCACCTAATTCAATACCTTTTTTAAGGTTGTTGTATTCTGCTTCTGGAACTGCAACAAAATCAGCATCAGCATATTCTTCAGGTACTCCGACATATGCTTTTAAACCTTTGAAAGCAACCCTACCTTTAGATTTTTTATAAGGTAACATTCCTCTTACAGTTCTTCTGAATATATCATCTGGCCTTCTAGGATATTTAGGACCTAAATCACGAGGGTTAGAAATACTTGCTCTGTCCACTCTTTGTTTATATTTTGCATAAGCCCAATCCTTATTACCAGTAATCATAATCTTTTCAGCATTAAGAATTACTACTTCTTCACCTTCTAAGAGATTTTTACTAGTTATACTAGCTAATCTTCCTAAAACGCATCCTTCTCCGTCAATAATCATAATAACAACACATCCATCTTATTCCATGATTCTAATGTTGCTTCCTTTTGGATTAGATTCCATTATATCATCAATTGAGATGCATTCTCCACCAGCACTTTCAATTTTTTCTTGTGCTTTTTGTGAGAATTTAAATGCTGCAACATTTACTTTTTCTGTTAAATTACCATTAGATAATACTTTTCCAGGTACTAAAACAGTTTCATCAGCATTTGCATACCTTGCAATATCTGATAAATTTACTTCTGCTGTTCTTCTGTTAGACCTTCCAAGTCTATTAGCAACATCTTTCCAAATAGCTGCATTTTCAGTTTTTGATTTTTTATTAAGTTTATTAATAAGTTCAATAAGGTTAGGATTTGTTTTGATAATTTTCTTAACCATTATTCACTTCCTCCTTCACTAAATCTGATAAACTTATCTGCTTTTTCACCTAATTTATCACAAGCTTGTAATAAAATTTCTTTAGGAGGCATTGATCCATCAGTTTCTATTCTAAATATAAAATCATTTTCATGATACCCTACATTGATATAGCTTTCATCTTTTCCTTCAGATTGGCTATTTCTAATTGAAGCTCTTACGCAACTTTTACACATGCTACAATTTTCAATGTCTAAAATCTTAATTTCTTTAGATCTTTTATCAGATTTTAAAACACCTCTTGGGCATGCATTAGCACAATCATAATCAATATCCATATCATCATTAAAAGTAATTTCAGGATATTGTTTATAAACACAAACAGTAGTTGGCATCCATTTAGCATGTTCTTTTCCATAACCAACTCTTGCAATTGCTTCAATATTAAGTTTTTCTCCTTCTTTAAGTTTTACTAAAGGAATGGTATCATATACTGGTTTAATTTTTGAGTCTGAAGATATTAAATCCTTAGAATAAACAACTTTAGGTCCTTCTTCCACTAAAGAAAACATGACACTATTATTTTCCTCGTAATCTTCATCACCAGGTAAAGGTAAACCTTCAATTGCATCAATGTTAGAAACTAAAGGAGTTAAACCAAGTCTATGAGCAAGTACCTCATTAAACATAGCAGAATCATTTCTCATGATATTTACATCTTCAATAGCTATTTTAGGTACATTTACCATTGCAGATCTTCTAATAGCATTTATAAAAGGTACTTCTACATCACGGACAATGAAAACAATTTCATCATCTGTTTGACTTTTAACTTCTATCTCCATATTAAACCCTTCTTAGACTCTTCTTCCTCTTTTACCACCAGGTCTTCCAGTACCATCGTGAGGAATAGGAGTAATATCTTCTATTTTACCAATTTTAATTCCAGCTCTTGCTAAAGCACGAATAGTAGCTTGTGCACCAGGTCCTGGACTTCTAGGTCCATTTCCACCAGGAGCTCTTACCCTAATATGTAAGCCAACAAATCCTTTTTCTTTAGCATCATCAGCTATTCTAGTTGCTGCAGCCATAGCTGCGAAAGGTGAAGCTTGTTGCCTATCTGCACGAACAACTTTTCCACCAGACCATTGAGAAATGGTTTCAGCACCAGTAATATCTGTTACAGTAATAATAGTGTTATTGAATGATGAGTAAATATTAGCTATACCCCATTTTTCATCTTTTGCCATAATTACACCCTCTATTCCTCACTAGCTTGTTCATTTTTGTTTTTGTTGTACTCTTCAATCTGTTTAGCTACAGGAGAGGAGTGATAAAATCCAATTTCATCTTCTTGGCCTTTTAATACAACATAACTTGGTGAGTTAATTTTTTTACCATTTAAAGTTATGTGACCATGTACAACAAACATTCTAGCTTCTTTAGGAGTACGAGCTAAACCTTTTTTATAAACAATAGTTTGTAACCTTCTTCTTAAGATATCTTCAACAGTTAAGTTTAAAACATCTTCAAGTGCTGCACCTTCAGGCAAAACACCGGTTCTAGCTAAGTGTCCTAATAATTCTAATTTTTCATCTTGCATTTGGTCCATATCGAACCCAAGTAGGTACCTTGCTTCCCTACTGTATCTTCTAACTAATGTATCAGCTTTCCAAATTTCTTTTTTATTTTTTAAGCCGTATTTAGTCATTAATTTATTTTCATTTTTGATTCTTTCTGCATTCCAAGGATGTGGCGGTGTATTATACTTTTTCCTTGATTTTCTAGGTTGTCCCATTAAAACATCTCCTTTATAAAAATAATTAAATTAATACTATCATTATGAAAAAATTTATTGAGTAATATTAATTATAAAAAAAGTTCTCATGCTTATGAACGTTTTACACCAACTGAAGAACTGTTCCTGAAAGTAGATTTAGTTCTTTGACCTCTAACAGGTAATCCTGCTTCGTGTCTTCTACCTTTGTAACTTCTGGTTTTCTTCATCCTGTTCAAATCATCTCTTAAAGTCATGTCAAGATCAGATTCAATTAAATGAATATTTTTACCAGTTTCATAATCTTCCCTACGATTTAACATCCAATCAGGAATGTTAAATTTTTGTGGGTTTTCTAAAATTTCTTCAATTTTTAAAACATCTTCATCAGCAATATAACCTATTTGTGCTTCAGAATCTAAATCTAAAGTACGGCACATAGTTGTGGATAAAGATATTCCAACACCTTTAATTTCGGTTAAAGCTTGTTCAATGGTTTTATTACCATCTACATCCTTTCTAGAAATACGCACCAAGTGCTTAAAGTCGTCTTCCATTAAATAACCTCCATTTATAGAGCGAATCTACGAGACGCAAAAGTAATAGATTCGAATGTTTTGATTTCAAAACACAGTTCTTTCAACAATTTAAAACTTAGTATTTCAACTAAGAGTGCAAAAATATCAGTTTAACAAATAATTTAATAATTGTGGAAAAAAATAATTAAAAAATCGTATGTTAAAAACTAATAAACGCCGAGACTGGGATTTGAACCCAGGAGGGAAAAGCTCCCACGAGATTTCCAGTCTCGCGCCTTACCAGGCTAGACTATCTCGGCATTATTGCTTAAAATAGCACCAAGTATAAAATAAATACTTAGCCCATCATGTTAAACACTAATCAACATGATAACCATATATCTAATTTTTCACCTATATAAATGTATTGATTTTATTTTTAAATTTTCAAGAAAATAGTAGTTATTTAAATTAAATTATATAAAAATTTCTAAAAAAAGAAAAGTAAATGATTAATAATCATTTACTTATGAAGATATTGTAATTTTATTTGATGCCCAAGCATCACCATATGTAGAAGTAATAATATACTTTCCAGCTATTAAATTAATATTTAAACTAGCTACACCATTAGCATCAGTAGTTCTTTGATAAAATACACCATTTACATTAAATGTTACATTTTGACCAACAATCACTTTACCATGACCATCTACAAGAGTAATTTTAAACTTGCTTCCATCATGATATTTCATGTTTAAATCACTTGCTATTAAACGAGTTAATACAGTAACTTTATTTGATTTTTCTTCACCAGTAACTGGATTATATGCAGTTATAATATACTCATTAGGATCTAAATTAATTCTTAATCTAGCAAAACCATCTTTATCAGTAGTTTTATAATAAAATACTCCATTAATATTAAATTTAACTTCTTTATTGACTAATGGATTACCATTTGAATCTAAGAATTTAGCTACATATTGAGTTCCATTACGGAAGTATAATGTTGTGTCTTCACCCATAATAGTAGATTTAACATTAACCTTAGATTTAACAGTAATATCTTTATATGATGTAGATACATCATAAGTTCCTGGAACTAAATTAATAGCCATAGATGCATCACCATTAGCATCAGTAGTTCTATTATAATAATTTCCATTAATATAAAATACAACAATTGCATTAGCTAATGGATTACCATTATCATCAACTAAATGAGCAATAAGCCTTTGAGATCCACCAAAGTATTTAATAAGATCATCAACAACTAATTTAATCTCCATACCTTTAACAGTGAATGTAGTTGTATTTTGAGCAACATTATATTTATTGTCACCTAAATAAATTGCTTTAATAGTATGTTTACCAACACTTAAATTGTTTAATGTTAAAGTAGCTACACCATATCTAGAATTAACAATATATTCTTTACCATCAACAGTAATAGATACTTTACCTGTAGCATAATCTGGTAAAATAACATTAATTATAGCTTTTTGACCAATCATAACATCTTCAACTTCAATAAATATATCTGATTGAATTTTAGATACACTGAATTTAGCAGTATTTTCACAAAAATAATATTTATTATCCCCCAAATATTTAACTTTAATATTATAATTACCTGCAGGCAAATTAGAAATAGTTAATAACCCTTTACCATTAACAACTGCAACATTATAATTTCTACCATTTACATCAACGGTAGCTATACCATTTACATCATTAGGTAAAATTATATTAATTAATTCATCTTCACCAACTATAATATCACTAATTTTTACATCAACAGAAGTTGAAACTTTATTTACTTTAAATGATACACTGTTAGAACATGGTAAATATTTATAATCTCCATTGTATGTTGCTTTAACTATATATGTACCAGAACTTAAATTAGAAATTATTACTTTACCTACACCATTTACAATATTAACTACTTTTAACACATCATTGATAAGCAAAGTTACATTTCCTGTTGCATTATTTTCATTTAATACAACAAGAATTACTTCTTGTTCACCAACAGTGATATCACTACAAATAATTGAAATTACAGTGCCAACTGTTTTAATAACATTTACATTTACAACAGAAGTTTGATTTCTTGAAGATATTAAAATAGTATCCATACCTTCTAAAACACCAGTATATTGCACCATGACTTTACCATTAATTGTAGACACAATATCATCACTTAAATTACCATTACTAGCTTTAAATTTAACAAAATCATCGAATCCACTATTTAATTCATGAATATTTCCTAATTTATCCATATAATGTTTAAAGTCAACAGTTAGAGTAATAATTTCTCCAATATATAATGTATCTTTTGATGGAACAACATTCATTATAACCCAATAATTAATACCTTCTTCAGAAGGATTATTAGTTCCCCACCAATTATAATCTAAATGTTTTGAACCTACAGACATAACAGTAACTAAAACATTATTTTCAATAATACTAGAGTAAGATACATTTAAATCACCACTATTATCAAATAATGCAACATATTTATTATAAGTAATTTCAGTATTTTTAATATTTACTTTACCACCTTTAATATCAATCATTGATTTACCATTTAAATGTGTGAAAATACAATTATCAACATTCAAATCACCATATGACCTTATTAAAGATTCACTAGAAGAAATTTTCTCAAAAGTCAAATTAATTAAATTCAAAATAGCTTTATTAACAATTAATATATCATTACTATTTGAATTAATAATTACATTACTATTTTCACCAACAATAGTTACATCATTATTAATAACCAATTGATTGTTAATATTATGAATTCCTTGATTTAAATGAATAATTGCATTTTTATTAGCTAATTTTAATGCTTTTTCAATAGTTGCAAATGGAGAATCTTCAGATCCCCTATTATTATCATTACCATTTACATCCACCCAAATTTCATCAAGTAATTTAGTAACTGTAACTGTTAAATTATTAGAAGTACCATTATAGAAACTTGGGACTATTGTAATTACATATTTACCTTCTTGATTAGATTTAAATGTAAATTTAGTTGAATTAGCTGGAATAGTAGCATATAACTTATTATTCACATATACTGAAAATACAGTTTTATCTAATAAATCTTTATCATAATGTCTTGGAGTTTCTAAAATAAGTGAAACATCAATTGTAATTTCTTCCCCAACATTAATTTCATTAATTTCAGAACTTATTTTAAAGTCTTTAAGACATATACGATCATTAATATAAGTATTATTTATTAAAGTAGCTCCTGTAGATATATCTGGACCTAAACTAATAATTACAGTGTCAGATGTACCTGTATGATTAATAAATGTATTATTAATTAATACAATATCTGGTGAATCTCCATATCCTGCTATATAATATGCACATATTGCTTGACCAATAGCTGCAAGATTTCCAACAAATAACGTATTATATATTTTTAAACTACCCGCATCCATAACAGAAATAGCTCCACCTCTACCTACACCATCAGGAGAGTCTCCACCTCTTTCCCAACAAATATTAGTATTGTTTATAAATGCAGAATCATAGATTGTAATATAATATGCTGAACCATAATCACAAGCACCTATAGCTCCACCACCATTATTAGTTGTACAATTATTCCCAGTGAAAGTACAGTTATAAATTTGTAAGTAACTGTAAGTGTATAATGCACCACCATTCCATCCTGCAACATTATTGGTAAATGTAGAATTAATTAAAGTAGAGTTAGCTTCTGAATGAGTATGTATAGCACCAGCCCACCAGAATGCAGAGTTATTAGTAAATGTTGAATTAATTACAATTAATTGACCACAATTATTAATTGCACCAGGTTCTACAGTAGCATAATTATCTAAGAAAGTACAATTTATAACTTTCATGTGAACTTTATAAACATCAGTCGGATTATAATTACTTAAAACACCAAAGTTAGTAGTACAATTATAGAATGAAGAATCAACCACATCCACATAACCAGTTTCAAGATAAAATACACATCCATGACCTGTATCACTAACAACATCACGAACAGTACAATTTTGGATTAAATTAGGAACATTACTACTCATTTCAAGTATCTTTGCATCAGGACCAACAGACACATATAAATTTCTAAAGTTAACATCAATTAATTTAATACCAACATTATCAGCCATTTTACTAATTAAAGGAACATAATTAATTTGGAAAACTTCACTACCATCAGGACATCCAATATAAGAACCAGGATTTCCAATAATAGTTACATTATTTTTAAATACAATTTGATCTCCAATATATTCACTTGGAGTATATGCACCATCATTTAAATAAATAATCCAATTTTTATCCGTTCTTTCACAGTATTCTTTTAATTCTTCCCAATCATGAACAATGACTTCATTAGGACCTAATTCAAATGGAATATCTACTTTTAATTTTAAACCATCATCAAAAGTAGCAGTTATAACCTGAGTACCTTTACTTGGAGTAAATATTGAATTTATAATATTAGAATCAAATTTAACATATTCTGGTGATAATTTACCAATATTAGAAGTAAATCTAACATATTCATCCAACAAGTTTACATTGTTTAAATCAGCTAATGAATAATTTTTACCATCAAAATAATATAATTTTAAGGTAATATTATACAAAGAGTCAATTTGAGTATAATTTAATTGTGGAACATACCAAGAATTACACTCCACATTAGCACCATTTAAAATATTAATTGAAGGTTCAATACTATTCCAATAATTATTATTTAACGTAATATTTCCTGAAATAGCATTTACTTCAGTATTATAAAAACTAGAAGCAAATATACTACCAGTAGTTATATTAACACCACAGATATCATCTAAAAATATGGAGTTCGTAACTTTAACATTATCATTATCTAATATAATTGCATCTGTCATTTTTATAAATGAAGAATTATCAATAGTTATTACTGATTTTCCATATGTTTTATCAATTTTAAATCCTCCACTTTGGTAGAAATTAGAGTCATTTATTATTATAGTTAATAATGTATTAGTTGATTTTTTAGTATTAATTGAAATATCTCTTACATTATTTCTAAATGAAGAATTTGTAATTAATAAATTAGAATTATAACCTACATTCATTGGCAAGTCATTATTAGAAAATATAGTATTTATAAAAGTAAAGTTTAAAGATTTACCCCTTCCAACATCAAATAAAGTTTCACCAACATTATTATCAAATACGGTATTTTCTACATAGATATTTTTACCACCATAAATAAATGATGCATCAGAATAAGAATTGTTTATAAATTCAGAATTACAAATAAATATATCTTCTTTAAAATCAGAATTAATAAATGCAGCATCATTATTATAAAATTTAGAGTTATTTAATATAATTTTAGAAGTTCTTAATCCAAAAATAACATTATCAAGTCCAATAAACTTACAGTTATCAACATATGTTGAAAAACCATTAATAGAAATTACAGAGTTATCAGAATCACTGTTACCAAATATAGTTAAATTAATTAATTTAAAATATTTAAGTAAATTTACATTAATACTTAAAAATGAAGTTCCATCTAATTTTATTTTTGAATTTTCAGAGTCATATCCAATAATATTAACATTACAGTCAGATTTTAAATTTAAATTAACATTTCCGGTACCTTTCAATGTTCCAAGAACATAAATGGAAATTGTTACTGTATTCTTAGAAAGTGCATAATTATATGCTTTCAATATAGTAGCAAATGGATTATTTAAAGAACCATCACCTTTTTCATCACTACCATTTTCAGAAACATAAACATCATAATTTTTTAATGGATCTGAATCAATTATTACAGTTCCATTTACAGGAATCATGTCAGATGAAATCAATGACCCCCAAAGAACATATTTTCCATTTTCAGTAAATGGAGCACTTACAATAGCTACACCATTGTTAAATCCAACATGACCAAGATAAGTATTATTTAAATAGAGTCTGTAAAATTTTATAGGCTTATTTGATTTTTATGTGTTTTTCGGTCCAATTTTGCATTTGATAGTCTAAAAA
>NZ_CAKVFS010000003.1 GCF_934746965.1 uncultured Methanobrevibacter sp. | reverse complement strand
TGCTGCTGGTAGTGTTGTTGTGACTGTTGATGGTAAGGATTATACTTTGGCTGTTGTTGGTGGAAAAGCAACCACAACTATATCTGGTCTTAAAGAAGGTACTTACACTATAAACGCACAATATAATGGAGATAACAATTATAATGATATTTCTACTACTGCTGAGTTTAATGTATCTAAAATAACTCCAGTTATGGATGTAGTTATCAGTGATATTGTCTTTGGTGATGATGCATTAGTTAATGTTAATTTACCAAGTGATATTAATGGAACTGTAATTATTTCTGTTGATGGTGTTGAAAAAACAGTCATAGTAGTAAATGGTAAAGCTAGTGAATCTATCAAAGATTTAAACACTGGTAACCACACTATTAATGTTAAATACACTGGTAATGATAAATATAATCCTGTTGAGTTTACTAAAACCATAAATGTAGCTAAAGCAGACCCTACTTTAAATGTAGTAATTGATAATGTAGATTACAATACTATATTTGTTATTAATGCTGTTTTAACTGGAGTTAACGGTGCTAAATTAACCGGTGATGTAATTGTAACAGTCAACGGTAAAAACTACACCGTTAAAATCATAGATGGTAAAGGTACTTTAAATGGTGTTAAATTATCTGCAGGAGTATATGATTTCACTGCTACATGGGAAGGAAACGAAAATTACAATAATGTAAGTGACTCAGACAGTTTCCATGTTAATAAAATAAATTCAACTATGGATGTTAATGTAGGTGATATTAAAGTTGATGATGATGAAATTATTAGTGTAACTGTGCCTTCTGATGCTACAGGAGATGTCATTGTAACTATTGATGGTAAAAATTATACTGGCACTATTGTTGATGGTAAAGCTGTTATAAAAATAGCTGGTCTTAAAGCAGGTAATTACACAGCAAATATAATATATCCAGGAGATAACAACTATAACAATATCTCCACTACTGCTAAATTCACTGTATCTAAAGTAAATCCTGTTATGGATGTTGTTATTGGTGATATTGTCTTTGGTGAGAATATAACTGTCACTGGTACTTTGCCTGGTGATATTAATGGTACTATTGTTATTTCTGTTGATGGTGTAAACTACACTGCTACAGTGGTAAATGGTAAAATTAATGAAGTTATTTCTGGATTAAATGCTGGTACTCACAGTGTTATTGTTAAATATGCTGGAAATGATAAGTACACTTCTGTAGAAGTTACTAAAACTGTGAATGTGGCTAAAGCAAATCCTGTTTTAGATGTTGTAATTGGTAATATAAATTATGGTGATGTATTTGTTATTGACGCTACTTTAACTGGTGTTAATGGTGCTAAATTAACCGGAGATGTAATTGTAACAGTTAACGGTAAAAACTACACCGTACGTATCATTAATGGTAAAGGTACTTTAAATGGTATTAAATTGCCTGCTGGATCTTATGATTTCTCAGCTAAGTTCTCTGGAAACAGTAATTACAATGCTGCTAGTGCTTCTGGTAGTTTTAATGTAGCTAAAGCAATTCCTGTTTTAGATGTTGTTATTGGTGATGTTAAAATTGATGAGGATATTACTATAAAAGCTACTTTAACTGGAATAAGCAATGCTAAATTATCTGGTGATGTTATTGTAACTATTGATGGTAAAGATTATACTGTGTCTGTGGTTAATGGTGAAGGTAAATTAACTATTGCTGGATTACATAATGAAGGTGTCTATGATTTTACTGCTACTTGGAAAGGTGACAATAATTATATGGATGCTTCTGTGGCTGGTAAGTTTAATGTTTCTAAAGTAGAAGAGTATCCTGCAAATATTACTATTCCTGATGGTGTTGAAGGTAAAAACTCTACTATTAGTATTGATTTGCCTGATGATGCTACTGGTGAAATCATTGTAGTGATTGATGGTAAAAACTACACTGGTAATGTGTCTAATGGTACTGGTAGTGTGGATATTCCTCCATTAGATAAAGGAATACACAACATCACAGTTATCTACCCAGGTGATGATAAATACGACCCAGTAATCAAAACTGGAAATATTACAGTAGATGTTAACAAAGACGCAATATTAATCGTTGATAATGTTTTAATGATTTATCATGACGGTTCTAAATTAACTGTTTTATTGAAGGACTTTTATGGTAATCCAATAGCTAATGCAACAGTGACTATTACTATTAATGGTATGTCTTATAGTCGTGTTACTGATAAGGATGGTTATGCATTCTTAACTCTTAATTTAGATTCTGGAGACTATGTTGCAACTGTTGTTTATCCAGGTGATGATTACTATAACGGTGCTGAGGTTAATGCTTCTGTAAAAATCATCCAATCTATCATTGGTGAAAACATTGTTAAAATGTATCAAAATGGTACTCAGTTCTTTGCTAATTTCACTGATAGTCATGGAAACCCGTTAGCTAATACTACAGTTAAGTTTAATATTAATGGTGTGTTCTATGAGAAAACTACTAATGGTGCAGGTATTGCTAGGTTGAATATTAATTTAAGACCTGGTGAATATATTTTAACTGCATATAATCCGGTAACTGGTGAGCAGGAAGGATTTAATATTACTGTTAAAGCTCCTATTAGTGAGAATCATGATATAATTAAGTATTATAAGAATGGTACTCAGTACACTGCAAAAGTCTACAATAAAGACGGAACCTTAGCTGTTGGTAAAAATGTAACCTTCAACATTAATGGAGTATTCTATAACAGAACTGTTGATAAAAATGGTATAGTTACATTAGCTATTAACTTAAATCCTGGAAAATACATTATAACAGCAATATTCGACGGATATGCTGTAGGTAATAATGTAACAGTAAATACAGTATTAGTTACTAAGGATTTATCCATGAAACATGGAGATGGTAGTAAGTTTAATGCTACTGTTCTTGACAGTCAAGGAAAACCATTAGCTAATCAGACTGTGACTTTCAATGTAAATGGTGTGTTCTATAATAGAACTACTGATAGTAATGGTGTTGCAAGTTTAAATATTAATTTAATCGCTGGTGAATATATCATTACTTCTATGTGGAATGATTACCAAATTGGAAACAAAATTACAATAAAATAAAAAGAGAATTCTACTATAATTCTCTTTAACTTTTTTTCTTTTTTTTGAGTCTATAAATTTTTATAGAATTATTTGTTTTTTCTGTGTCTAACTAGATGTTCTTTGAATTCAGTAACTTGTCTGTTTAAATTTTGTTTTTTTTTGGTTATTGTGTATTTTTATGAATAATTTTTTTAGAAACTATTTTTTTCTTCAGAAAAATCATAAAATTTAAGTTGTATGAAGTTTATATTACTATTATAGATGTATTTATTTGTATGATAATTAAATAATATCAATTCTAACTTATTAAAGTAGTTTACTATTTTTAAATCGTTTATATTAAAATTGAATAAAAATTAGAGTGTAATTTAATCAAAATGAAGGTGCATCTGCAAAAAATTCAAAATCAAATAAGCCTATAAAATTTTACAAACTCTTAAAATTAAATAAATAATAACTTAGTAAAAGTTTAATTATATAATTTTTTATATAATAAATTATAAATACTTTTTTTAATTAAATAACTGGGTGATAGGTGATTAATTATGGAATTTTGTCCGGAATGTGGAGCTATTTTACTTCCTACAAATAATAAATTAAAATGTAAATGCGGATATGAAAAATCTTTATCTGAAAATGAAGTTAAAGATCAATACGAGGTTAAAGGTGAAACAAATCCCCAAACTGAAGTAATAGTTACGGATAATAAAAATGTAGCTTTGCCAACTACAAGAATTACTTGTTATAAATGTGGGGGAACTAAAGGTTATTGGTGGACGGTTCAAACAAGGTCTGCTGATGAAGCTCCAACTAATTTTATTAGATGTGCAAAATGTGGAAACACTTGGAGATCCTCTAACTAATTTTTTAAATATTATTAAGTATAAATTATTATATTATGAAAATACTTCAAAAGTCATTACGTTCTGTTGTAGATAATCCAAAACATATTTTCAAACTAACTATTCAAGGAATATTTGTAGGAGTTTTTGCTGGAATAATAGTTTGTTTATATAGATTTTTTTTATATTCTGCAGAAGATATTTTAAGAAATATCTTAAATTTTATTCATGGAAATATAGTTTTGATTGTTCTTTGGTTTTTTATATTAATTATTTTGGGATTATTTACTTCGTTTTTAATAAAGTGGGAACCAAATAGTATAGGTAGTGGAATTCCTCAAATCAATGCTGAAGTTAAAGGGTTTTTAAATGTTAATTGGTGGAAAGTTGTAATAACTAAAATTAGTGGGGGTATTTTAACTGCTATTGGGGGTTTATCTTTAGGTCCTGAAGGTCCTTCTGTTCAAATTGGAGGGATGATTGGAAAAGGTGTTTCAAAAATTTTAAGAGGTTCTAAAACAGATGAATTACGACTTATATTGGCGGGTTCAACTGTTGGAATTACTGCTGCTTTTAATGCACCATTAGCTGGTGTGATATTTATAATTGAAGAAATTAATCATAGTTTTGATAAAACATTGATTTTTATAGCTTTAATTTCATCTGTTGTTGCAGATGTTATATCTAAATCAATTTTTGGACAAGCAACATTACTTAGTTTTCCATTATATAATCTTCCATTATCTTATTATTGGCTTTTAATTATTTTAGGTATAATTTTAGGTATTTTCGGTTATGTTTATAATGTAGGGATGATTAAAGCAAATGATATTATAAATAATTTCAATGTTTCTATTGAAATTAAAATTATAAGTGTATTTTTAATATCTGGTGTTGTATCATTGTTTATTCCGGAAATTCTTGATGGCGGACATTTCATGTTAAACATGTTGGATGTAGCTATTCCATCGATAACTATTTTAATATTTTTATTGGTAATGAAATATTTATTTTCTGTAGCATCTTTTGCAACGGGATCTCCTGGAGGAATATTTTTACCTATTTTAGTTTTAGGAGCATTTATTGGAGCTATTTTTGGTTCTGTTGCGATTCCTATTTTTGGACTTAAAAGTTATTTAATATATAAGTTCATTGTTATTTCAATGGCAGGTTTTTTTGCAGCTACTATAAGATCTCCAATTACGGGGGTTGTTTTACTCTCGGAAATGTGTGGATCAACTGAATCTTTAGTAGCTATGTTAATAGTATCTATTATTGCATATTCTGTGCCAATGTTATTAAATAATAGACCTATTTATGAATCCTTGTTTGAAAGATTAATATCTAAAAATAATCAAGATTTAATAAACGATCATTCAAAACATATTTTATCAGAATATGTTGTTCCATCAACTTGGAAATATATAGGTAAACAAATTAAAGATATTCCATTTCCAAAAAATTGTATCGTGATTTCAATTACAAGAAATGGAAAATATATATTATCTAATGAAAATGTTATAATAAATTATGCAGATCAAATTCACATATTAATGGATAGTAATAATTATCCTTTTGAAAATGATGAGATGAACAAATTAATGGATGAAGTGGTATGATGAATCCAATTTTTAAAAGAAGAAGTGTGAGAAAATTTAATGATAAAGAAGTTAGCATGAATCAGGTAAAACATTTAATTGAAGCAGGTATGCAAGCTCCTTCAGCTTTTAATTCTCAACCTTGGGAATTTATAATTGTATCTGATAAAAAGGATTTAAATGCTGTTTCGAAAATGAGTAGATATGCAAAACCTGCTAAAAAAGCTCAAAAATTAATCATTGTTTTAGGCAATACTAAAAAGTTTAAAGTAGTTAAACCCATGATTCAACAGGATTTATCTGCATGTACACAAAATATTTTACTTCAAGCTGTTATTGATGGGCTTGGAGCAGTATGGTTAGGATTTTATCCAAAAGAAGATAGGGTAAATGCATTAAGAGAATATTTTCATATTCCTAATCATATTATTCCATTTTCAGTAATAGCTATTGGTTATCCTAAAGAAGATAAAGAACCTAAAAGCAGATATGATGAATCTAAAATTCATTTAGGTAAATATTAATACTACTAAAAATATAATTTATTTTAGTAAACTATGAGGTTAAATAATGGTAAGTGTAAACTTAGAAGCTAAAAAAACCGTAGATGTAATGATTGAAAAACAAGATGAATTAAACATTGTTGTTAGTCAATTATCAAATGGTGCTACAATCATTGATTGTGGAGTAAATGTTGTTGGAAGTTTTAAAGCAGGTGAACTTTATACAAAAGTTTGTCTTGGTGGTCTTGCAGATGTTGGAATATCTATTCCAGGTGATTTATCTGAAAAATTCGCTCTTCCTTCAGTAAAAATTAAAACTGATTCTCCATCTATTTCTACATTAGGATCTCAAAAAGCAGGTTGGTCTGTATCTGTAGGAGATTTCTTTGCACTTGGTTCTGGTCCAGCTAGGGCAATATGTAAAAAACCAGCTGAAACTTATGAAGAAATTGGATATGAAGATTCAGAAGCTAATTTAGCTATTTTAACTTTAGAAGCTGATGTATTACCTGGTGAAGACGTTGCACAATATATTGCTGATGAATGTAATGTGGATGTTAAAGATGTATATTTACTTGTAGCTCCTACTTCTTCTCTTGTTGGATCTATTCAAATTGCTGGAAGAGTAGTTGAAAACGGAACTTACAAAATGTTAGAAGCTATTAAATTTGATGTAACTAAAGTAAAACATGCTGCAGGTATTGCTCCTATTGCTCCAGTTGACCCAGATGGATTAAAAGCTATGGGTAAAACTAATGATGCTGTTTTATTTGGTGGAAGAACTTACTACTATGTTGAATCTGATGAAAATGATGATATTGCAGATGTTGCAGCTAAATTACCTTCCTCTGCAGCTGATGGATATGGAAAACCATTCTTCGATGTATTTAAAGAAGCTGAATTTGATTTCTACAAAATTGATAAAGGAATGTTTGCCCCTGCAGAAGTAGTTATCAATGATTTAACAACTGGTAAAGTCTATAAAGAAGGATATGTAAACGTAGATTTACTTAAAAAATCCTTTGGTGTAGATAACTAAATTTAATTATCTTTAATTAGATAATTTTTTCTTTTTTTAATTCTTTGTGTGTAATTTGTTTTATAATTCTCTATAAAGTTTTTTTTAATGATTATACAATATTTTTAAATACTTTTAATTAATAAATATTATAATATCTCTTAATTGAGTGTTTTTATATACTAAAATTTGAATGGAGGAAATTAACATGAATTTAACAGATATTTTTAAAGATTCTTTAAAATACCCAATTTCTGACATGACTAAATTCAGTATTTTTGGAATTGTCATGTTATTATCTGCATTAGGTAGTTTAAGTTTTGGAAATGCTGCAATTGATGGTATACTTGTAATTATAAGTTTTGTAGCATTAATTATATCTTTAGGATATGGAATAGCTATTACTAGGTCTGCTATTGAAAAATCTGATGAAATTCCTGATTTGAACTTGGAAACAACTATTGTTGATGGTTTAAAGATGGTAGTATTGTCTATTGTATATTATATAATTCCAACAATAATTGTAATTATCTTAGCTTTTGCAACAGGTTTATTTGATTACGTAGTAGAAATTTTAGGTTATCTTAATCAATATGGTCCTGAATTTGCAAATATGATTCCGGATGATTTAATATTATCTATGATGAGTTCTGCAGCAATAACTATGCTTGTAGCTTTCATTTTAATGGTTATATTCTCATTTTTATATTATATGGGAGTTTGTAGACTTGCTAAGTATAATAGTTTATCTGCTGGTGCTGATATTCCTGAAGCAGCTCGTGACTTAAAAAAAGTTGGTATTGGTAGAGTTATAGGATGGGCAGTATTATTAGTTATTCTTATATTTATCTTTAACTTGATTGGTGGATTTATTGGTTTAATTCCATATGTTGGAGTTTTAATTAGTGGATTCTTAATTTCAACATACATATCTTTCATGATATATAGATCAGTTGGTTTATTATACGCAGATATTTAAATCAACTTATTTTTTTCTTTTTTTAAGACTTCTATTTTTCTATTTGATTGCTTAAAGGATATTAATTTGTTGTTTTGTAGGATTGTGCTTTAATTTTATTATTTTCATTTAATTTTCTTTTTATTATGGAAATTATATTTTTTGTGAGATTTTTTTGTTGAATATTTTTTTGTATTAATTTAATTATTCTGTTCATGTTGGATGTTGGGTTGGAGTAATATTTTGATTTGACAGTTTGTAAAAAAATTAGAAGAGTTCAATAGAGTTGGAATGAAATTAAAAACAAATATCAATAACAAATTGTATACTTATTATTATAAGTTGAGATATGGGTGAAAATAAATGAGTAAATATTGTCCAAAATGTGGTAATGAACTACCTGATGAGGCAAAGTTTTGTAATGAATGTGGTTATTCAGTTTTAGTTGAAGATAAAAAAGAAGATAATCTTAAAACTGAAGAAAGTAATGAAAGTGAAGTTGAAGTTTCTGAAACTAAAAATGAAGAAAATGTTGAATCTTCTATGGATTTAGGAGATAATATTAAAAAATCATTATCATATCCATTATTAGATCATAATAAATTTGCTATGATTGGTGTGTTATCTGTTTTCTCATGTTTAGGAACTATTTGTGCTTTTCTTGGATTAAATAATCCTATTGTAATACTTATATCCTTCTTAGTTGGAATTTTAATTTCAATATATCTTACTGGATATAATATTTCTATAATTAAATATGGAACATATAATAAACAGTTTATTCCGGATTTTAATATAAAAACTGATATTTTAAATTTCTTTAAATTTTATATTTTAACATTTGTTTATGGAATTATTCCTTCAATTATTATTCTTATTACTATTTTTGCATCAGGAATAATTGGAGCTTGGACTAAGTTATGGCCATATATTCAACAGAATAGTGCAAATATTCCTCCAGCAATAATCTAGTTTTTTACAGGGAATTATTGTAACAATTGTTGTTTCTATTGTTGTATTAATTATTACAGACATTTTTGTTAAAATAGGAACTGCAAGGATGATTGTTAATGACAGTTTATCTGATGGGTTAGATATGATTGAAGTTTTTCATGATGTTGGAAAAATAGGATGGTTTAAAACTGTTGGATGGTTCGTTATTTTAAATATTTTAAATGTAATATTTTTAATTATTGCATTTGGATTAATGCTCATTCCATATATTGGAATTATTGTAGCAGCATTTTTAGTATTTAGTTTTATGAGATTATTTAACTCTTATTCGTTAGGTTTATTATACCGTGATGCTCATATTATTAATAAAAAAGAGATTCAAGATGAAATTGTTGTTAGTGAAACTAAAAGTTGAATATAAATTGATGATTGTGTGTAGTGATAGTGATGAGTAAAAAAGTAGTTATATTACATGGTAGTCCACGTGTAAGTGGGAATAGTGATATCTTAGCTAATGAATTTAAAAAAGGAGTGGAAGAAGCAGGTAATGAAGCTAAAAAAATTTCATTCCCAATGAAGTTTATTAATTATTGTAAAGGTTGTTTAGGTTGCATGTCATCTGGAGAATGTGTTATTCATGATGATATGTCTAAAATTTTAGAGGACTTGGTAAATGCAGATGTTATTGTATTTTCAAGTCCTATTTATTTTAATACAATCACTGGACAAATGAAAACAATAATTGACAGATTAACTCCTAAAGCTAAACAATTAAATGATAAAGATTATTATTTCTTATTTTCAGCAGCATGTGATAACCAAGAACTTTTAAATCCTGCAGTTCATGAATTGAGAGGATTTTTAAATTGTATTGGTGTTGAAAGTGAAAAAGGTATGGTTTTTGGTTTAAATTCTGAAAGTGAAGGTGAAATTAACCATAATAAGGACGCTTTAAATCAAGCTTTTGAATTTGGAAAAAATATTTAATTTATATCTTTTCATAATATTTTTTTAAGGAATAGTATTAAATATTGTTAAAAACATATTATGTAGTAAGGTGAAGCATATGAAATTTAAAATAACCATAAATGATAATGAGTATCATGCTGATATGGTAGATTGTGATTTAGTAAATCAGATAGCTAATATGTGTCCTTTTGAGGGTACTTATAAAAAACATAATGATCATGAATATTTTACTAAATTACCAAATCAGGCTAATGATGAAGGTTGTCAATTGACTACTTCTATTTTAAAAAATAATATATACTATTATCAAAAATGGAATTCATTTGTTATTGTTTTTGAAGATGCTAATATTAGTCCTTATGAATTAACTTGTATTGGAGAATTTGAAGAGGATGTTAGTGAATATCTTCAAGATAAAGGAAGAAATATTTTTGTTGAAGTAAATGTAGAGTAAACTCTATGAAAAACTATATTATATATTAGATATAAACTATGTATAATGTGGTGATTTTATGGAGATTACTATAAATTTGAGAACAATTTCTGGAATTGTAGCTATTATAGCTGTAATTATTGGTGTAATTGAAGGGTTGAATGTAGTTAGTTTATCTGGAATAGTTCCAGATTTTGTATTTTATGGTTCATTAGCAATAATTATAGCTATTTTAGGAATTTTAGGAATTTATATTTCTAAAATGAATATTAAAATAGCTGCAATTCAATATATGATTCTTGGTATTGGTCTTTTTATAATTATTGGAAACTATGGAGTAATTGGTTGTGTTATGTTTATTGTTGCTGGTGTTTTGGCAATTGTAGAATATATGCAAACCAAACCTGAAGTTATAGATAATGATAAAAAAATTACTTTAATTCCTGTTTTAACTGTTATTATCATTATATTATTTTTACTTATTACTGCTGGTCTTGGTGTTTTAGATAGTATGACTGCTTCTGATTCAGTTTCTTTAAGTGGATTAAGTGCATCTATATCTAATGAATATGGGACTACTTCTGGTGATTTAACAGGAACATTAAATATTGATAAAGATTTTGATTATGTTGAAGTTAAAGTGGTTTATTATAATTCAAATAATATAACATTGTATGATTCTATTGCATATAATGGAAATAATGTTCATCCAGGTAACTATTCATTTGATGGTTTTTATTATGGTAATGAAATGCCTACAAGAGCAGTTGTGGAAGTTTATGATGATATTCAAGGAGATCCAATTTATACTCAAAATGTAAATATAAATTAAGTGTTATCTAATGATAACACTTTTTTTTATTCTTCTATTGGTTCATAAATTAAACCAATTCCACGTGTTCTAAATATTTCAGCTATTGCAATTATTACACAAAATATAAAATTTGTTATAATGAATACTGCCCACCAAAATGGTTGTGCTGCAATACTACTTATAGTAGTTCCAATAAGCATCATAGCTATCATAACTATTGTAGATAATATAAATACGATTAAGAATTCTATTATTAATAATCCTATGTAAAATAATATATATCTTATTATTCCTATGTTTTGAATTATTTCTTTTATTTCTTTCATATCAAAAGCTTTTTTAAAATTATCATAATTAGCCATATTTGCTGTACTTAAAGAACTTATAAAATATAATATTATTCCTAGTATTAATGCAATAATTGCACCTATTGTTCCTATTACTCCTCCAGATATGTGATTTAAATAGTTTATATTTGTAATTGCTAATATTGCTGTTGGAATTATGAAATATATAAATTTAACACAAAATATTTTTGCTCCATTTATTAACATTTCTTTTAGATTATTAAATTCTGGAACTTTATCTGTTCCATTTATCATTCCATGTGTTGATATTTTTAATATTTTATATTCATATCCTAAAAATAAAAATAATGGAATAAATAGGAGTATAAATGGTATAATTGAACTTCCTAATCTTATATTTAAATTTACATCTTGGTAGTTAATGAACATTAATAAATAAACCATCCAGATTATAAAAGTTGAAAATAATGTTAATCCCAAGTAAAATATTGATTTTGAATTTTTTATTGAATATTTAATACTATCATTGTATATGTCGAGTATCATTGTTTTTTTCTCCAATATTTATGTAACTTGTAAAATATATGTTACTTATGTAAAATTAAGTTTACATGATATATAAATATATGGTTTATGTTACATTTTTGGTTATTGGAAAAATTAAATGAAAAATTAAAATTAATAAAAAATATAAAACAACTACAAAACAATAAACGAAACACTAAAACAATTAATACCAAAAATGTAAACAAAACTTGTATGTTTCTTGTAGAAATATATGTTTAAAATTTGCTTAACGGTAAAAGTAGTAATATAATAATATTTTAATTAACGGTGTAATCACGAAAACATCACCAAATCAAAAACTAGAAATGTACATCCAATTTAACACTATCAAACTCAAACAAAACACAATCGAAGAAAAAACTTTTCGTGTAATGCAATATATTTATTAATAATGATATATAGAATTTAAAGTGTATTTATATCTTTTTTGAAGTGATAATTATGTGTATATGTGTAATGGCATCTGGACTAACTAGATTATAAAAAAACCTTTTTAAAAATGAAAATGGTAGATTTTGATTATATTAGTGTAAACTATCTTCAAAATCTGACTTAAATTGTTTTTTTTACGAATTTAAATTAATTTAGTTAGGAGTTTATTTAATGAACAAAAAAGATGAAACACATGGTATTAATGTACTCAGGGGAAACCCAAAAGAAGCAGTTATAAAATTATCAGTTCCATTAATGATATCCATGATGATTATTTCACTTTATAATATCATCGATTCATTTTGGGTTGCAGGTCTTGGAGCAGACCAGCTTGCAGGAATCAGTTTTGTGATTCCACTTGAATTTTTAATAATCAGTATCGGAAGTTGTTTGGGAGCAGGAATAACATCAACAGTTTCTAGATTTATTGGAGAAAAAAACGACAAAATGGCAGACAATGCAGCAGCACATTCTATAATATTGTCCATTATAGTTTCCTTTGCTGTAACGTTGATTTTCACAGTATTTATGAAAGAATTTCTGACATTGATGGGTGCTAGAGGTGTCAGTTTAAATTATGCAATGGATTATGGTAAAATCTATTTTAGTCTAAGCATATTTGCTATAATGCCAAATGTATTATATGGTTTGTTGCGTTCTGAAGGGGATAGTAAAAGGGCAATGTATGTGATGGTGACATGTGCAATATTAAATATGATATTGGATCCTGTATTTATCTATCTTTTAAATCTGCAGATGTTTGGAGCAGCACTTTCAACAGTAATATCTTTAATGATAGTTTCAGCAATAATCATCTACTGGATTTATGTCAAAAAGGATACATACCTAAACCCGACATTGTCCAACTTTGATTATAAACCTCTGATTGTCAAAGATATTTTAAAAGTCGCTGTTCCCAACATTGTTGAAATGGTTTTTATAACATTCATCACAGCAATAATGCACTTTATAATACTGGCAGTTTCAACTACAGATTCCGTTGCGGTTTTTGAAAATGGATGGAGACTGGTGACACTTGCTACAGAACCTATAATGGCAATATCAACAGCACTTATATCAATTGTCGCTATCAATCATGGAGCAGGGAAATTTAAGAGTATAAAAACAGCTTACACTTACTCGATGAAATTGGGAACTCTTATTGGAATTGTTGCATTGATGATATTTTTAGTGCTGGCACCTCAGCTTTCATATCTCTTTTCATATGGTGAAAATAGTATCAGGCTTTTAAAACCAACAATTGAGTTTTTCTACATATTTTCATGGTTCTTTTTGGTATTTCCAGCAGGGATCATATCAACCTATGTTTTTCAAGGACTTGGAAAAGGAATGTATTCATTAATTTTTTCCATTATCAGAGAAGCAGTTTGTGCAATTGTTTTTTCAATTCTTTTTGGAATAGTTATTGGATGGGGAATCAATGGTGTGTGGTTTGGAATAATGATTGGATATACGATTGGAGGTATTATCACAGTAATCTATGCCTATAACTTTTTAAATAACTTAAAATAGTAAAATATTTTTTCATTTCAAATAAGTGACATTCTCAGAGAATTGTTTATTTAATATATAATTGGGAGTGTCCCTTAATTAACTTTTTTGACCATTAATAAAAAAAGAATTAAAACGGATAAATAATTTATATTAGTCCATGAATAAGATTTATTAGATAAAATAATAACTATGATAATTAAATAATTATTATAGTCTTTTAATTGTTTTTGAAATAATAAATTAACTACCAATATTAATAATATTAATAAATTTTTATAAAAAAAATAAATTAAAGATTTTTTATGACTCTGTTGTATTAGTATCTTTATAAAAATCTGCTTTATTACTATCAAAGTCCCCTTTAGCTTCTTTTATAACTTTACCCTCATGAATTATTTCTACATTAACATGATCTACAGCTAAATATTTGGGGCTACTATAAAATCCAAAGTATGATCCATATTCGTTTGCATCAACAGAATTTAATCCTTCAGTAGTAGTAGCTAATGTTTTACCATTACTGTCACAGTAATTTGTTTTAATGAGATATCCTTCAGTATTTGGTGGAAGATTGCTAAAAATAGCGTTAACATTATAATAACAAGTACCGTCATCATCACTAGATCCACTAATGTCTATAATAGTTATAGACATATTCTCAGGATTGTAAAATAAATTACTGCTAAACATGAAAACACATATTATTAAAATAATCACAAATGCAACAGGAATTAATAATTTATTTTTAGAAAGATTAAGTGAAGATTTATTACTAAATATTTTATCATTAGATTTAGATTTACTGGGAACTTCATTAAACAAAAATTCATCAGTATTTGTTTTAGAAACTTCAACTTGTTCTTCTTTAAGAGATTCAGCATTTTTTTCTTTTTTAGTTTCAGAAACTTCAACTTCACTTTTGTTAGTTTCTTCGGTTTTAGAAATTTCTTCTTTTTTATCTTCAACTAAAACAGAATAACCACATTCATTACAAAACTTTGCTTCATCAGATAGTTCATTACCACATTTTGGGCAGTATTTGCTCATTTATTTTTCACCTCTATTTCAATTTATAATAATATGTATATAATTTGTTATTGATATTTGTTTTTAATTTCATTTCGAAAAATTTATTTATTAAAATATTTTATATCCTATTTAAGAGGTTATTTATATGGTAAATTTAAAAGGAACAAAAACAGAAGAAAACTTAAAAGCAGCTTTTGCTGGAGAGTCACAGGCACATACAAAATATGAATACTATGCAAGTCAAGCAAAAAAGGATGGTTATGTTCAAATTTCTAATATATTTTCAGAAACATCTCATAATGAGAAAGAACATGCTAAAATATGGTTTAAATTGTTAAGTGGGGGTAGTGTTAAAGACACAGCTTCAAATCTTAAAGATGCTGCATCAGGTGAAAACCATGAATGGACTAGTATGTATCCAACATTTGCAAAAGAAGCTAGAGAAGAAGGATTTGATGAAATAGCTCACTTATTTGATGCAGTAGGAGCTATTGAAAAAGAACATAATGAACGTTATGATATATTACTTAAAAAAGTTGAAGAAGGTAGTATATTTGTAAAAGAAGAAGAAATTGTTTGGATTTGTGGAAATTGTGGTTATGTTTTTAAAGGAAAAGAAGCTCCTGAAAAATGTCCAGTTTGCGCTCATCCAAAAGCATATTTTGAGAAAAGAGCAGATAATTATCTCTAGATTTTTAAATCTAGAGTTTTTTTTCTTTTTTTAAAACAATTATTAATTATAATTAAAAAAAAGTTGAAGTAGCTATTTATTAATAGCTATTAATTTTTTAGCAGCTTTCATATCATTATTGTAAATATGTCCACTTGTGGAATGGTAATGTATTCCTGCGAAGTTAACTTTTTCTCCGATTAGTTCTTTATTTAATTCTTCTTTCATTTTAATTCCCATGTATGCTATGAAAAACATGTTGCTGTAGAATGCTCCGTAAATGTCATTCGATCTAAATAGACAGTGTATAGTTAGATTATTATCTCTTACAATGCACTGTATGAATTGTAAACATGGGATGTCCTCTCTGTCTTGGTCTAATTTGGGGTCGTAGGTAACAGCTACTGCACGATTACTTCCAATTGCATGCAACATTCTTTTTTTCATAACTTCAAATTGGTCTGTATTGAAATGTGCTAATATACGATTTGGGTAAGTGTATACAAATCCTTGATCATCACTGTTTTCAAATGATTTAACATATTCATAAAGTGCATCACTTTTTATAGGACAACCTTCAATATCATATTTTCCTGTTTTGATATCATTAAGCATCATGTCTGTAGTCATGTGCTGGTATTTTGCAGCAAATTTAAGGTTTAATGGGTCATCAATTATATAAAAATTACCTAAACTTTCTTTTAAATGATGATTACTGTCTTTATATGTTTCTTTTCCTTCATTTAAGATTTTTTTAACAAAATCCAAATAACATTGATTAATAGATAACATAATAAATATATTCCTTTAGTTTATTTAATTATAATTTTAGTATTTTTTAGAATATAAATTTAAATATTGATTTTCATAATTCAGTTTTAATTTATTTTAAACTTTAAATTTGCTTTCAAATTATTTCTAATTGAAATATTTGATACATCGATCTTTTTTTTGAATAAAATTAGTTCTATGTAATTGTAATTAGGTTATATTTTTATTATTTTTTAAAATTAATGTTGTATGTATTTTTATATTATAAAATCTAATGTATTAGTGTATAAAATAATATTTTATATACATTTATACGTTATTATGAAATTAAATTTTGGAGGAACAAAAATTGGTTAAATGTGTTAATAAGTCAATTATACTTTTTTTAGTATTTTTGTTATTATTACTAATTGTTCCATCTACATTTGCTAGTGATTCTGTTGATAATCAGACAATTATTAGTAATGAAGGAATTCAATTCTCAAATATTGGTAATGACGATGTCATTGATGATAGTAATAATTATGCTGTTTATACTTCTAATAATCCAGGAGATATTTTAACTGGATCTAATGATATTTACTTTAATGCATCTGCTGCTAGTGATGGTAAAGGAACCCAGTCTAACCCTTATAAATATTTGTATTATAATAGGTTATCCGCTGGATGTACAGCTCATTTTGCAGATGGAGTCTATGAGCTAGATGATAAAAAAGGAGTATATTCTTCAATGACTATTGTTGGTGAAAGTGCACAAAATACTATAATTAAATTTAATGGTATTGCATTTACTGTTGGTAGTAGTTATACTTTAACCTTAAAAGATATAACTTTGAATCATGCTACTGTTAAAAATTATGGTACTGTTGGAGCTACTAATGTAATATTTAAAAATGGAGTAGCTGCAGATGATGAAACTGGAACATATGGTTATAATAATGCTTATGGTGGTGCTATATATAATTATGCAGCTTTAGATTATGCTGGTACTTATTATACAAATTCACCAAAATGTACATTATATAATTGTACTTTCATGAATAATAGTGCAATGTATGGTGGTGCTATTTATTTACCATATGGTGAAGCTACAATATCTAATTGTAAGTTTATTAATAACTCTGCACATTGGTTTGGTGGTGCAATAGCTGCTGAAGATGAATCTTCAATTTCCATTACAGATTCAACTTTTGAAAATTGTCGTTCTATTGATGATGCTGGTGGAGCTATTTATGCTAAATCTACAGATTTAGAAATAAAAAATTCCAATATTGTTAATTGTTCTGCAAACTTTGCAGGAGCAATCTGTAGCTTAAATTCTGATTTAATTATTTCAAACTCTAATTTTATGAATAACCTTGCTAGATATGAAGGTGGAGCAGTATATAAAATGTATGGTTCTGGAACTATTACAAAATCTAATTTTACTAAAAATGTTGCTTTAAATGGTGGTGCATTATTCACGGATAATTGTACTAAATTCAATATTAGAGATTCTGAATTTGAATCAAATGCAGCAACTGGATTTGGTGGAGCAATATTTTCCAATGCTAATCTTAAATTATCAATTGATAATGTGATATTTAGTGATAATAAAGCTAGTTATAATAGTAATATATTAAATCAATCTAATTTCTCTCCTATTGTATCAAGTAGTAATGATTATCCATTATTTGTTTATAAATCTGAATTTAATGGAACTTTACCTGCTAGATATAATTTAGCTGAAGAAGGTTATGTAACACCTATTGAAGATCAACAATCTTCTGGTAATTGTTGGGCTTTTGCAGCTCTTGCTTCTTTAGAATCTTGTGTTTTAAAAGCAAGTAATAAAACATTTGTATTTTCTGTAGAAAATATGAAAAATTTAATTGAAATGTATTCTTCTTATGGTTGGACTATGGAAACTAATAATGGTGGATATAATACAATGCCTATGGGTTATTTAACTAGTTGGTTAGGTCCAGTTAATGCAACTTTAGATCCATTTGATGATATGGGAACTCTTTCTCCGGTTTTAGAAAGTGAAATACATGTTCAAAATATTCATGTTTTATCTGCACGTACTAGCTACACTGATAATAATGCTATAAAAGAAGCTATTTTAAAATATGGTGCAGTATATATTTCATATTATCATAGTGCTTCTTATTTAAGAGGTTCTAGTTATTATTATCCTTATGTTTCTGGTGGAAACCATGCAGTTACTGTAGTTGGTTGGGATGATAATTATTCTAGATATAACTTTGCTACTACTCCTGCAGGAGACGGAGCGTTTATTGTTAAAAATAGTTGGGGTTCTTCTTGGGGAGATAAAGGTTATTTCTACATATCTTATTATGATAAATCAGCATATAGGGTAGGAGCAACTAATCAAGCATTTACATATATTTTAAATGACACTGTAAGATATAATAAAAATTATCAATATGATATTGCTGGTATGACTGATTACTTAGTTACTGGTAAAAACACTATTTGGTATCAAAATATTTTCAATGCTACTGGTAATGAAGCAATTGCAGCTATTTCAACTTATTTCAACTCAACTGTTGATTATGAAATTTCTATTTATGTAAATGATAAATTACAACTTACTCAAAGTGGTACTCATGAAAACATGGGATATTATACAATTCCATTAAAAGAAGTGGTTCCTGTAAGTATTGGTGATATATTTAAAGTTGTTATTAAACTTACTAATCCAAGAGAAGGATATGCTCTTGTTCCTATTTCAGAACAATCTTCAACAACTAGATGTTATTATTCACCAGGAATTTCATACTTTAGTCATGATGGTGTAAAATGGATTGATTTGTATGATTATACTTTCTCAGGTTATGATCATCAATATTCTTCCCAAGTAGCATGTATTAAAGCATTTACAATTAATGATAAACAAAATACAACAATTACTTTAAATAATATTACTACTAAAGTTAATGAAATAACTGAAATTATAGCTACTGTTCTTGATGATAGAGGTAAATTAGCTAAATTAGGTGAAGTTATATTCACTATTGATGGTAAAAATTACACTGCTAATGTTGTTAATGGTGTTGCAAAAATTAATGTAACCTTTGATAAAATAGAAGATTATGTAGTTTCTGCTATTTATAAAAATAATTCATTATATAATGAATCTACCACTCAAAGTATTGTTAGTGTAACAAAAAATGATGTAAATTTAACTATTGATGTTGCTGATATTATTTATGGTGAAAATGTAATAGTTAATATTAATTTAATTTCTGCAAATGGCAATGGTATAACTGACACTGTTATTCTAAGAATTAATAACAAAGATTATTATGTTGAGGTTATTAATGGTTCAACTACCTTTGTAGTTCCTGATTTATTGACTGTTGGTCAATATCAAATTATTGCAAGTTATCTTGGTACTAATCAATATAATCCAAGTAATATAATTACCAATTTTACAGTAGATAAAAAAGAAATTGGAATGAATGTTACTATTGATAAAGATTATAGGGATGTTACTGTAAATGTAAACTTGTCTGAAAATATCTCTGGAAATTTAACAATTCTTTTAAATAATACTCGTTACACATTAACTTATGTTAATGGTACTGGTTCATATACATTTAAAAACTTAACTTATGGAAATTACACAATTAATGTAATTTTCACAAAAGACAACTATGAACCAATGAATATATCTCAAAATATTGAAATCAATTCCATTAAAACAATTTTTAATGCAGATAGTATTATAATGTATTATCATGATGGTACAAAATTTGTTGTTGTTCTAAAAGATATTTATGGTAATCCATTAGCTAACATGAGTGTAATTATATCTATTAATGGTATGAATTATATTAGGGTAACTGATGAAAATGGTAGTGCTTCAATGGCTATTAATTTAGTTCATGGAAAATATAATGTAACTACTACATTTAATGGAACTTCAAAATACTTTGGAACTTCTATAAACAGTACTGTTGATGTATTATCAACTATAATTACTAAAAATATAATTAAATATTATAGAAATGGTACACAATTCTATGCAACTGTTTTAGATGAAAATGGTAATCCATTAGCTAATGTAACTGTTACATTTAATATTAATGGTGTATTCTACAATAGAACTACCAATGAAAATGGTACTGCTAAATTAAATATTAACTTACATTCAGGATCATATATTATAACTACATTTAACCCAATCACTGGTGAGCAAATAGGTAATAATGTTACTGTATTATCTAAGATTACTGAAGCTCATGATTTAGTTAAATATTATAAAAATGATTCAAAATTCTCTGTTAAAATTTTAGATAATCAAGGATATCCTATTAGTGGAACATTAGTTACTTTTAATATTAATGGTGTATTTTATTACAGAGAAACTGATGAAAATGGTATTGCAAGTTTAGCTATTAATTTAAGACCAGGAAATTATATAATCACTACAATGTATGGTCAATATGCACTTGGAAACAATGTTACTGTGTTACCTACATTAGAAACTAGTGATTTAGAAATGAAATATCATGATGGTTCTAAATTCAATGCAAAAGTTGTAGATGGTAATGGTAATCCATTAGCTAACAAAACTGTTACTTTCAATGTAAATGGTGTATTTTATCATAGAGATACTGATGAAAATGGTATTGCTGCTTTAAGTATTAATTTAATTAAAGGGGAATACATTATTACTTCTATGTATGATGGATTTGAAACTGGTAATACAATTAAAATTCAATAATTAAAAGGTTTTTAATAAAATCTTTTCTTTTTTTATTTTATTATAAAATTTATATATTTAAGTTTTAATTTTTTTTTAAAAAATATGATTAAAATAATATTTTGTTTATTTAATTTATTTTTTGCTAAGTTTATGTTAATTTATAATATTGAATAATACTTAAAAATTATTTTTTGTTCATATAATAAAGTTATTGATAATTAAAGTGTATATAATTTAAACAAAAGTTTAAATATATTTAAAAATAATTTTTATATATCATGTTGAAAAATTATTAAATTTAATTAAATTTATCTATTAGGTGTTTACTAATATTTAAAAATATTTGATAGTTTTAGCATGATATTGCGATTAGATTATTGTTTAAATAGATATGCCACAATTATGGATTTTTTAATATAATCGAAAGCATTGTATTCCTAAAAAAATTTAGAAAATTTAATGGAGTTTAGTGTAATGTTTAAAAAAATTAATATTTTATTAACTATTGTATTTCTTGCTATTGGTTTTGTATCAGTTGAAGAAATAATTAATATTAATTATAAAACATTGCAAAATAATGATTTAGATATTGATTGTTATTTAAGTTTGGAAGAAAGTAGTTTTAATAGTGACTATGAAAATTTTAATAGAATTGATTATTTAGGTAATGTTAACATGAAATATTATAATTTATTTATCAATTATAAAATTTTATCTTCTAGGTTAAATAATTGTAATTTTACTAATAATAAAAGCATTAATTTTGTTATTTATCATTTTAGTAAAGTTAATTTCAATAATAGGAATGTAAAATTTTTATTTAATAAAGAAAATTATTTAGAGAATATCTGTAGCTATAATCCTATTTTTAACTATGTTTTTAGTTTAAATAAGATTAATAATGATAGTTATATGAATGTTAATAAGTTAGTTATTTATAACTTTATAAATAATCATGAAAATTCAATATGTAATTTTTATAATCTCTCTGTAATAAAATTTAATATTGTGTCTATCAGTTTAACATTTGAGTTTTCTTTAATAATTTTTTGTAATCAATTGCTATCTCAAAATTTTTATTTGAGTGTTTTTTCAAAAATTTATCATTCTTTCGTCAATTTAGCTGTTTTTTCTTATTTGAATAATAAAAATACATTTGAATCTTCTGATTTAATGATTCTTGAATTATTTAATCCACCAATTAATTTAATGTTTAGATAAAACATAAAATGAGTACTTTGATAATTGATGATTAATCTAAATCTTTAAACTTCATTATTTTTTTTATTTGTATGTAATTATAACTTAATTTAAATTATATATTGCTTATTAAAAACTATTTTTAAATATTAACAATTCTTTAAAATTATATTTGTTTTAACAATTAAAATGGTATTTTATGAGTATAATAACAAAAATTTTTCAAAATGAATGGTTAGTGTGTAACATACACAGCAAAAAATTAAAAAATTTTAACTTGATTTGCATATTAAACAAAATATTTAAATATTTGTTATAAAATATATATTATATGCCTATTTTTTAAAAATAATAATTATTTGTAAATTTTTTATCATTTTTGTAATGATAATGTATTTTTTGGAGAATAATATTGTGTTTATTTAGATAGGTTTAGTTTGTGAATATATTATATTTTGATATAATCTCAAACTAATAAAAATTAATAAATTTTTTTATTAATTACTTGAAATATGATTCTAAAAAAGAAATCTTTTTTTAGGGGTTTTTATAAAAAAATGTGTTTATTATGAATTTTAAAAAATTATTCATTGGCAATATGGTAATAATATTATTGATGTGTACCTGTTTATCTGCAGTTTGTGCACAAGATAATATAACTGATGTTTCTGATAATATAGTTATTGCTAATTCAAATAGTGATGATGTTGTTATTGGTGATGAAATAAGTGGTAATAGTTTTACAGATTTAAATAATTTAATTAAACAAAATACTAATGGTACTATCGATTTAGATAGAAATTATAAATTTGATAAAAATAAAGATAGTAGTTTGAGTAATGGAATTGAAATTAATAAGAATTTGATTATCAATGGTAATAATTTTATTATTGATGGTAATCATGAAAGTACAATATTTAAAAATTCAGTATCCATTAAATATCTAATTATTAATAATGTATCTTTAATTAATGCTAATTCTAGTTCATGGGGAGGAGCATGTAATTTAAATAAAATAAGTACTAGCATTATTTTTAATAATGTAAATTTTTCAAATAATTTCGCTAAATTAGGTGCTGGAGCTATCAATGCACAAGTATGTACAAATGTGACTCTTATTAATTCATATTTTAATAATAATTCAGTTAATCCTTCACGCGTTGGAGGTTATGGTGGAGTTATTGTTGCAAATAATAATTTAAAAGTTGATAATTGTTTGTTTAGCAATAATTTTGCAAACCGTGATGGTGGAGTTATTTATAGTATGTCTGGAGGTAAGTTGATTATTAGTAATAGTACTTTTATTAATAATTCTGCAAAAGAATGTGGAAATATTTTCTTTGGAGGATCAATTAATATATTTGATTCTGTTTTCAGTGATAACTTTGCAAAACAAGGAGGAGTTATTTATACTATTACTAAAAATGCTATTAATATTTCAAACTCAGAATTTAATAACAATTATGCAATAGGAGAAAGCTTAATTGATGGTGGTTGTATTTATGCCAAAAAAGCTCCTATTAATATTGCAAACACTAATTTTACTAATAATTCTGCAATAAGTGATATGGAGTGTTTTGGTGGTTGTATTTATGGAACGGATGTTGATATTGTAAATTCCAATTTCATTAATAATTCTGTAAAATCTAAAACAAACACTGCTTATGCAGGTGTTGTTTGGTGTGATACTTTAAATTTAAATAATTCAACTTTAGTAAATAATAGTGGTGCTTCATCAATTATAACATCTGCTGTAGTAAATATATCAAACTCTTTTATTAGTGATAATATTGCATATTATCGTACAATAATCAAATCAACTTCTGCTACAATTATAAATTCATCTATATCCAATAATTATGGAAGATATGGTATTTTGTATACTAATTCGGGAGATATTTTAAATTCAGATTTCAAAAATAATATTGCTGGAAAAAGTGCAGGAGTAAATGCTAATTATATATGGATTTCGGATTCTACTTTTACAAACAATAGTGGAAATTTTGTAGGTGCTGTTCTTTCAATAAATGCTTATATTTCTGATTCTAATTTCACGGATAATCATGGACATTTAGCTAAAGATATTATTGCATTAACGGAATTTGATTCTAATAGTAATTTGTTTGAGGAATCTGCTGTTTATAATATTTCTTCTCCACTTGATATTAGTTTATTTACTCCTAATTATTGTATTGAAAAATATGAAGGAGCTCCATTAGATTATTTATATTTCATAAATGAATTTTATGTATATAATTCTATTAGTCATACTGATGTTTCAGAATTAGTTAAATTAGCGATTTATTTCTATGATAGTCCTAGAAATGATTTACAAGCTTTAATTTGGGCTTTAACTGATTCAGATTATAGGAATTGTTCTGATGATTCTCCTGTAAAAGATGAAATTGACTTTATTTTAGATAAATATGATAATGGATTTAGAGTTAGTGATGTAAATAATACTAGAATTTTAGAAAATGGAACACATAAAATCTTTAATTTTTTCATTGCATTAACTCCAGTAGGTCAATCTATTTTAACATATAATTATACATATGTTACTCCTACTGATGTTATAATTAGTAAATTTGCTAATGTGTCTTGCGTTATTAATGGTTCTTTAGTGTATTGGAATATTACTGTTTGGAATAATAGTACTGTTGATGCATTGGATGTTATTGTAAATGATACATTACCTGAAGGGTTCATATTAAAAAATAATTCCAATACTTTTATTTGGAATATTGGAACTTTACTTGCAGGTGATAAAATTTCTTTTACTTTAGAGACAATTGCTATTAAAGTATGAAATTGGACAAATATTGTAAAAGTGATTACAAGTACACTAGAAACTAATTATACAAATAATGTGGATAATGATACTGTTAAAGTAATCAAACCTAATATGGTTATTGAAAAAATTTCTTTGAATAAGACTATTTGTATTGGTAATCAGACTGTATTTACTATTATTGTTAAAAATACTGGAGATTGTGATTTGAATGATATTTTTGTTGTTGAAAAAGTTCCTGAAGGTCTTGTTTACAATTCATTTAAAGGTAAAAATTGGTATTATAACAATGGTAAATTTACATATAATACTACATTAAAAGCTGGTGAATCCACTAGTTTTGACATCATTTTTGATACTGTTATGTCTGGTAATTTTACTAATGTTGTTGTTGCAGGTTCTGATTTGACTGGTAATAAGACTGCTAATAATACTACTGTTGTTTATAGTCCTAGTTTAAGTGTTATTAAGTTTGCTAATGATCCTGTTATTTATTTAGGTAATCAAACTAGTTTTACTATTGTTGTTAAGAATACTGGGGATTGTGATCTTAATAATGTTTATGTGATTGAAAATATTCCTGAGGGCTTAGTTTATTCTAGCTTTACTGGTGATAAATGGATTAAAAACGGAAATAAATTCGTCTACACTGGTTCTTTAGCTGTTGGTAAGTCAGCTAATTTCACTGTTGTTTTCAATTCTACTAGATCTGGTAATTTTACTAATGTTGTTGTTGCAGGTTCTGATTTGACTGGTAATAAGACTGCTAATAATACAACTGAAGTTATTGATAAGCCAAACATTCCAGAAAACAACACAGATAATAATACAAATATTACAAATAATATTGTTCATTTATCTATAGAAGATCATGGTAAAGATGTTCCAATTGATTCTAAATCAATTAATGTAAAAAATGCTACAGGTAATCCTATTTTAATTTTATTAATGGTTTTAGCTTTACTTGGTTTAAGACCATTAAAAGGTAAGAAATAGGTTTTTACCTTTTTTATTTTTTTTTAATTTAAATTATTAACTTTTTAATTATTATCTTTAAATTTATATTTTAAAATGAAATGTTTGAAGTTTATATGTATGTTTTTTCCCAAGTGGATATAATAATTAATTTTTTCTTAAAAAAGTCTATAACTGTTTTTTATAATTTGATGAATTTCCATAGATAATAATATTGATGTTGTAATGTAGTATATATTTATTATAAAAGTTAGTTAAATTATTAAAATTCTTCGATATTAAATGATGATGAAAGCATATTTTTTTTATAATTTCTATTATTATTATAAAATTTTACATAATAACCTTAATAAAACTAAGTAGTTTTTTAATAACTTGTTATTTAATCAACTAATTTTTTAAGTTGATTAATTAAAAAAATTTAGTAAAAAATAAAAATAGTTAGAGTTCTACATTATGAACTCTAAAACCATGTAAATAAATAATAATACGAATAAAATCCACATTGCTTTTGAAATTTCTTTAGCTTTACCAAATAAAACTTTAACAATCACATATGCAAATACTCCAGCAATTATACCTGTTGTAATACTTTGGCATACTGGAGTTACAATAATAGCGGCTAATGCAGGGATTAAATCAGAGAGATTACTTGTATCAAGATTTTTGTATAATCCACACATTAAAATACCTACAACAATAAGTGCAGGAGCTACTGCAAATGTTGGAATTATGGTAAATAATGGAGCAAATGGAATTGCAAGTAAGAATAAGATACCAACAACAATTGCGGTTAAACCTGTTCTTCCACCTTCCATAATACCAGTTGAACTTTCAATATAAGTAACTACTGGGGAAGTACCTAAAGCAGATCCTATCATTGGTCCAAGTGCATCTACACTTAAAACTTTTCTGAGTCTTGGTAATTTTCCATTTTCATCATATCCATCAACTTTAGTTGTAAGTGCAGTTAAAGTTCCCATTGTATCAAATAATGAAATTACGAGGAAAGTAACAGCAATGATTATAAAATCAAGAATTGCATTTATACTGTTAAATCCACTTGCAGCATCACCAAATTTAAATGCTACTGCTCCAAGTGATCCTCCTAGGTTACTGTTAATAATAGCTGATGGTATTAATGATTGGTCTGGTAAAACAGGGAATCCTGCTAATTCTAAGATAACTCCAATAATGTAAGTTGCAATAATACCTATTAAAATGTTTCCTTTTACATTTTTCTTCATTAAAACCATAATTATAATGAAACAAATTAATGCTAAAAGGTTTCCAACAGTAAATATTGTTGAAGCACTTCCAAGTCCGATTACTTGTGTGGCCCAGTTTCCATCTCCTATATTGATTACATGAGAGGTGTAAGATAAAATTCCGAGGTTACTTAATCCTAATCCAAGAATAAATAAACCAATACCTATGGATATACCAAATCTTAAGGAATCAGGGATTGAGTAAAATAGTTTTTCACGAAGTGAGGTAAGTGAGATAACCAAAAAGATTATACCTGAGACAAAAATAGCTAAAAGTGCATATTCCCAACTATATCCCATACCTAATACTACGGTATATGTAAAGAATGCATTAAGACCCATTCCTGCAGCTAATGCATATGGGTAGTTTGCTATGTATCCCATTAATATAGTAGCTATTCCAGCTGATAATGCAGTTGCAATAAATACTCCTTGTATGTCCATTCCAGTTTCACTTAACATTGCCGGGTTTACAATTAAAATGTAAGCCATTGCTAAGAAAATTGTAATACCTGCAATGATTTCAGTTTTCACGTCTGTATTATTCTCTTTAATTTTAAAAAAAGCATCTAACTTAGACATACTATATATTTTTTAAGTAATGTCATATAAGTATTTATATTTAAGTTCACTAAATTTTGGTATTTGTGTTGGTTATATTCATGATGTAATGTATTTTTATCAATTTTATTCATATTTTAGTTATTTTTGAGAATATATTTTGTATTTGTATAATTTGTTAAGTTTATTTGTGTATTTATTAAAGTATTTTTTATTTTTTTAAACAATTTGATTAATGAGGTAATATAATGAGATATCATCTAGACAATTATGTTTAAATTAATAGAATATATTGTGTTAATGTAGCGATATTCTTGTAATATTCTAATTATTTTCTAAATGTTATTAAAAATAGTGGTTATTTGTTTAGTTTTATATTTTTTAGATTTTTCTTAATTATTTATATGATAATCATAATATTTTTATGAATAATTAGATTTATTTATATAAATAATAACTAAATCATGGACAATTTACAGAATAATATAAGACAATATTACCACAAAGTATATATTACATGCTAATAAAAAATATTAACTAGTGCAGATTATTTAAAAAATTCTTAGAAAATAGGTCTTTTTTAAGTATTAAATCTAAAATGTGGTAATCGTGAATAAAGAGGATGAATTATTAAAAAAATGCAGTTATGTAGTAATTTCTAGTTATAGACGTAAGGTGCTTGAAACCTTAGAAAAAGATGTAAAAATACCGACTAAAATAAGTATTGAATCTGGGGTAGGAATAAAACATGTAAGTAATGTTTTAACAGATTTAAAAGAACATAATCTTATTGTATGTATTAATGAAGATGCTCATAAAGGAAGATTATACCGTTTGACTGATGAAGGTCAAGAAGTTTTATCTATGATTACAAAAATGGACTGGTAAATCAATTATTGTCCATTAATAACTTTTTTTATTTAAAGACACATATATTCTTATAATATTCTCATTATTTTTTTAGAATTTAAATGATACGTGTTTTTATATTATAATAACACTGCAGGTAATGGTTCTGCATTATATGTAGATGGAGCTACTGTTAAATTATCTAACAATATTATGAAAGATAATAAAGGTAGTGTTATTTATTACAAACAAGGTATTATAACTAATACAAAATTATCATTTGATAGTTTCATGGTTAATGCTGGTGATAAAGTAGTATTATCTGCTTTATTAACTGATGATTTAGGTAATCCAATTGCTAACGGTTTAGTTAATTTCATGATTAATAATGTTGCTGTAGGTGACAGTAGAACTGATAATAATGGAAAAGCATCTTTTAGTTATACTACAAATAATACTTTAGGTACATACACTATTTCCGGTGCTTTCAGTGGAGATAAAAATTCTACTATTCAGGAAGGTATTTTAGAAGTAGCTAAATATTATTGGTTTATTGGAGATAAAGGATACTTCACACTACAAGATGCAATTGATGCATCAAGTGAAGGTGATGTAATAACTGGTTTAAGTGGTGCTTACTTCTATGAACAAATATATGTTGGAGATAGAATTAGTTCAATTTATAAAAATATAACTATTAAAGCAGAAAACCTTGGAGACCTCATCTTAACTGGTGTAAACAGTAGATTATTTAACATAGCTAGTAAAAATGCAAATAACAGAACATCTAAAGATTCAAGTTTAATTTTAATAAATATTGTAATTAGAGATTCTTCCGATGAATATGGTGGAGCTATTTATAATGATGGTTATTTAACTTTAAGGAACTGTTATCTTGTAAATAACACTTCTACTGCTGTAGATTCATCTAAATGGCATGGTGGAGCTATTATGGGATGGGGTGATTTAAAAATATATGACTCTATTTTTGAAGACAACCATGCATATGTTGGTGGAGCTATTTTCACTGAAGTATTAGACAGTAAACAAAGTGTTTTAATTAAAAATACTACTTTTATTAATGACAATGCAGGTGCAGAAGCAGGTGCTGTTTATCTTTCAGGATTTGGAGATTATTACAAAATATTAAACTGTACCTTTATTGATAATCATGGATCTGCAGGTGGAGCTATCTTTACTTATGCAAACTTAACAGTTGAAGATACAATATTTATAAACAACACTGCACTTAACAGTGGAGGAACAATATATTCAGTTAAAAAAGATTTAACATTAAACAATATTTACATTGAAAATTCCTCTGCTAAATATGGTGGAGCATTATTCTTACAACAAAATAGTGGAACTAGCTGGATTGATGGAGTAGTTTATCCAGGGCATGATACTTTTTACATACGTAATTCTACATTTGTTAATAATAAAGCATGGATGGATAACGACTATGAAATGAGTGGTCAAGGTGGAGTTATCTTTATAGGATATGATACACTTGCTACAGGATTTATTGATAACTGTACATTTATTAACAGTACTGCAGAAGATAAAGGTGGAGCAATAATTAACTATATGGGTAATGTAACTATAACTAACTCTAACTTTATAAATTCATCTTCCAAACTTGACGGTGGAGCTATCTACAACGAAGGATACTACAATGAAGATCAAGGAAAAGAATACACAGCAAATATGGTAATTGACGGATGTTTATTTGAAAACACTTCAGGTAATAATGGTGGAGTTATCTTTAATTCTAACTATTTATCCAACATGGAATTAATCAATTCAACATTTATAAATGCTAATTCTACTGGACTCGGTGGAGTTATATATAATGGCGGATTCTTAGACTTATCTGGCAATATAATGAAAAATGCTAGTGCTATAAAAGCTGATTACATCTACAATATGGGAAATATAAAAACTTCATACATTACATATTTAAATAATGAAACTGTTTTAGTAGACTTCCCAGATTCTAAAGTTGTTTTAATAACTGCAACTGTTTGTGATGATATGGGAAACCCAATTTCAGGTAAAAACATTAAATTCACAATTAATGGTGAAGAAAATGCAATTTTAGAAGTTATTGAAGGAAAAGCATCATATAATTATACTATTCCAGCTGAAGGTAATTACACAATTTCCGGTTATTATACTGGATCTGATGAAGGAGATTATGAAGTTAAAGATGGTATGATTGTAACATACAAATTAATAAAATCTATCTTTATTGGAGAAGATGCAACAATCTATCTTGGTGATGATTACACAGCTAGATTAACAGACATTGGTGGAAATCCATTAGTTAACAAAACCATTACATTAATAGTCGATTCAACATCATACAGATTTACTACCGATGAAAATGGTAAAATCACTATCTCTGATTTAATACTTGGTCAACACAATATTACAGGTATCTTTGAAGGTGATGATATATATGCTAAATCTAGTTTCAACGCTACTGTATCAGTTATCTTAAATAAATTTGTTAATTTAGATGTATCTAATATTATAATGTTTTACAAAGATGGTACAAGATTAATAGCTAAATTAACTGACTGTATTGGTAATCCAATTGCAAATGCAACTATCTTCTTTGTAATAAATGGTGTAACATATAACAGAACTACTGATGAAAATGGAACTGCTTCCATGGCAATTAACTTAATACTTGGAGATTACAATGCAACTATTTACTTCAAAGGTTCTGATAAATACAATAACATTACTAAAAACGTAAATGTAACTATTATATCAACTATTTATGCAGAAGACATTGTTAAAATGTTCCAAAATGGAACTCAGTTCTTTGCAAACTTTACAGATATTGATGGTAAACCATTAGCTAATACAAACGTGACATTTAATATTAATGGTGTATTCTACACTCGTACAACTGACGAAAATGGTATTGCTAAATTAAATATTAATTTAAGACCTGGAAAATATGTTATAACTACTATGTATGATGGATTAGCTACTGGAAATAATATTGAAGTATTATCTACTTTAGTTACTTCTAATTTAAACATGACATATAAAGACGGTTCTCAATTTAATGCTACTGTTTTAGACGGTCGTGGAAGTCCATTAGTTAACCAAGAAGTAATCTTCAATGTAAATGGTGTATTCTATTACAAAACTACTAATCTTGATGGTGTAACTAGTTTAAACATTAATTTAGTAAAAGGTAATTACATTATTACTTCTGAATGGAATGGATACCAAGTTGGAAATAATATTACAATTGCTTAAAAAAAGAGATTTTCATAATCTCTTTTTACTTTTTCTTTTTTTAACAAAATTTAAATACTGCTTAAACACAATATTATTACGTAGACCTTTAAAAATAATCTGCACAAAAAGGTTTTTTATCTTATAAAATATATCTCCTATAAAATATCCAATTAAAATTTAAAGAAAAATGTATTGAACTTAAAAAAAGTAGTTGATAGTTCAATAATATATGAAAGTTATATATTCTAAAAATAGAAGTTATCTAAATAAATCAGGATTCCATATCAATTTCACTAATTGAACTAATAATTTATTTCTTTCCATAATTTCATCTTTTCCAAAAGTGTCGTATGATTTAAATGATAATCCATATTTATTTTTAAATCTTATAAATCCAGGATTGTTTTTATAAGCTTCTTCTCCAAGAGATTCACTGTAGATGTTTCCTTCATTAGAACAGTATTTTTTGAGTTTATCAAGATAATTAGAGTCATTTAAACTTGCATTTATACTTTTATGTAATAATAGTAAAGCACCAATATTATTCCTGTAATATTTAAATTCATCTTGATTGTCATATTCTTCAGTAAACCATTCATAATGGTCTGAAATAATATGCTCAATTTCAAATGGATTTTTAGTATTTGTATCCATATAATTAATATAATTTGGAGCAACATTTGTTTTTTCTTCAATAAAACTAGTTATACGAGCTAACATGTGTTTTATATATCTTCTAGTTGAAGAAGTTAAATGTAAACCTGGAAGTGCATCTGCAGGATTGTATTCTAAATTGTTATAATAATTATTCAATATTTCTTTTAATTTATCTAATGAACAACACCTAATATCTTTTGTAATTCTAAAAATATAATTTTTAATATAATTATATCCAAGTCTTTTGTGATATGTGAACCTGGATAATAAATCAATATATCTAGCTACAAGGTTCATTTTTTCTGTAATTGTGTCTGAATCATCATCATAACAAATAGGTGCTAATAATAATTGAGATTGTAAAGTGAAATCAACTTGAGCATTATAATAAATATATTCTGTGTCTTTCATGAATATTTTTTCAGCTTCTTTAATTTTAAGATAAACATCCACATATACTTCAAATTTTTTTATAAACAATTCATAATCTTCTGAAGTATTTAATCCTATTCTAGAACGTTCATCTCTAACCCATTTATGAAAAGCACCACCAATACTATCAAAATCTTTATTAATAGCACCAGCTTTACTATCTCTTATTGTTTCAGCATATTGTGCACGAAGCCAAGATTTAATGAAAGTCTCATCACCATCATCATTATCCTTTTTTAATAGTAAAATTTTATCTTTCCAGATATTATTTAATTCTTCACGTTTTTTATCATCATCTATTTCTGAGAGCAAATATCCTTTTAACATCTCTGTAGATGTTAAACTTAAACCCCGATCATTCATTGTTACAAATATTTTATGAGCATCCTGTTCTGTTGTTGCAACAATTTCTATGAAAAATACTTTGTTAACTAACCAATCACAAAAATGTAAAATCATATTATCTGAGATACTATCTTCAGGAAAAATTTCTTTTATATCATTGAATCTCCCATATAAATTTTTATCTGATTCATTAGATTTTGTTACATCAAATGGTTCATTATGGAAGATAGCTTTCATACACTCCTGCCTGTCATCTACGCTAATATTAAATGATTCTTTACCATATGATTCAGAATAAATCATTTCTTCAATGAGTCTATAGGATTCTCCAAGTTTTTTAACACGATTATTAAGATAAATCAAAAGTAATGTTAATGTTGAAAAACGTTGTTGTCCATCAATAATAGCATTTTCCCTTCCTGCCAAAACAATAGAGCCCATAAAATAAGCTCCGTAATCTTGCACGTCTTGACGTTCATCTCCTTCTTTATAAGATTCAAGAAATTCAGTAGTTAAATCATCAATTAATTCTTCAACATGTTTTCTTTGCCACATATATTCCCGTTGATAATAATGAATAGAATATTTTGTATTCTGTAATAGTTGCTTTAAATTTTTGGGAGATCCTTCTATCTTTTTCATTGTATCACTAATTAATAAATTAATATTATAGAATTAATATTTATTGGTTTATACTTCAACTGATAATACGCATATGTTCTTTGATTATTTAATAATAGCATATATAAACATTTTACTGATATTTTTCTAATTTGATAGAATTTTATTTCATACTTTCTTTAAATGAATTTAAAATAGTTTTTCCATCATTTAATAATAATATTTATATTCTTCTCGAAAAAACTATAAATGCCTAATGTAACTCTGTAGTCTACTTCATCTAATTCATATAAATTAAATGCACTATATGTTCTTTGAGGCATACCACTTTTAGCAAGTTTTTGGGACTGTTTATTTAATAATTCTAACTTAACATTAAATCTTATTATTTGATTTATTTGATTTTCATCAAAAATGTAAGGAATGAAATTTATTAGTTTATCCCAATTATCATGATTTAGAATAGGAAATTCGCTTAAAGAATAATAAAAATCACTTATATCATTTAAATTTCCCGTATCATATAATTCTTTTGTATTTTTTGTTAAGTAAATTTTTTTTATATAACTTTAAATTAGAAACATTTATATCAATTTCAGATTTTATAAGTGCATATGCACATTTCTTTTTTCTATTAAATTTTCTTTTTTCTATAAAATAACTAAGACTCCATGCTGAAATTGAACCTATTAATGCTCCAATAATTGCAGAAATTATTGTTGGATTTGTTATAAATAAAAAACTAGACATTATTTCACTTAATTTAAATTAGTTAATATATAATTTATTAAATATTTAATACAATTTATGTCCATTTGTATTGATATAAATTGTTATGATGTCATTTTTTCATCTGTCATGAACTTTGGTGATGAATGTTTTAAAAAGTTTTTTCCTATTTTATATTTCTAATTTACTAAAATTTTTAAAAAAATTCTTAGTTTTATAGGTTGTAATTGGAATATTATTTTATACTCAATATATATCATTGTAAAAAAAATTAAAAAATTCAATGAAATTATTGTTAAATAAAATAAATAACAAATTATATTTAAGAATTGTTATAAACATATGAGTAATAAATAAAAGGGGAATTTTTGTTTGCCAGAATTCAAAACTCTTAATAATCAATTAGGTGAAACAGTTTATAAAGAACTTAAAAAACATGTTAAAAAAGGTTCTAAAGTTTCTACTATTTCTGCTTATTTTACAATGTATGCATATAATGCTCTTAAAAAAGAGTTAGATAATATTGATGAAATGCGTTTTATTTTTACAACTCCTAGTTTTTCTAAAAATAAAGATATTGAAGCTATGGAGTATGAAATAATTAATAATAATATTTTTGGTAATGAATTTGAGTTAAAGTTAAGAAATGAAATGACTCAAAGTGCTGTTGCTAAAGATTGTGCTAAATGGTTAAAAGATAAAGTTAAGATAAAATCATTTATACAGTCTAATGCTGCACAACCGAGAATGATTCATGTTAATAATAAATCAAATGAAGATATTGTTATTAATGGTAGTGTTGATTTTACAACTGATGGTTTAGGGATAACTGGATCGAATAGGGCTGATTTTAATAATTTCATGGCTGGTGAAGAATTTACTGATCCTCAACTTTTATCTTTTGATAATTTGTGGAATAATGAAATGCTTTTAAAAGATGTTAAAGATAAAGTGCTAAAACAAATGGAAGTAATGTACGAAGAAAATTCAGGAGAATTTATTTATTTTAAATCATTATATCATATTTTTCATGATTATCTCGATGAATTAAATGAAGATAATATTGTTAAAAAAGGAAATAAACTTAAAGAAACTAAAATTTGGAATACTTTATATCAATTCCAGCAAGATGCAGTTATTGGTGCAATTGATAAAATTGAAAAATATAATGGTTGTATACTTGCTGATAGTGTTGGTCTAGGTAAAACATTCACAGCCCTTGCAATTATTCAATATTATGAGTTAAGAAACGATAGAGTTTTAGTATTAGTACCTAAAAAATTAAGAGAAAATTGGACTATTTATACACTTAATGATAAAAGAAATATTTTTGCAGAAGACAGATTTAGATATGATGTTTTAAATCATACAGATTTAAGTCGTGAACGAGGATTTTCAGGAAATATAGATTTAAAAACAATAAACTGGGAAAATTATGATTTAGTAGTTATTGATGAATCACATAACTTTAGAAATAATCCTGCAGTTAAAGATAGAGTTACAAGATATCAACGTTTAATGAATGATGTTATTAAACAAGGACATAAAACAAAACTTTTAATGTTATCTGCAACTCCAGTAAATAATAAGATGAATGATATTAAAAATCAAATTGCATTCATTACAGAAGATAAAGATAATGCACTAGAAGAAATAGGAATATCTAGTATTAATCATACTCTCAGAAATGCACAAACAATTTTTAACCAATGGTCAAAATTAGATGATAATATTCGTACTGGTGAAAAATTCGTTGATATGATGGATTTAGACTACTTTAAATTACTAGATACATTAACAATTGCAAGAAGTAGGAAACACATTGAAAAATATTATGATTTAGCAGAAATTGGAGAATTCCCAAATAGATTAAATCCAATTAATGAAAGTTCAGATATTGATATTAAAAAAGAATTCCCAACTTTAAATGAAATTAATAGTGAAATTGAAAGACTTAATTTAAGTGTATTTTCCCCATTTTTATATATTTTACCTCAAAAAAGAGAAGATTATGCGAGAAAATATGATATTGAAATTGGAGAAGGTAAATCTATTTTTAAACAGACGGACAGGGAAAAAAGTCTTATTCAATTAATGAGAATAAATCTCTTAAAACGTATGGAAAGTTCAATTCATTCATTTAAATTAACAATAGAAAAATTACTTTTTAAAATTAATAAAACACTTGAAAAAATAGATAATATCTCAGAATATAATGAAGATATTGATATTAGTTTAATTGATCCTGAAGAAGATGAATATGATGAATTAATGTTTGGTAAAAAAACAAAAGTTTTACTTCAAGATATGGATTTAATTAAATGGAAACAAGACTTGGAATTAGATAAAGAAAAATTAGAATTTTTATTTACACAAGCAAAACAAGTAGATTATATTAGAGATGAAAAACTCTCTGATTTAAAGAAAGTTATTTCAAATAAAATAGAAAATCCTATAAATGATGATAATAACAAAATATTGATTTTTACAGCATTTGCAGATACTGCAAAATATTTATATGAAAATATTTCACAATGGACTTTTGATAATTATGGATTATACACAGCATTAGTTACAGGTTCAGGAGATAATAAAACTAACTTAAAAACAGTTAAAAATACAAATATTGATGAAATATTAACTAGTTTTTCACCAATATCTAAAAACAGAAATATTATAAATCCTGAAATGGCTGAAGAAATAGATATTTTGATAGGAACAGACTGTATTTCAGAAGGTCAAAACTTACAAGACTGTGATTATTTAATTAATTATGATATTCATTGGAATCCTGTAAGAATCATACAAAGATTTGGGCGTATAGATAGAATTGGATCTAAAAATAAAGATATTCAACTAGTTAATTTCTGGCCAAATATGGAATTAGATGAATACATTGACCTTAAAGGACGTGTGGAAAACAGAATGGTAATGGTTGATGTAAGTGCAACAGGTGAAGAAAATATCATAGCAAATACTAATAAAGTTATGAATGATTTAGAATATCGTAAAAATCAATTAGAAAAACTTCAAGACCAAGTTATTGATTTAGAAGATATTTCAGATGCAATATCCATTACAGATTTAACATTCAATGATTTTAAAATAGAATTAATGGAGTATATGAAAGAACATAAAAAAGAATTAGCTAATTCACCATCTGGAATATACTCAATAGTTCCAGCAGAAGAATTTGAACCTGGAGTAATATTTTTATTAAGACAAGTTAAAGGAGTTAAAGAATCAAAAGATAAAAATGCATTAACCCCATATTATTTAGTCTACATTACTGAAGATGAAGAAGTTAAATTAAATTACATACAATCTAAAAAAATATTAGATTGCTATCAAAAATTATGTTCTGGTAAAAAAGATGTATTTAAAAACCTAGTTGAATCGTTTGACATGGAAACGGATAATGGTAAACAAATGGATAAATATTCTCAACTTCTTAAGGAAAGTATTGAAAATATAATTGGTAAAAAGCAAGAAACTGGAGTTAAAAGCTTATTTACAAAAGGTGGAACATCTCCAGTTAAGAATAATATTGATGGGCTAGAAGAATTTGAATTAATAACCTTTTTAATTTTAAAGTGATTTCCATGGTTTTAATTGAAGAATTATTAACAATTCCAGATGAATGTAAAGTAAATGATATTATTGCTAAAGAAGTTATTTTTAGTGAAGGTAAATTGAAATCTAGTGATAAAAAGATATTTACTAACTATGTTAAACAAATTAGATGGATGTATTCACTTAACAAAGAAAATATAGGTATTGATTCTTATAAGGATGAGGTTAAAGATTATATTGAAGTTGAAATAATTAACATTGTTTTAAAAGAAGATAAAAAATTAAATAGGATTGCAAATATTGTAATGAGAGTAATACCTTATCCAATGATTCTTGTTTTTGAATTTAGAGGTAAAATTCAGTTATTTGTGTCACATCAAAGTGAAAGTTTAGTAGATTCAAATAAAATAACTTTAGATGAAATTATTTCAACAGATTGGATTTTATTTGATGATATGGATGAAATAGATAACATTTTATTTGAAAATTTAAAACTAAATAAACTAGATTATTCAAATTTTTATAAATTTTATGATAGTATAGTTCAAAAAATAATTAAATATAATGGATCAAAATCAGTTGGTCATGAGGTTAACTTAAGTGTTGAAGAAATTAAAAGAATTAATGATAAAATAGTTAGTTTAGAAAGTGAAATTAAAACTAAAAAAGTAGCTATTAAAAAAGAAACTCAATTTAATAGAAAAGTTGAATTAAATATTGAGATTAAAGGATTGGAATGTGAAATTGATAAATTGAAGGAGAAATTAATTTAATTAATATTATTAATTAAATATTTATATTGAAGGTGTTGTGTCGTGGAAAATAATGAAGACATAATTGATATTGAAAAGTTGGAAAATCAATTAAAAGGTGCATATCGTAAATATAAAAATCATGTTTATTATGATAATTATAGTGCAATACAAAGATTTGATTTAGCTAATTTTGAAGTAGAAAATTTTAAAACAAAAATTATTGATGAAAAAGAAAGTGATGTTAATAATAATTTTAAGACGGCATTTGATGATTATTTTTCAAATTTAGCTAATGAATTAAATAATAATTGGGATAATAAAATTAATGATATTATTAGTGATATTAAGGTTATTTCTTTTCCAAAAAATGTTGATATTAATAATAAAGAAGAAAATAATATGATAACTAACTTTAAAAAATCATCATCTGATGTTTCCAAAATACATTATTTCATTGATTTACCTGTTGAAGGACATATTCTAGGAGTTTTATGGATTCTTAGGTTGGGTTATGTTTTAGATGATAAATTATACAAACATTGCTACGGGAATCGTCTTAATGAATATCTATTAGAAAATTTAAAAGAAACTGATAATTCTGAAGAATATGATTTTTCACCTTTTTTATTCCAACCATATTACAAAAAATATCAATCTTGGCGAGATGATGGTTTAAATATTGCAGATACTATTTTGAAAAATGAGAAAAATGCAATAATATTATCATTAGATTTTAAAGATTATTATTATCGTTCATTAATTGATTTTGAGGATTTGTTTGAAGATATTAAATATACTCAAAAAAAATTGAATATTCAGTATAATAGAAAAGAAGAAAACTTTAATAATAATTTAAATAAATTTATTGAAACAGTATTTAAAACATATTCTTCAAAATTTAATAGAAAAATAACTAATGAAGCTTTATATCCTAATGAAAATTTAGATAATAAAAAACATGATTTAGAATATAAAAAATTACCTATGATTCCTTTAGGGTTTCTACCATCATTAATAATTGCTAATTGGAATTTACAGGGTATTGATCAAATTATTTTAGAAGATGTTAATCCATCATATTATGGTAGGTATGTTGATGATATATTGATGGTTTTTGGATCTCATGAGAAAAGTGAATCTAATGGAATTCAACATATTGAAGAAATCAATTTAAATGATTTTTTAAATAAATATTTCACACCTAATTCAAGATATCCTCATAATTGTATTTTTAAAGTAGAAAATAAGAAAAATACTTATTATAGAGTTTATAATGTTCCACTTTTTGAAAAAGATGATGATACCTATTATCACTATGAAAATTTAGAAATTCAGGAAGACAAGTTAAAAATGTATAAATTTTCACATAATAACTCTGATGCAATTATAAAGAATTTTAAGAAGGAAATATATAAAAATTCAAGTGAATTTAAGTTAATGCATGATTCTGAATCGATAAGAAATGAACTGGAGGATAAAATTTATAAAATTGATTACAATGATTCTATAAATAAATTAAATAGTATTAATGATATTAAAATTAACAAATTTGAAATATCAAAAATTTTGTCTCGTTTAAATCATACATTAAAATATATGGATGAAAAAATAGATGAAAATGTGGTAAATGAAATTTTCAATGCGTTTAAAGGTAATTTATTAGAATTTATGTCACTTTGGGAAAAAATTTTTTCATTTTTATATATTAATAATGAACAAAAAATGATATTTAACTTAATTGGTGAAATAATCAATGTTATTAATTCTATTAAATGTACAATTTCTAATAATGAGAATTATGTTTTTAATTTGAATGAGGATAAAGTAATTTTGAAGAATTCTTTGATTAAATTTTTATATTATTCTATAGTTAGAGTTTTATCTTTGAAATCAGATGATAAAATAGATGATTTAAATGAATATATTAAATGTAATATAGATAATTTTTCCGAAATTGATATTAATAATGATATTTGTAAGTGTCTTTTTTCTTCAATGCAAAATAATAGTTTAATGAAATATCCTCTTCAAAACACATTAAAAATTTGTTCTAAATTAAATATGGATAAAAATAAGTTTAAATATAATTTAATCAAGTCTACAAATAAAGAAAATGAATTATTTGAAGGAGTTTATCCTAGATTTATAAAACTCAATGAGTTGATTTATCATGAAATTAATAATGAATTATTTTCAACTCAAAATAATAACATTGAGAATAACAATGAATCAAAAGAAATTACATATATAAATAATGCTATTGAGAATTATTATAATTATAATTTTAATTTTAATCCAAATAAAAATCAGAATTCATTGTTTAAATATATAAACTTTGAATGTGATTTAAATTGTAATTCTTCTGAAAATAAATGTTTTTATGACCAAGATAATCATTTAAAAATAATTAAAGTGGGTAATACTAATAAAGAATCAGTTAAAGTAGGTATTCTAAATACTAAATTAAATGAGAATAATATTGAGAATAGATTAAAAATTCCAAATTTAAGTCAAGATAGATTTGATTCTTTAAAAAATTTAATTAATAAAGCTATAAATCAAAGAATTGAATTATTAGTAATGCCTGAGGCATATATTCCTTATGAATGGGTAAATGAAATTGTGAAAATTTCAAAAGACCATCAAATGGCAATAATATTTGGTGTAGAACCTATAGTAAATGGAGATTACGTGGGTAATTATATTTTTGCAACATTACCGTTCATAGTTAGTGAAAAATATTTTGAATCAATTTTAGTTTATAGGTTAAAAAATCATTATTCACCACATGAATTAACATTGTTTAAAACACATGATAAAAAACCTATTGAATTAAGAAATAAATGTAATAATTTACTTAACAAAGAATATCATTTAATTATTTGGAATGATATTTATATAGCTCCATATTATTGTTATGAAATTGCAGATATTAAAGATAGAAGTATCTTTAAAAATTGTTGTGATATTGTAACTGTTTCCGAATTTAATAAAGATACAATTTATTTTAATAACATAGCAGAATCACTTTCAAGAGATTTACTTTGTTATTGTATTAAATCAAATACTTCTGAGTATGGTGGAAGTATGATATTACAACCTACTTCATCTAAAAATAATTATTTAATTAATTTAAAAGGGGGATTAAATGATTATGTTGTTAGTTATGATTTGAATATTAAAAAGTTAAGGGAACATGCAATTAAAAATGATGAATTTGATGATAATAATAACTTCAAACCAAATCCTCCAGGTTTGTCCCGAAGAATTATTAAAAAAAGAATGAAATTAGAATAAATGTGATTATATGATTAATAGTAAATTAAATGGGGAAAGTAAAGATATGGTTCAAGATAATATTTCTAAGCTTAAGGAAAATTTTCCAGAAATTGTAACTGAAGATAAAATTGATTTTGATAAATTAAAATTAATTTTAGGTAATAATATTGATGAAAATCCTGAAAAATACAATTTCACTTGGCCAGGTAAGATTCAAGCTATTAAAGAATCTCAAAAAACTAGTTCTGGAACTTTAAGACCATGTAAAGAAGAATCTAAAAATTGGGATTCAACTCAGAATTTATATATTGAAGGAGATAATTTAGAAGTTCTTAAATTACTTCAAAAAAGTTACCGCAATAAAATAAGTGCAATTTATATAGATCCGCCATATAATACAGGAAACGATTTAATTTATCAAAATGATTATTCAGATAATTTAAGAAATTATTTAGAATTTACAGGACAAATAGGGAGAGAGAGCATTGGGAGTAAATTAAGTACAAATACTGAAACTGATGGTAGATTTCATTCAAATTGGTTGAATATGATGTATCCTTTATTAAAAATTGGGAAAAATTTACTTAAAAATGATGGTTTATTTTTCATTGCTATTGATGAATATGAATATTCAAGATTAAAATTAATTTGTGATGAAATTTTTGGTGAGATAAACTTTATAGGATCTATTGTTACAAAATGTAATCCTCAAGGAAGAGGAAAGAAAAATTTAGATCCTGTACATGAATATCATTTGATTTATGCAAAAAATATTGAAGAGATTAATGAATTAAAACTTAAGAAAAAATCAGAAGTTAAAGAATATCAAACATTCATGAGAAGTGGAACAAACTCAAGAAAATTCGAAAGACCAAATAGATTTTATCCTATGTTAGTAAAAGGTAATTCAGTTTCTGTTATTACTCGGGAAGAGTATGAAAAAATATATGATGGGAAATTTAATGAAAACCATATCCAATTTTTGAAAGATAAATATTCTAAATTAGGTTTTAAAGTTATATTTCCTATAGCTAAAAATGGTGAAGAAAAAGTATGGCAACGCGTTTATGAAAGAGCAGCTAAAGAATGTTCCTCATATATTTATGACAATAATACAATTAAAACTCCAAAAAGCAAATATATAACTCCAACATCTCTTTGGATAAATAAAGAATATAGTAATGTTTCATATGGGACTAATTTTCTAAAACAATTGTTTGATAATAAAAAAATATTTGATTATCCTAAAAGTTTCATTACAGTTAAAGATTTAATATCTTTAGCTTCAGAAGGAATAATTCTTGATTTTTTTTCAGGATCCGGAACTACCGCACACTCTGTGATGAAATTAAATAATGATGAAAATTTGAATAATAATTTTATTTTAATTCAACTTCCTGTTTCATGTAATGAAAAATCTGATGCATATAATGAGGGTTATAAAAATATTTGTGAAATTGGTAAAGAAAGAATTAGAAGAGCAGGAGATAAAATTTTAGAAGAATCAGATAACAAAGATCTAGACATTGGTTTTAAAGTTTTTAAATTAGATTCTTCAAACTTAGAGAAATGGGATCCTGATTATAGTAATTTAGAACAAACATTACTTACAAATGAAGAAAATATTAAATTAAATAGGACAGAATTAGATTTAATTTATGAAATTATGCTTAAATATGGTATTGATTTAACATTACCTATAGAAAAATCAGAGAACATTTATTCAATGGGTTGTGGTGCATTATTGGTTTGTTTAGAGGATAATATCACAAAAGAAGTTACAAATAATATTGTCAAATTAAAATCTGATGATGTGAGTAGGGTTGTTTTCAAGGAATCTGGTTTTAAATCGGATGAGGATAAGACAAATATAAAAGAAACTTTAAGAATAAACAATATTGATGAATTTATAACAATATAAGTGGTTAAAATGAATGAAATAAAATTAAATGGGGAAAGTAAAGATATAATTCAAGAAAATGTTTCTAAGCTTAAGGAAATTTTTCCGGAAATTGTAACTGAAGATAAAATTGATTTTGATAAATTAAAATTAATTTTAGGTAATAATATTGATGAAAATCCTGAAAAATACAATTTCACTTGGCCAGGTAAAATTCAATCTATTAAAGAATCTCAAAAAACTAGTTATGGAACTTTAAGGCCATGTAAAGAAGAGTCTAAGAATTGGGATTCAACTGAAAATTTATATATTGAAGGGGATAATTTAGAAGTTCTTAAATTACTCCAAAAAAGTTATAATAATAAAATTAAAATGATTTATATTGATCCGCCATATAACACGGGAAAAGATTTTATTTATTCAGATAACTATAAAGATAACTTAGAAAATTATTTAGAATTAAGTGATCAGGTAGTTAAAGGAGAGAGAGAGAGAGCATTGGAATTAAATTAAGCACAAATACAGAAACTATGGGGAGATATCATTCAAATTGGATCAATATGATGTATCCAAGATTAAAACTAGCTAAAAACTTGTTGGATAATGATGGTTTTATTGCTATTAGTATTGATGATAATGAATTGGTTAACTTAAAAAAGATATGTGATGAAATTTTTGGGGAAAAAAATTTTATAGGAACAATAGTTCGCAGAACTAGAAAAGGTGGAGGGAGTATGTCTAAATATTTATCTTCTGACCATGATTATGTTTTATTATTTTCTAAAAATATTTCTAAAACAAATAAATTTTATATTCCTTATGATAAAAAATATGTTGAAAGATATTGTGAAAATGATTCTAATGGAAAATATTATTGGGATACATTTGCTAGGAATAGACAAGGAAGTTCTAATTCATATACTATCACCGCTCCGGATGGTACTGAGTTAACTGATGCTTGGATTTATAAAAAAGATAAATTTCTAAAATTATTAAATGATGGGGAAGTTAGGTTTAAGAAATTAAAAAACAAATGGTCTGTTCAAGTTAAACAAAGAATAAATGCTAATGGTCAAATTATGAGAAGTATTATTAATGATTTTACAAATGAACAAGGTACTAAATCAGTAAATGAATTTTTGGGAAGAGAAGTGTTTAGTTATGCAAAACCTGTAGAATTAGTTAAATATTTCATGAAATCAATTAATGAAAAGGACAGTATTATTTTAGATTTTTTTTCAGGTTCTTCTACTACTGCTCAAAGTATTATTGAGTTTAATAATGATGAAAAAACAAATCATAAATTTTTATTGATTCAAATACCTGAAATGATTAATATTAAGTCAAAAGCTTATAAATCAGGATATAGGAATATTTGTGAAATTGGTAAGGAAAGAATTAGAAGAGCTGGAGACAAGATTATTGAAGAATCAGATAACAAAGATTTGGATATTGGTTTTAAAGTTTTTAAATTAGATTCTTCAAACTTAGAAAAGTGGGATCCAGATTATAATAATTTAGAGCAAACATTACTTACTAATAAAGAAAATGTCAAACCAGATAGAACAGAATTAGATTTAATTTATGAAATTATGCTTAAATATGGTATTGATTTAACATTGCCAATAGAAAAAATAAATAATATTTATTCAATTGGTTATGGTGCATTGCTAATTTGTTTAGAAGACAGTATTACAAAAGAAATTGCAGATAAAATTATTAAACTAAAATCAGATAATATTACTAGAGTTGTTTTCAAAGATTCTGGTTTTAAGTCTGATGCAGATAAAACAAATATAAAAGAAACTTTAAGAATAAATAATATTGATGAGTTTATAACAATTTAATAGGAGATTTTAAAATTATGAAACTTAAGTTTAATCCTAACCTTAAGTACCAGGATGAAGCAGTAAAATCAGTTATTGATTTATTTGAAGGTCAAAATTCAATGTTATCTTATTTTACTGTGTCTGGTCAACAGACTATTAATAGTACTGGACAGGGTGTAGGAAATAAGATTGATATTAGTGCTTCGGATATTTTAGAAAATTTAAGAAAAGTTCAAAAGTATCATAAAATAGCTCCAAGTGAATCATTAAATGAAAATCATTTGGATTTTAATATTGAAATGGAAACCGGAACTGGTAAGACTTATGTTTATTTAAAAACTATTTTTGAATTAAATAAAATATATGGTTTTACTAAGTTTATTATTGTTGTTCCTTCAGTTGCTATTAAAGAGGGAGTTTATAAAACAATTGAAATTACTAAAGATCATTTTAAAGGTTTGTATGATAATGTAATTTATAATTCTTTTGTTTATGATTCTTCTAAATTAGAACAAATTAGAAATTTTGCTACTGATTCCAATATTGAAATAATGATTATTAATATTGATGCATTTAATAAAAGTTTTACAGATCCAAGTAAAGAAACAAAAGCTAATATTATCCATAGGGAAAATGATAGGTTAAGTGGATATAAACCTATTGAATTAATTCAAGAAACTAATCCTATTGTTATTATTGATGAACCTCAATCTGTTATGGGTGGTAAAGGTGAAAAAGCAGTTAAATCTCTAAATCCATTATGTACCTTAAGATATTCAGCAACTCATAAGGAAATTCAAAATTTAATTTATAAATTAGATGCTGTTGATGCTTATGAAATGAATTTAGTTAAACAAATTGAAGTTGCAGGATTTGAATCTCAAGATTTTCATAATAAATCCTATATGAAATTAATTGAAACTAATAATAAAAAATCTCCTATAACTGCTAAAATTGAAATAGATAAATTAATGAATGGTTCAATTAAAAGAAAAACAGTAACTGTAAAACAAGGTGATGACTTATTTGATATTTCTGGTAGGCGGGATGTTTATGAAAATTATATTGTAGATGAAATATATTGTGAGGAAGGTAATGAATATGTTTCGTTTACTCAAAAGGATGAAATTTTAAGAATTGGAAAAATATTTGGAGATATGGATGATTTAGTAATTAAAAGAGCTCAAATTAGAAAAACAATTGAAGAGCATTTTGATAAAGAGTTATCTTTAAATGAAAAAGGAATTAAGGTTTTAAGTTTATTTTTCATTGACAAAGTAGCTAATTATAGACAATATGATGAAGATGGAAATCCTATTAAAGGTCCATATGCTAAAATATTTGAAGAAGAATATGAAAAAGTCATTAGAAAACCTAAATATAATACGTTAATAGAAAAAATTGAGCATGTTCCTGTTGAAGAGGTTCATAATGGTTATTTTTCTGTAGATAAAAAAGGTAAAGTTAAAGACTCAAGGGAAACTAAAAAAGGTAAACTTAGAGCAAATAAAGATGATGAATCTACATTTAATTTAATCATGAGAGATAAAGAAAAACTTTTAAGTTTTGATTCTAATTTAAAATTTATATTTTCACATTCTGCACTTAAAGAAGGTTGGGATAATCCTAATGTTTTTCAAATTTGTACTTTAAATGAAACATCTTCTACAATGAAAAAACGTCAAGAAATTGGTAGAGGGCTACGTTTATGTGTTAATCAAGATGGAGAGCGTATTAAAGATAATAATATTAATATTTTAACTGTAATGGCTAATGAAAGTTATAGTGATTTTGCTAAAAAATTACAAAGTGAAATGGAAAATGATACTGGAATTAAATTTGGAACTATTAAAAAAACAAGTTTTGCACATATTATTATGGAAAATAAAAATGGTAAAAAAGAGGCAATTGGTTCTCAAAAATCATTAGAACTATTTAATCATTTTAAAAAAATGAAGTATATTAATGGAAAAGGTAAAGTTCAAGATACTTTAAAGCAAGCTATAACCAATAATACTGTAGAAGTGCCTGAAAAGTATGAATCTATTAAAGAAGATATAGTTTCAGTAGCTAAAAGACAAACAAAACATTATGAAATTAAAAATGCAAGTAAAAAACAAAAAGTTAAAATTAATAAACAAGTTTTCTTAAGTGATGATTTTAAAGAATTTTGGGATAAAATTAAACATAAAACAACTTATTCCGTTGAATTTGACACAGATGAATTAATAGAAAAGTGTTGTAATGCTTTAAAAGATGAATTAAATATTAAACCACCTAAATTAATTTATACAAAAAGCGGATTAACAATTGATGCATCAGGTGTAAATTATAAAGAAGGAACTGTAAAAACAGTTTATTCAGATGAAGATGAAATAGCCCTGCCTAATATATTAAAATTCTTACAAAATACTACAAGTTTAACTAGAAAAACAATTATTAAGATTTTAGTTGAAAGTGAAACATTAGACCAATTTAAGAAAAATCCTACAGAATACATGAATGAATCTTCAAAGATTATTAAACGTGTAATGAGTAGTTTAATTGTTGATGGAGTAAAATATTCAGAATTAGATGATTATTACAGTCAACAATTATTTGAAAATGAAGAGTTATGGGGATATCTTAATAAAAATATTATAAAAAGTCATCGTTCTGTCTATGATCACATTATATATGATAGTGAAATTGAAAAGAACTTTGCAGAAAGATTAGAAAATGATGATGAAGTTGAATTATACACTAAATTACCTGGATGGTTTAAAATAACTACTCCAATTGGAGGATATAATCCTGATTGGGCTATCTTATTTAACAAAGATGGAGAACGTAAAATGTATTTTGTAGTTGAAACAAAAGGTACAAAAGATATTACTCAATTAAGACCATCTGAGCAAGCTAAAATTAAATGTGGTAAAAAACACTTTAAAGCTTTAGGTAATGATGTTGAATTAGAAGTTACTAATAGTTACGAAGATTTAAAATCAAGTATTTTATAATTTTATTTAATACTTTTTATACTAATCATAGGATTGGCTATGTTTGATTAGAATATAACTATTTTCAAGTAATTAAATGGCATTATTATTAATGTTTTCAGAAAAAAAATTTAAAATTTATTGAAATATATATTAATATCGATTATGAATTAGATGAAGATAAAAAGAATATAACGGAATTATTAAATTTAATAATAAAAAAATTAAAAACTATCAATAAATTCTAAATATTTTAATAATTAGATAATTTAAATCTATTAAAAATAATTAAGTTGATAACATGGCAAGGAAGAAACGTGCTTTATTTATGACTGTGGGAACTGGAACTGATAGTAAGAAGTATAGTTTGGCTCATGGTTTGATGTGTTCTATTGATTCTAAGGATCCTGATTTTATTTGTTTTTTTGGTTCTAGGGATTCTAAATCTACTGTTGATGCTCTTAAGGAGGTTTTCTATGATGAGTTTGAGGAGGATTTTGATGAGTGTTATGATTATGAGTTTGTAGAAAATGAGAATATTGATAGTTTTAAGAATTATTTTAATGAGTTTAAGTTTAAAATTGCTGAGTTGGAGGATGAGTATAGGATATTGATTGATTATACTTCTGGTACTAAGACTATGACTATGTCTGCTGCTTTTGCTTCTATGATTTTTAGGAAGGAGTTGTTTGTTGTTGTGGGTGAGAGAAGTGGTGGTGTTGTTGTTAAGGGTACTGAGGAGTGTAAGTCACAGAATCTTTATCAGGTTTATGATGAGTTGTTAATAAGTACTCTTAAGGATTTGTTTAATAGTAATCGTTTTGAGTCTGGAAAGTTGCTTGTTGATGTGCTTGTTGATACTAATAGGGATAAGGATGTTTATTCTAAGTTGTTTGATACTTATTATTATTTTGATAGTGTTAATCATGAGAAAGCTTTTGAGACTTTTGATGTTGGTGAGTTTCAGAAGGTTTGGCCTGAGTTAGCTAAGCAGTTTCAATTAAATATTAAGGCTTTAAATATTATGAATACTTTTAATCAAAATTCAAGTAAAGGTCCTGTTGAGCATGAGTTGAAGAAGTATTATATGTTGGCGTCTATTTTGAATAATGCTAGGCGTAGGAGAAATGAGAATAAGTTTGATGATGCTGTTGCTAGGTTGTATCGTTCATTGGAGTTAATTGCTCAAATCAGACTTTCTAAGGTTTATGGTATTAATAGTTCTTGTATTGATATTGATATTTTACGTGAAAATAATGTTGATGAGGATTATTTAGGTAATCTGGATAGTTCAAAGGATATTAAATTTGGTTTAACTGCTGATTATGAGTTACTTGCTAAATTAAATGATAGTTTAGGTGAGTTTTATTTGAATAATCGAGAACAAATTAGGAATGTTCTTAAATTTAGGAATAATTCTATTTTAGCTCATGGTTTTGAGTCTTGTTCTAAAAAAGAGTATGATGAATTTAGAGGTATTGTTTTAGAAGCTGCTAATTTACTACATGAAGATATGGGGAAATTTATTGAAGAGACTATGTTTCCTATTCTTTCATAGGTTCTTTAGATTAAAGGAAAAACTTTCTTTGTATGTATAATAGTAACATTCATATATCAATTTTAACATATTAATACTTAGTTGTGCACATCTTATTTGGAAAATATAGGACTAATAATTTAACTTGAATAAGAATGATAATATGAATTTTGATAAAAATACTGTAATCATTGTATTAGTTATTATTTGTTTTACTGTTGTAATTTGTGGAGGATTGTTTTTATTTGGAAACACTCCAGAAACATCTGATAACATGACAATAAATAATATTAATAATACTACAGAATCTGTTGATAATATATCATATTCTTCTGATTCATCATCTGAATCTGTAGAGGATGATTATGAAAGACCTACAAGAATTTATGGTGGTGAAGAACACTTAACTGCTCATGAATCTGATGTTTTAGATAGTGGGTGGGATCCAAGTCAGCATGAAGTTTCCCGTAGTGATGCGGGAGATGGATATCATAGAATTAATTATGATGATGGTTATTATAGAATTTGTGATGATCATGGTTATGTTGTAACTTATGGTTATGGCTAATCCCTAACCATTTTTTTATCATAGAAATAGATACAATTAAAAAAAGTACAATAATCATTTAAAAATAGAAAATGACAAAAGTAATATTAAAATTTATAGCTATGTTTCTTTTTACACAACTGTTAGTAATCTTAATATTGCTTTAAAAACATGTATTAAAATATTTCTATAAAATTTATCTAACTTTTTATATACATCATGACAACATTTATATATCAACCCCAACATAATAATACTTAGTTGTGTATATTTTGTTTAAAAAATATATTGACTAGGTGGAAATTATGAAAAATTTTGAATTTTTAAAAGATTTTGATAAAGATATGTATATTTTACTTAGTGAGTTTGAAAAAGAGATTATGAAAAATCCAAAAACAACTGAGTCATATGTCACTCCTTTTCTAGAAAAAGTAGTGAATGATATACTTCAAAGAAATAATAATGGAATTGATAATCCTTATGTTGGATTTTCTAAAAGAGTTGATAAATTATATCAATTAAAAATTATTGACTTTAAATTTAAATGTATGTTACTTGAAGCATATCAAATGAGAAATGCAATTACTCATAAGTCTATTGAAGATTTTCTAAAACAGGACAATAAAATACCCTTTCAACTACATAGAAGTCTTTTTGACATTGCATGGAAATACTTTGAATTGTGTAATGAAAATTATTATTATCCCGGAAAACCCAAATACACACCAATTTATAATTTAAACTCGAAAACAACTAAAATTACACCTGAACCCTCAAATAATAGAAATTTCAAGCACTGTATTATCTGTGGTAAAATAAATGATTCCAAAAATTCTAATTTTTGCAGAAGTTGCAATAATGAACTTGAATATCAAAATGAAATTATCAATTTAAAAAACAATTTAAACATAAATCATTTTACTAAAGAAGATGTTAATCAAATTCATTCCAGTATGTATACTAATCAATTGTTAATTGAACTATCAACTAAAAACCTCATTAAAAAAACAAACAGATACTATAAACTAAACCAAACTGAATATGAAAAGCTAATTAAATTTACTTATAACTGTTATGATATGGAAAAAACATTAATTGAATTTTTAGAAGGCAAATACACATCAAAACAAATTAAACAAACTAGTTATTATAAATGTGGTCAAAAAAGTATCAAACCATTTGTGGAGTTTTATAAAATTGTTGAAAATCAAATCTTCAAGGATTTCCTGGATCAAATCAGTATGAAAATGCCAATTGATGAAATTTTTGAAAAAACACAAGTGAATAAAAGTCAAGCAAATAACTGGTATAGAAAAAATAAAGAAGAATTCATAAAAGGAGAGCATAATCAGGAATTCATAATATATAATAAACTTTTAATGGATCAGTATTTAACTTTAAAAAGAAAACAATATCTTAGTGATGAGATTAAAACTAAATTACAGATAAATGATGAAATTATTCAATTCTGGTTAAATTCATTTAATATGGAGTCAAGTATCTTTAAAAAGAACCTCCAGAAAATTAAAATGGATATTTTTTTAAATAATCTAAAAGAAGGTAAATCAAAAGAAGAATCACTTAAATTAGCTGAAATAACTGATTTCAAAGAATTACTTAAAGATAATAATTTTGAAAATGAATATAAAAGAGAATATTATGAAAATCGTGTAAATAATCTTTTGAAATATTTAAAAACAATGAGTTTCAATAAAGCTCTTGAGAAAGCTAATATTACTAAAAATGACTATGATATGTGGTATATTAAAGGCAAAAAACAATGTTTGCTTAAAAAAGAGGATGACACATTTACTTTAAACTTCTACATTAATGTAACTCATGTATTAATGGATAAATATTTAAGATTAAGAAGTGAGGGCAAAACAAAAATGGAAGCTTCTAAAAAAATAAATATGGATTTAAATGAAGTTAAAAGATGGTGTAAATGGAATGAAAGTGGATTATTTATAGATTTCAAACAAAACAATGCGAAAATCATTGCTAATTTAGTAATTGATGCAATTAAAAACGGTAAATCTAAAGATAAACTAGCTAAAAGTTCAGATATAACATTACATGAATTAAATAAAATATTAAATTTAGGATCAAATGGACATAAGATTTATGGAAAAGTATACGAAGAATATGAGTCAAATTATCTTTCAAAACATTTAGAAATCTTTTTAGAGGAAATTAAAAATAAAAACTTACAAAAAGCACTAAAAATATCTGGGATTGAAAAAACAGAACTGGATAATGCTTATGATTTAGGTAAAAATGGTGATAAACGTTTCAATGATTTTTATAATGATTATTTAAATTTTAAAATAAATTGTTATATTAATCAGATTATTAAAGGAAAATCATCTTCAATTGGCCTTAAAAATTCTAACTTAACAAAAAAAGAGCTTGAAGATAATTTAACTCAAGTTAATGAGAAAATCTTAGAAAAACAAATGAATATTGTGATTAATGAAATTATAAATGATAAAACAACAAAACAAGCAGCAAAAAAAGCTAATGTTAAAATTGAAGAGGTTTATAATTGGTATTTAGAAGGTAAAAATGGTAATAAACAATTTAAAGAGTTTATGCGAGAATATTATGAGTATTATATTGAACCTGGATGTGAAATATTTCAAAACTTTTTGGATAAAGGTAAATCTCCAAAAACTATCTTAAAAATTATGAAAGGAGATATAACAAAAGAAGATTATGAATTCTGGAAAAAAGAAGGTTTTTTAGTTAATAAGAACGTTGAAGCTAAATTATATTCTTATGATGAGATTAAAGAAAAAGTAGAAAATAGTGGTTTTAGACAAAAAGTTGAAAAAACATTTTCTGGATTAAGTATAATGAATTATTAATAGATAATTTGAAGAATATATAAAATAGAGGATTTTATTTTCCTCTATTTATTTGTTTTATTGTTTGTTGGTTTAATTTTGTTAGGTTTGCTATTTCATGGATAGGGTAATTTTTTTGTAGCATTCTTTTTGCAGTTTCTATGTTTGCTTGTTTTTTTCCTTTTTCTAATCCTTCTTCTTTTCCTTCTATTTTTCCTTCTTCTAGCCATTGGTCTTTGTGAGAATTTATATAATCACGAAATATCGTTATTTCCATTTTTATCACATCCAATATACTATTTTTTAAATCTTGGTCTTCAATAAATTTATCTACAAGTAAAGTTAACATACCCAATACAGAATCTTTTAAATCTGCATCAACATCAGTTATATTTCGAATAACTTCCAATACATTAAGTACTTGTTTTCCTGTTTCGTGTTTGGTTTTCATTAATGGTAATATGCCTAATATAAGGATTTCATTATAAGTTAGTTTCATGTTATTTTTAATTTTGTAGGTTATGTTATTTAATAGTTTATCTCTATTGTAATCTTTAAAAGATATTATATCTGGTTTGAAAAATTGTCCTGGTGAATATTCTAAAATTATCGTATTTTTATCTATTTCTGGTGTCATTACTAAGTTTATTTTTACTTTTAATTGATATTCATAACCTACTCTAGCTACATATAAAAATATTCTCCTTAGTATTTTTGCAAGATTATTCTTTGTAGATAAAAATTCATAAAGAATTATCATGTCTTTATTTTTAATACCATAATCTATTCTAAGGACTTTTGGGTTTAATGTTATTAGTTCTTCTTTTATTTCTTCAAGACAATCAACATTAGTGATTTTTGTAAGGTATTTAATCGAATTTTCCTTTAAAGATTTTAGGAGTTGATCTTCATGTTGGTAATAGTTATAAGTTTTATCATGTTTCATACTAATTAATTATTCTTTAAATTATATATAACTGACAGTTATTTATTAAAACAATTATTAAATTGTAAATAATTATTTTTAAGTAAAATAAATAGTTTAAAGTTAAGTGAATTTTTAAAATAACATGATAATATTTATATTATATGATATGTATAAATAGATTATGTGGTGGTTTTATAATGTTAATATTAGATATTATAATTACTATATTACTTTTAATAAATTTGATTTTAATAAGAAACTATAAAAAAAGAGCTGAATTAGCATTCAAATTGAATATTGTGATTTTAATTTTAATAATTATAAATTTAATATCAATTATACTAAATATCTATTAAAAACAAAAATATGAGTATTATTCATTAAATGATTATCATATAAAAATAATAAATTACTTTATTTATTAATTGTATGGCAATAAAAGAAAATTTTTAAAATTAAACACATAATGATAGTAATGATAAAATGGTTAAAAAAATATATTTAATATTAGTTGTTTTAATAATAATAGCTAGTTCTGTAGTGATTTATGGATTTAGTATAGCATTAAGTAATAATAGTGGAAATGAATCTATTACTGTAAATAATACTGCAAATATTAATGATACAATTAATGAAAGTGCTAAAACTACAGTTAATGATAATGTTGATAAAATTACTAATGCTGGAGATAAAAATAAAGAATCCACATCATCAAATCAAGAAGATGATCCATTTAGTACATACAGTGAAGATGTTCAAGCACAAGCAAGACATTATAAAAATACACATAATCATTATTCTGATGATGATAATATTGTAGCTCATGAATATTTAAGTGATGGAAATGCAAGAGTTTATTATGGTGATGGTAGAAGTCAAGTATTACCAACTGGTTAAGAGTTATGATAAAAAATATAACTTCTAATAAAAATATTAATTTATAATTTATAAATGAGGTTTTTTAAATGAAATGTCCAAACTATGGAGCAGAATCTCAAACAGATAATGAAAAATTTTGCAGAAAATGTGGTACTAAATTAGAAATTGAAGTTAAAAAAGCCACAATAGTTCAAGATAGTCCAAAAATAACATGTAATAGTTGTGGAAAATCAATAGATAGTAATTTAAAAATTTGTCCATATTGTGGTTGTAATCCTCATTCAGTTTCAACTTATACATCAAATTCACAAACAAGCGGTAATAGTTCAGATGATAGTAGTTGTTGGAGTTGTTGTGGTTTACTTGTACTTATTGTAATAATATTATATATTATAGGATTGATATTTTGATTTATAAGTATGTTATGAATATATGTAAATATTTGTGCCATCAAAAACCAGAAAGATCATTTTTTTATAAACAAAAACAGTTCCCAGTTTGTAGTAGATGTACGGGAATTACTATTGGGGCTATTTTTGGATTTATAATAGCTATGTTAACTCAACCAAATTTATTGTTTGTTATAGGTTTCATTCCTTTGATTATTGATGGAACTACACAATATTATGGTTTAAGAGTAAGTAATAACACTTTAAGATTAGTTACTGGTTTATTATGTGGATTTTCAATGCCTTTTGTTGTTTTTAAAGTAGAATTAATTATATTCAATTATTTCTAAGTTTTCAGGATTATCATCTATTAGTTCTTCAATAAATTCTGAAGGACTATCCTTATCACTTATTAAATAAACATTATTTTTTGATCTTGTTAATCCAACATAAAATAACCTGCGTTCTTCGGAATATTTATAATCATGATTTCTTTTATTTACATAGTTTAACACGCTATGCGTCTTTATTTTACTTGGAAAACCCAAATAATCATCAACCATGTTAATTATAATTACATTATCTGCTTCAAGACCTTTAGATGAATGTAGAGTTCTATAAAACACATTATTCATTGATGAATCTGTTTTATCTAAAATACGTAAAAATTTATCTTTTCTTAAATTACCTTTTTTAGTTAGGTTTTTATGTTTAATAAACTGATCTATGTTTTTATTTGCTCTACCTAATATCAGTACATCTTCAGATTTTTTAGATAAATCTTTAATTAATTTATAAATCATTTCTCTTTTTTGATTTGGATTTTTATGAGGATAAATTATTTTAACTGGATGTTTTAAGTTTTTTGTAGATTTAAGAGATTTTTTAATTTGTTTAGAATTTTTCATGATAAATTTACCAGCTATATCAATTAACTCTTGTGGGTTTCTGTAAGTTTCTTCAATGAATATTCTTTTTGGATTTTCGAAATACTCTTCAAAATCTGTAAAAAAGTTTATATTGGTTCCTCTAAATCCATATATTGATTGCCAGTCATCACCTACTACAGTTAAATGAGCATTTGTTTTTTCTTGAAGGGCTTTAATTAAACTATAATTTGTATAAGAAGTATCTTGATATTCATCAACTAGTATATACTTATAAGATTTTTTAATTCCATGTTTTTTAATTAATTTACTAGATTCATTTATCATATCATTAAAATCTATTTGGTTGTGCATGTCTAAATATTCTTGATAATAACTGTAAAAATCATCAGCAATTTTAAGAAATATATCATGATTCCAATCATCATTAATACTTTTAAAATAATTAAAATGATCTTTTGTATAATTGTTTCCTTTAAATAAGTTAACAAATTCTCCAAGTAATGCTTTAAAACCTACTTTACTGAAAGCTTCTTTTAATTCATTTAAAAGCTCTTTTCTATCATTTTTTCTTACAATATAACTATCAATATTTAAAAAATAAGAATCACAAAAATCAAGTATATCTTTTAATATGGATAAATCAGCCTGATTTAGATAATCATCAATTATAGTTAATATTTCATTATTTTCAATAACAGAAACATTATGATGTTGTTTTATAATAAATCTACCTAAACTGTGAAATGTTCTTACTTCTACGTTTTCTGGAAGTTTTGATTTTAAATCTTTCACTGCAGTATTTGAAAATGATAAGCATAAAATATCTCTAGGTTTAACATTCTTTTTAGCTATTAAATATTTTATTTTAGCTATTAATGTAAATGTTTTACCAGTTCCTGCTCCAGCAATAATTTGAACATTTTTTGAATCTAAAACACAAGCTATTTTTTGCTGCATGTCTAATGGTTCACTGTTAACTGTTTTAAAAAAATCCTCATTATTAAATAATTCAGTTTTGGTTTTTAAATCTAAATCATCAATACTTTTAAAATCTTCTTTTAAGTATTTCCCATTTATACTAGCTATTTTTTTAGGTTCTATAGTTATATTTTTTGTGAATGTTTTATTAATTTTAGATGAATGTGGTTTTTTATACTCTCTTTTAGAAGTATTTATATATCCACACATCAGACATTTATTGCCCTTTAATATCATTGCTCCACATTCACTACAAAAATCCATAAATATATATTTATTGTTAATACTGTTAAATAGTTACACCAAGAGTAGTTGAAAAGTAATTCTATTTTATACATATTTTAAATACTAGTTTAAATAAAAATAATAAGTGAATATAAAAATGGGAGTGTTTTATTGAATCAAGATGAATATATAGGAAATATTGTTAAAAATGCTGTAGTAGCACTAATAATAGGAATTATTATAACTAGCACATTATATGTTACAATGTATTCAATTAATGGTATTGAAATATATAGTGGTTTCATTATTTTAGGAGTGATTTATGGGTTTTTATTTACAAAAGTAGATATTTTTGAAAATAACTTAGATTTAATTATTACAAATGCTGTTTTTGCATTTTTTGGTTCATATGTATCTATGCATTTATTATTTACAAGTACATTAAAAATAGCTATGGATTCAAGCTTTTTAACATACCAATTTGCAGGAATATGTATTGCTGTAACTATTGTTGTTAATTATATTCGTGACAATTATTTACATATTAACCCATTAGGTTCATTAAATTTTAAATTAAGTAAATTACCTACAGTTGTATGTCCAGAATGTGGTGTTGAAGTAAATTCTGAAAGTGTACTTTGTCCTGAATGTAATCACAAATTTAATTTTATATATTGTCCAGAATGTGGTACGAAGTTAGATGAAGATGATGAGTTTTGTTTAGAATGTGGCCATAAAATGAAAGAAGATTCTAAAAAAGACACTTCAAAAACTAATGAAGAAAAAAACAATGAAACTGAATCTGATGATAAAAAGACATTTTATTGTCCTAATTGTACTCATAAAATTAGTAATGATTCAAAATTCTGTCCAGAATGTGGAAATAAACTTAAAGATTAAAAATGAAATATTGTCCAAAATGTGGTAGTGAAGTAAAAAACAATACAAAATTTTGCCAAAAATGTGGAGCTAAATTCCCTGAAACTAATAGTTATCCAACAGTAGGTTATTGTAGCTATTGTGGTTCAAACACTCCACCAGGAGTTACAAAATGTCCAAAATGTGGTAAATATTTAGATGAAGAAGCAAATGATAACCACAGTGTAGCTATTGTAATTGGATATATTTTTTCTTTTTTAGTTCCTTTAGCAGCTATTGTTGCTGGTTTTTACTTAGTAACCCAAAAAAACGAAGATGTTCATAAACATGGAGTAATTATATTTATTATATCTATTGTAGTGGTATTTATTAGCTATTTATATTTTGCTAATGTTTTATAAATTTATTACCATCATTTAACTTTTTTTGAATATAGTAAAATCTTTTTATACACAATCTTTATATAGTATGTTTTACAAAATAATAATTATAATAAGAAACTTTTTTTAAAGATAGAACAAAAGTAAATTTTTTTATAAAATTGTAAATAAAAAACTTGATATTATAAAAGGAATGTTTAGTAAAATGAAACAATTCAAAGATAAAACCAAGTACTTTGTTGATGAATTAAATAAACTCGAAGAATGGATTAAATGGTTTTTATTAACTGTTATAACTTTAATTATTCTTTGGCAAGTTTCAAACATGATTTTAGCACCTATGGGGTGAAATTTATAATTTAAATAAATAAAATTTTACTACATTTTTTAAAATGAAAAAAGAGTATATAAAGAGATGTATATTATGATATGTCCTAAATGCCAACATGAAAATGATAATGATAGTATTTTTTGTATTAACTGTGGACATCAATTTGATGTTACTAAAAGAGTAATATAGCATCAATAATTTTAACTATTTTGGGACTATTTTCTACTAGTATATTTGTAATTAAGGGAATAGAATCATTAAATTATATACAAAGCCAAATAAGCAGTTATACAGACACTATAACTACTTATAATAATTATTTAAGCAATTATGATTTTTCTGGATCATATGATAGTATTTCACAAATGACTTTAAACTCATTAAACCAAATATATACAATAGGATTAATAGAAGTTATTATTCTTGTTATTGTAGCAATATTAGCAATTCATTAATATTAATCTATAAAAAACTTAAAACTGCTAAGTATACATTAATTGGATGTGTGCGTTAATAGTAATATTAGCTGTTCCATTAATACCTACATTAATAAGCTCTACAACTACAAATTATGCTAATGAACTTGCTAATTCTTTCAATTTATTTGCATCAATTTATTTATTTGGCATAGTAATAGGATTAATAATTACAGCTATACTATACTTTGTTGCGGCATTGGTTTATGAGACTTAAATTAATATTTTTATTTTTTTATAACTCTCTCTTAACTTTTTTTTACAATTAATTATTATTTAAAGATATGATAATAAAAATCAAATTAAGTTTAGATTTTTTGGAAAAATAGAACTTGGTAAATTCAGCAGCATTATTTTTTATAATTTAATATTATAGTGCAGTATTAGATAATTAATCTAAATTATGATTTTATCATTTTTTAAATGAGTTAAAACTTCTTTTCCGAGTTTTGTTACTTCGTAAATTCTTCCTTTTTTGTCTTCTTCATTAATACATTCAACTAGTTTTTTATTTTTTAAATCTGAAAGTGCATTAGATACTTGTGTAGTTCCTAAATCTGTTTTTGATGCAATTTCAGAAGGTAACATATAATTATCTTCCAAACATTTTAATATTTTTTGACGTGTTGTTGATATTTTTATAAATCCAATAGCTGAATAAAGTTCTTTTTTCTTCATATGTATTATTTAATTATTTATTAGGTTATAAGTTTGTATATATTATTGAAAAGATATAATAAGATTATTATTAGTTTAAAATAAATATTTAAATATTATATTATTAATAAAATATTAATTTATATACAGTTTTAATAACAATATTAATATAATACATTTTCAATTAAAAAAGAAGAATTTTTTGAAATGTTAGTTCGCAATATGCTCTTCAAGTGGAATTTTATTAATTTTTTGTTTATTTATAGCAGGTTTTCTTCTTGGATTTAAGTCAGAAAAAATTTTTATTAATAGTATTTCAATTACTGTAATTACAGTTATTATTTATGTTTTTTGTACCTCCAATATTGGTTGTTAGCTATTGCATATAATAGAAAGTAATTTAATATAAATACACTTAAATATTTTCAAATACTAAAATTATTTTAGGAGAGATTATGTTTAAGTTAATTATTGGGATAATTTACATTTTAACAATAATCTTATATTGTGCTATCTTATTAAAAAAGAAAGTTAAAGATACAAGTACTTATTTAAACTTTATAATTTTAATAGCTGTTTTCATATTTCTTATTTATAATGGTTATCTTTTCTAAATATTTAATTAATATTAATGACAAAATTGATTTCAATGACTTCTAATTATACTCCTGAAGAAAATAAATTACGTGAACTTACTGGTGGAGATTATTTTTCCCAGGAATTTATGGATAAATTAAAATCATTAAATTTAACAGTTAAGGAAGCTAATATTGTTATTAGTCAAATTAAAACTGAAATAAGTACTGGAGAGTGTTGTTTAGAGGCCATTCCAATTAGATTAAATTATCTTTTAAAACAAGTAGCTTCAAAGATGAAAAAGCCAGTATTATTATCTAAGGAGTTATTGGCTAAAAAAGAAGTTGTTTTTCTTTTAAATCAGGCCAATAATAGAACTAATTGTCCTAATTGTCAAAGTCAACTTTTTGTAACTGATGATTTTTGTTATAAATGTGGATCTAAAAATAATCAGACAATTACTATTAAACAATCAAAAGAGGAAGATGATTTAAATTTAGATGAAATATATTGTGCTAAATTATATGAAAAGTATTCTCTTGATTTTAAATATGCTTATGTTTGTTTTTTAAAATATTTAGAAAAACATCCTGGAGAAATTAGTCTTCAAATATTTAATGATGTTGATGGTTTTAAATTAAAAGAACAAGCTATTAAAGATAATTTTATAATGCCTGGCAATCCTGCTTATAGTATTGTTAATTATAAAGTTTCAGATATTAAAAATGTTTTAAAAAAATATAATTTAAAAGTTTCTGGTAAGAAAGAAGAATTAATTAAAAGAATATCTGAAAATTTATCAGATGATGAAATTAGTAAGGAATTTAAAAATAATACTTATATATTAACACAGGAAGCTAATGATTTTTTAAAAGAAAATAATTATCTTGTTTATTATAATGAACATAATTTAGAAAAATTTTTCCTTCTTAAAAAATATGAATCATTATTTAAGAAAGCTAAAATAACAGATTCAATTTATGATGTTTTATATGGATATTATTAGCCTTATTAATGAATATATTGAAAATAAACAATGGCATCAATATAAAACTGTTATAGGTCATCTTATTAATGCATCTGTTGGAAATATTAGTGATTTAAAATTACTTAAACTGCATTTACAATATTTTATTTTAGAAATTAATAATTGGATTTCCGATGGATATAATGATTATTTTAATACTAGTTTTAATCCTGATTTTAATAAAAGTAGAAATGAATTAATAGCTAGTTTAAAATTAGAATTAGATGAACTTCAAGAAATATTTAATGAAGCATTAAATGATGTTAAAATACCTTCTTTTGCTGTTTCAAAGAATAGTATGTTTAAAAAATTAATTTTAGCATTTAATGGTGAAGATTTAAATAATATTCACTGATTATATGCTTTAAAAGTTTCTAAAAATTCATTTAACATGTTTTTAAAGTCCGGACTTTCCATTGCTTTATCAAATGTAGCTATACATGTATCCATTATTAATGTATTTCTACTTTTACTATCTAACATGTCTGTAGTTTCCATTCCTATTTGAGAGTAGCTAGGTGGTAATTGATCTTTATTATATTGTTGTTTTATTTCTTGTCTTAATTTTTCATCAATAAAATGTTCTAGTAAATGAATTAAATCTTCAGCTATTGTGTTTCCTAAAACTAAAGATACAAAAACTATATCATGGTCAAATTCATCTTTTTTATCTTCGAGTATTGAATTAAATGATCCGTAATTTTGGTAACCATGTGGTATGAATCTTCCTTCAACTGTATGTGCACAGTATTCATTCATTAAACGTATAGTTCCAGATCCAAGGACATATTGGACGAATACTTCCAATTCATATGTTTTTTTAACTTTCCAGTAATACATAAGTATTTGTTCAAAGATTTCAGCAAGTAAGTGGTGTGATAGTTCATGAATTAATGTAGCTATTTGTGAGGATTCATTTAATCTGTCATCAAGTTTTATATTATTTGCTGTGTAAAATCCAAGTTCACCACCTTTGGATTTGTAGGACCATTTTGCATATGCTTCAACAACATCAGTTACTTTTTCTAGTGCAGTTGTTCCATCTTTTTTAATAGATTTTTTACCTATTTCATATATGTTAGTTAAAATAAGTTCATATATGTCATCGGTTAATGGTATTTCTTCTAATTGCTCTTTGCGTTTTTGTGTAAACATGTCTTCAAATGAGGTTATTTTAGCACCTATTTTATAATCATTAGGTTTTCTAAGTATTTTTCCACATTTAACACAGTAGTTTTCAGTAAATGCATTTTTTTGTCCACATTTTGAGCAATATATTTCAGTCATTTTTAATCACAATTAATTAATAATTTTATTTTTTTAGTTGATTTAATTCATTTATACTTAGTTTTGTTAAAGTAGCTATTTCTTCTAGAGGCATGTGTTTTGTTAGTAATGTTTTTGCTATTTTACGTTTTTCATTTTTAGCGCCTTCATTATAACCTTTTTCTAATCCTTCTTCATATCTTTCTTGACCATATTCTTCCATTAATCTCATGTTATCACTTAATATATTTCTTAATCTTTTTCTTTTTGATGTTTCTTTTATAAATTTATCCACAATTAAAAATTCAATACCAAAAGCAAAGTTTTTAGTACTGGTAGTTGAATTTTTTATTTTATCTAGTGTTTGCACAGTTTTTTCTATTTGTTTTTCAAGAGGATTTTTTGAACTCATAAATGGTGTTAAAGATAGATGTATTAATTCCTGTCTGGTTATTTTTATATTATTTCTTATTTTATATTCAATATTATTTATAATTTCATCACCATTAAAGTCTTTTAAAGATATTATCGGAATTGTGAACACACAGTCTTTATTTAAATTGTATTTTTTAATTTTTGTTTTTTCAGCTGTGCTAAATACTATTAACAATATAGGTTTTTTATTTTTCTTTGCATAGTCAACAATAGCTGTATATAATCTATATCTTTTTTCATCAAATTCTTTTACAATTGTTGATTGAAATTCAGTTATTATAATTATATTATCTAATTCCATTATCATATCAGATTTGTAGATTTTAGGGTCCAGTTCTATTAATTCAGTTGGGTTAAATGTTAAATTTTCAGATTTAAAATTATTTTCTTTTATGTTTAAATTTTGTTTGTTAATTAAATTTATAAGAGCAAATCCATCTTCTTTTGTCGCATACTTAAATAATTTATCTTCTTCTTTCGAGGACATATCATCACCTATTTTGTGTTTTATGTTTTAATTATATTTAAAATAGGATGTTGTAAAAAATAACAATTTTAAAGCTTTAAATCAATAATTTGGATACTTATAATTATTTTAAATTAAATATTGTTTATATCATGTTAAATTGTTTTTTAAGTGTTAAATTGTCTTTAAAAATTACAATAAGCTTTTATATTTCTTATTACTAAGATTAGAATAGAGGTGTTCTAGATATGGACTCATATGTGAATATTAGAATAAATGGAAAAAATTTAGAAAATAAAAATGACATTGAATGTGCCATTATGAAATTTGATGAAGATTTAAAAAAACATCCTAACGATGAAGCAATAATTGTTGGAAAATCTGTTTTATTATATAAATTAGGGAAGTTTAATGAATCTTTAAATTGTTTAAATAAAATTAAAAGTATTAAAAATACATCAGTTATAGAACTAAAAGCAATAATTTTAATGGGATTAAATGATTATAAACAAGCACTTGATTTATTAAACGAAGTCTTGAAACTAGACAAATCAAATATTAGTGCATTATATTATAAAACTGAGTGTCTTTTTCAATTAAAATGTTTTAATGAAGTTATAGATACTGCAGATGTCGCTTTGAAATTTGATAAAAATCATCAATCTATTTTAATAAATAAATTCTGTTCTTTAGTAGAACTTAATCGTACAAAAGAAGCTTTAAAAATTAAAGAAAAAATTTTGAAATTAGGAATTGATGATGTTATAAGTGTAAAATAAGAGGTTTACTATTATGAAACATGAATTAAATCAAATAAAATGGGAGAATATGGATATAAATGAATTAAAAGAAGAAATACCCATTTGGTGTAATCTTTTAAAAGAGTCTCCAGAAGACGATAGATTAAGGATTATCACTGCATCTTTATTATATTTCACTGATGAAAAAGAAAAGTCATTGAAATTATTAAAAAAAGCTCCAAATGATAATAATATCAGATTAAAAGAAATGAAAGCCATAGTTTATATGGATTTATCTTATTATAATGAGGCTTTAAAAATATTTAATGAAATATTGGATGTTGATTATTATAATAAAAGTGTTTTAGATTTAAAAATTGACTGTTTATATTATTTAAAAAGATTTGAAGAAGTAATCAAAGCAGCAAATACCTATTTGGAAATTTTTGGTAATAATATAGATATTTTAAATACAAAAAAATTAGGATTAATTGAACTTAATCGCAAAAAAGAAGCCAAAGAAGTTGAAGATTTAATCTTAAAAATAAAACCATATAATAAATTTGCAGTTTATATTCCAAAAGATGAAATTGATGAAGTAATTCCAAAAGAAGCATATGAAAAAGAATTAAAATTGTGTTTTGATGATTTAAAAAGAAATCCCAATGATAATATTGTTCTTATTTCAATAGCTACTTTTTTATACAATTTAGATGATATTAATGGTTGTATTGAGTATTTAGATAAAATTAATGATGATGCAGATAGTATCACAAAAAATGCTAAAGCTAAAATGTATATGAAACTTGAAAAATTTGAAGAAGCTTTAAATGTATTAAATAGCTCTTTAAAAGGAGATGATCATAATATTGTTACATATATCTCAAAAACAGATTGTTTACTTAAGTTAAAACAATATGAAGAAGTATTAAAAAACGTAGATATAGGATTAAAAATTGATAATACAAATATTCAATTATGGGAAAACAAGTTTTTTGCATTAATAGAATTAAATAGAGTAATTGAAGCAAAAGAAGTTCAAGATTTGATTTTTGATTTAGAAATAGCTGAAGATAAAGTTGAAGGTTCACTTAAAAAAGCAATTAATCTATATTATTCAAAAGATTATAGAGAATGTTTAAATCTTTGTTATGATATTTTAGATATTGATAAAAATAATCAAGAAGCAGCAGCTATGATGATCGATGTTGTTTATTTGTTAGGAGATATTGATGAAGTTCCAAAAGTTTTATTGAGAGCAATTAATTGTAATGGGGGTGAAATATTGACTAAAAATTAAAATATTGCATTAGAATACAACAATAAGGTTTAATATTACTTTATTTAATAATTAGATAAAGGTGTGTTGTATGAATTTAATAATATCCACATTAATTGAAGCAAACAAATTATTAAATATAAAAGATTATTATAAAGCACTTGATTGTTTTGAATGTGTATTAAATATAAATCCTACCAACAATTTAGCCACACTTGGAAAAACAATCTGTATATATCATCTAAATTTAATTGGAAACCATGAATTAATAACCAAATATGAAGAAGCATTAGATAATTATCTTAAACTTGTAGAGTTATATGAACATGGAAAATATAAAAAAACACTGAAAAAATGTGATGAATTGTTAAAACAAAACAAAAACAATTTTAGCGTATTAGCTATTAAATTCTCAGCCCAATTTGAACTCACCCAATATAATGAAGCATTAACAACATGTGATAAACTCTTAGAATTAGATCCAGATGACATAATAGTCATATATGCAAAAGCTACTACATTATATAAACTAAATATTTATAATGAAGCTATTGAGTGTTATGATAAAATATTAAATGTAACAAATAATTTTGATGCATTATTTTTTAAAACCGCATCTTTATTAATATTAAGTAAATATGAAGAAGCCTTAAAGTGTTGTAATAATTTATTAAAATTACAACCTGAAAATTCTGATGCAAATGGATTAAAACAATTAATTAAATATAAAATAGCTCAAAGATAGCTATTTTATTTTTTTATATTTTAATATAATCAATAAAATACTTTTTAATCAATGCTTTTTTAAAGTATATAAATTAAATACCCTATGAAATATTTACAAATAGCAATATAATATAAATAAAAAATATTTTATTAAAATGAATACTGTTAGTTTGGGTCAATCATTCCATTAAAACAGATAACTGATTTGAAACATCATTGATTTATAAAAATAATTTGATACATGCTAATTTCTTTATGATATAAAAATATAAATAATAAACACTACTTCTATCAATATTACATATTTAAAAATTACAATCATATATCATAAAATTATCACAATTACTTTTTTTAAATACAAATTAGACATATTTATATAGTATAAAATCACAACATATATACATCATATTATAAAGAGGTACTAAAAATGATTGAAAACAATATTTGTTTACTAACAGATAGTTACAAAGTTACACACCACTCATTTTACCCAAAAAATACTGAAAAAATATATTCATATTTGGAGAGTAGAGTAGGATCAGAGTTTAACAAAACTATCTTTTACGGCCTCCAATACATAATAAAAAAGTATTTAAAAGGGGAAGTTGTAACTCAAGAGAAAGTAAATCAAGCAAATAATCTAATTGAAGCACATATTGGTAAAGATATATTCAACTATGATGACTGGATGTATATAGCTAATGAACTTGATGGAAAATTACCAATAGAAATAAAAGCAGTAAATGAAGGAACACCAATAGAAGTGGGAAATGTTTTAATGACTGTTGAAAACACAGACAAACAATGTTATTGGTTACCAAATTACTTAGAATCATTATTATTACAGGTATGGTATCCATCAACAGTAGCCACATTGTCAGCAGAAGTAAGAAAACTTTGTAATTTCTATTTACAGGTAACTGAATCAAGTAAAGAAAACTTAGACTTTATGTTGCATGATTTTGGATATAGGGGAGCTACTTCAACAGAATCTGCAAAACTGTGTGGAAGTGCGCATCTTCTAAGTTTTAAAGGAACTGATACAATTCCAGCATTAACAATACCTGAAAATTACTACAATGATAATAATATTTATGGTTTTTCTGTACAAGCAACAGAACACAGTGTAATGACCTCTTTAGGTGAAAAAGGTGAAATAAAACAGACTATTAATGTTATTGAAAATGCGAAAGATGGAGTATTATCTATAGTAATTGATAGTTACAACTACAGAGAATTCTTAAAACAAGCCAGCAAAAAAGGAAATGAATTAAATGATAAAGTTAATGAATTTCTAGAAAAAACCAAAGGGAATAAAGTAGTATTTAGACCAGATAGTGGAGAACCAGTTTCAACAACTCTTGATTGTTTAAATATACTTGGGGAAGGTTTTGGAACTACTGAAACTTCTAATGGTTATAAAATTTTTGCAAAAAACATTGGGTTACTATGGGGAGATGGTTTAAACTATCATAAAATAAGAGATATATTATTCGGAATGAAATCAAATGGATGGGCAGCACAGAATATTATCTTTGGAATGGGTGGAGGATTACATTCATCAATAACTAGAGACACTCAAAGAAATGCATTTAAATGTTCAGCCCAACTAAGAAATGGAACCTGGTATGATATCTTTAAAAACCCCTTAGATAGTAGTAAAAAATCAAAAACTGGAAGATTTAAATTAATAAAAGAAAGTAATCATTTTAAAACAGTTACAATAGCTAATGAAAATAAAGATTACTTAAAGACTGTATTTAAAAATGGTGAATTAATCAGACAAGAAAATTTCCAAGATATTAAAAACAGGACACTAACTTACACAAGGAAGAGATAAAGTGAAAGATGATATGTATATTACTTTAATAGGTATGAAACATTATTTTGGAATAAAACCTTTTAAAAAAGATGGAATCATTAAATTAATAAAAGAAAAAGACAATAACTATGATTATGAAGCTATTAAAGTTGAAATGAGACATGCTGGACAAGTAGCATATGTATCAAACAGTACAAATACTGTAATTAGAGGAACAATGAGTGCTGGTAGAATTTATGATAAGATATTAGATGAAGATTATGCACAAATTAAATTCTACAACAATGAAATAACAATAGCTAAAATATTAACTCCTGATGAAATAGATGAATTAAAAAAAGACCCTGAAAATGATTTGAACTTTATATAAGTGATTAAAATGAATTTAAAGCATTTGAGTTTGGCTGAAAGGCAAGATTACGAAAACATGACAGTAGTTCCTATTTTGAGTGATACCAATACTCCATTTGATGTTTTAGATTTAAAAGAAGGACTGAAAATGGGGCTTGTAAAGATTGAAGAATATAGTAAATCAGATATAGAACAAGTAAAATTAAAAAATAACTCCATATCTCCATTAATTTTACTTGATGGTGAAGAAATTGCAGGATCTATCCAGAACAGAATTATTTCACAAACAATGATAATACCTTCTAAAAGTGAAATGAAAATACCTGTAAACTGTTCTGAAAAAGGAAGAATCACGTATAAATCAGAGTTTTATTATTCAAATTACATAGCTAACTCAAATACCCGAAGAAAAAAAGTATACAATAAAAATAAACTTCGTCAAGATGTTGTATGGAGTTCTATTGATGATTTGGAAAAGGATAAAAACACCTGCTCAAAAACAAATGCACTTAGAGACAGCTATAAAAAAAACAAATACAATATTGACAGCTATTTAAAACACTTCACAATGGAAAATAATCAGATTGGAGCAATATACATTGTAGAAAACAAAGTAGGAATTGAAATATTTAATAATCATTCATTATATGAAAAGTATAATGAAATGTTACTTAGAAGTTACATTATTGATAATTCCAACAAAGAAAAAATAAATATTTCCAACAAAGAGCTTGAAAATATATTAGCCAGCATAAATCCTAATTCATTTATTAAACAAGAAGCTGTAGGTTTAGGAAAATATTATAAAATTTCCAATAGCTATGGTAATGGAAATATATTAGTTTATAAAAATAATATGGTACACGCCAGCTTCTTTAAAAAAATTGAAAAACCAGCAGTAAATAACAGATTTGTAAAAAATATACAAGATACTAAACAGACAGTATGTTAATTTAATTGGGAGGAATAAAAATGACTAATTATGAATGTAATGGATTAAACTATAAAACAAACAGTACTAAGAGGAAAGGCACTGCCCAAATTGAGGATCAGTTGATTTTGTAATGGATAATTACAGGTGTGAATTAGTCTGCAGAAGATGCTGATTAGTTATAGATGATAAATTCATACAATATGGTCCTTAAAAAAATATGTAATGGGAAAAAGGTGAGAGATAAATTCTATTGCCTTAAAAACTTATTTCTAAATTGTTGCTAATCGATATTAGTAAATTCTACATGTTCTGAAGAGCTTTCATATGATGAACCATAATCAAAAGAACCTGAATCAGATCCAGAAGAACTAAAACTTCCTGAACTGTAATCATAGTAATCATCATCAATGGAGGTATCATTTGAAGAAGTGTCTTTTTTTATATTAACAGTATGTGAGGTGCTTAAATCACTATTGGGAGTATTATTAGTTTTATTAGCATTGGAATAGATAACACTATTTACAATAGTTAGTAATAAATCTTTATCATGTGTTGTAATTAAAATATTATCATGATTCATTATTACCTATAAATATTGTATAAGTTCCTGTATTTTGATTATAATAAACACTCGTTCCATTTTCAACAAGCACCTGAGATTCAAGTTTATTTTTAATACATTAGAAATACAAAAGATTCAATTTTCATATATTTTCATTTTTTAAAAAATCAATTACATTTAAATGAGTTATTCCATTTTTAGAGTAGTCCCAGTCATCTAATGTTAATACATATTTAGGATAATTGTCAGATATTTTCTCTAAAGGATTAAATTCTCTTTCACGTGTATTTTCATCTAAAATTGACTCTGATACTTGAATATAAATAGTTTTATCATGTTTTCTACATATAAAATCAATTTCTTGTTTTCCAATATTTCCAACACTAACCCTATATTTTCTTCTGATTAACTCTAAAAATACTACATTTTCCAATATTTGTCCTCTTGACTTATTAACTCCAGCCTGTAATTGATAAAATCCTGGATCAATACAATAATATTTTTCATTAACACTAAGAAGTTTTTTTGTTTTTATTTCTTCTCTTTGTGCTTTTAATAAAATATAAGCTTCAGTAATATGTTTTAAGTATGTACTGATTGTATTTGTTGAGACATTTATATTTTCATGTTTCAAATACTTTTTAATAGAGTTAACAGAAAATATCTGACCTGTGTTTGTTATTAAAAATTTTATTAGCCTTTCTAAAAAACCAATATTTCGCATATTATTTCTATAAATTATATCTTTAAGAACAATAGTACTATAGATATCTGTTAAATAATCTATTTTTTCATCATCATCAAAATCAAGAACTCTTGGAAGTCCTCCATATTTAAGATATTTATTAAATATTGATTTTTCATTATCTTTTGTTAAATTTCCAGTAGATACTTTGTAATATTCCAATATTTCATTAAATGAAAATGGATATAAGTCTATTTTGATATATCTGCCAGAAATTAAAGTAGCTAATTCTCCAGATAATAATTTGGAATTTGAACCTGTAATGTAAATATCACAATTTAAATCAATTCTATATGCATTAATACTTTTTTCCCAATTGGAAACTAATTGGATTTCATCAAAAAGTAAATATATTTTTCCTTTGAGATTTTCAGTTTGTTTAAATATATATTCATTTAAATCCACATAATCTTTAATGTTGTCGTATTTAGATGATTCTAATGATACGTATAGAATGTTTTCATTATTTACCCCACGTTTTTCAAGTTCATCAATAATTTGTTTAAGTAAACAAGTTTTACCACATCTTCTAACTCCAGTTATAGCTTTAATTTCTTCTTTATCAATGAATTTACGTATTTTTGACAAATATAATTCTCTTTTTATCATAAAAATCATCTCGTGATATTATTTATATTTTTAATTGATAATAAATTTTTCTAATTTTAAATTGTATAATGAACAAAATTAATAAAATCATGATTTTTATTCATTATATAATTTAAAAATACAAATAATTAAAAAAATCATCAATATATAATTTAAAAATGAAATTATCTTAAGCATCAAAAAGGCAGTAATTTTATAAAAATAAACAGAAAATGATTAAAACTAATTCAGTACACTCTTTAAGTAATATATTTGCCCAAGTATACAACTCAACAGCTTTTTTTAACGGAACATTGTCTGATTCTAATTGTTTAACTAATTTTTCCAATTCTTCTAACTTTTCTTCAAAACTTTTAGTCATGTTATCACCTTTTATTTCAAACTAAGTAAAATTAACAGTACTATAACAACAGCTAAAAAATATGATTATAAGTACATTTTTAGCCTTTGATTTTCTTATTTCCTCTGGACCTTTTACAACATATCATTTTTCCAATAATTCTTCGGGATTTAAAATCTTTAATTTTTCTTCAAGAATCTTTAATTCATTCTCGTTGCTGTTTAATGTCTTGGTAATTTCTGCATCTAAACTTATATTTATTCAGTTATCCTGTCAGATTTATCATCTAATATATGACATGGATAGAAAACATATTTATTTTTAATTATTTCAAAATTATGAGTATAGAAATTTAATTTATTGTTAATTGAATTATTTAAATTATTTTCAATTAAATCTAAAAAAATTGTTTTTTAATTCAAAAGATTCAGATAAATTTAAAGATTTCAGGTTTTCAGAGCATAAATTAACTTTATTTTCACATGCCCATATATAACTGGTAATGTTATTGTATAATTCATTTTTAAATAAATTAATTTTACCGACTTTTTTATCCAAGATATATTCAGGATTATTAAGAACATAAGAATTATTAAATCCGTCAAATTGCAGTTTATTAGACTGAATCAGCTGATTTAAAGATTTATCAACAGTTGTTTTTAATAAAAACAAATTTGTATGATGATTTTTATACTTAGATATAAGATCTTTAAATGTTTTATTGTTTTTGGAAATGTTGATTCTATGTGTTAGATTATCTAATTTTGAATTTATCAGGTCATTTAATCTTGTTTCAATATTTTTTAGCTTTTCATTAATTTCAATTTTATTTGGAACTACTAATTCAGCCGCTTTTGTTGGTGTTGCTGCAACTTTACCAGATGCCAAATCTGAAAGTGTTATATCTATTGAGTGACCAATAGCTATTATAACTGATTTTTCAGAATTAGCTATTGAGCGTACAACTTCTTCTTTGTTAAAATTCTATAAATTCTGAGTACTCTTTCCTCCACGACCTACAATTATCATATTAACATCTGCTTTATTAACTAATAATATATTTCTAGTGATGCTTCTGGTAAAATCAGCTCCTTGTACTGTAGTATCTCAGATAACTATTTTTATAGGTCATCTTTTTTTAATAATATTATTTGCAATATTTATTGAAGTAATAAAATAACTGTAATTTTCACTCAATTAATACACCAATTAATATTAAATTTTTATTACAAATCTAATTTTTAAAGAAAATGGTCTTTTTGTATTAGCTAACCTATATGTGCTGGTGACTTTTTGACATATTCTCAAGAAACAGATTTTTCACCTAATTTTATATATAAAGAGAACGTATATTTTATGTAATAATATACGTAACTAAAAGAAAGATACGAATGTTTTATATATTAAAAAAACAAAGAATAAAATGTAGCAAAAATTGGGATTAGAAAATCATAAACTAGGTGAAAAAAGATTATGATTGCTACAAAAGAACTTTCAAGCTATTTAGATGAATATCTTGAAGAAAAACAAGAAATAAAAAACCTAACATCCGAAACAATCAAAAAACAAACATTTAATATAAATCAATTCATAAATTACCTTGAAAATGAAGGAATTGAAGAATTAGACAGTGAAAATGTTAAAAAACAACTAAGACACTATAGAAGACATTGCCTTAGAAGTAGAGGAAACAAAAGAACAACAGTAAAAACATACATGATGAATATTTTAGAATTCATCAACTCTGAAGAAATACAAGAAGAAATACAACATGATCCCATTAAAATGAAGGATATTATCGAAGTTAAAGTCGAAGATCCTGAAACTGCTAAAAAAAGAATTGAAAAAATAAGCTTAAATAAACAACAAAGCAATTTTTTACTAGAAACAATCGAATTAAACGGTAATTTAAGAGATTATGCAATTTGTGCTATGTTTCTTGATTCAGGAGTTAGGTTAAAAGAATTAGTTGGTCTTAATAAAACTGATGTTCAAGTTCCATTAGATGAAAATGGTTTTTATATTTTACCAAAAGATAGGAATAGCTATATAGAAGTTCATTTACGTGCAGAAACGACAAAAGGACAATCAAAAGATCGTACTACATTTATAACTTATGATACATTAGCTAGTCTTAATGATATGATTCGTGAACGTATAACAAAACTTAGAAAAAATACTCATAATATTTATAGGCCTGTTATTCAGCGAAAGAAAGCTGAAATTGAAAAAACTCGCGAAGAACTTTTCATAAATCAGAAAGGAAAACGTATTGGTAAACGTGCAGTCCAAGAAGTCATAAAAAAGTATGCTAAGTTAAGTGATGAACGAATAGTTAATGAAAACATAGATTGTCCTGTTAATTATAGTAAAAATGTTAGTGTTCATATTCTTAGACACACTGCATTAAGCTATTATGCTGAAATCCTAACAGTAGCTGAAGTTCAAAGCATAGCAGGACACAGTAATAGCCAAACTACAGATAAATATATTCATGTTGATCGTGAACATATTAAACAAAAATTAAAGCTAAATAATATGAAAGCTATGTAATTTAGCTTTCTTTTAAACTTTTTTAATAAAATCATCTAATTTAAACAGCTTGACCTATATCATGCACATATATTTAGATAGATTTGTTAAATTTTATTTTCATTAAAATTTTTAATTTTTATAAATATTAAGATAAAAATAAATTATACAGAGTTTTATTGATAAATAACGCTAAATCATCTATTAAAAATATCTATTTTAGTTAATATTTACATAATAGTAAAAATAACTTCTAATAACCATTTAAATAAGAAAATATCCCCTTATCCATAAGTTTTCCATAAAATTTATTAAATTTTAAATATTACTTTAGTCGGCATTAGTATGCCGAATACTTCCGTATATATCTATATTCTGTAAAATTAGTAAGATAATTAAATATATATAAATATATAATTATATATTATACTTATTATATAATTAATATATATTATTAATATAATGCTTATTTTTATATAATAACTATTTTCTGTAAAATATATAAATAATACATATTACATATTCTACTCAAATCATATTTTAATAATTTTTAACTGAAATTTTAACTAAAAAATGCACTAAATTAACAAATTCATATATATGTATATATTCAAAATAGATAATTTTAATTAATACTTTCATTAAATAGATACATTCAATCAATAATTTAAATAGGTATATTAAATTTAATAAAAATTATGAAAATTAATAAAATTAATATCTAATATTAAATATTATATTAATATTTAAAATAAATTACCAATTAAAAAATATTTAACGAAATTAATTTAAACTGCTCAAAATGATAAACTGGGGATGAACAACCAAACAATATCTCATCATAAAAAGCCTAAAATATTAAACAAAGGTCGTTAATAGTTTTAAAATTAAAACAAATATATTTATATATTATAATATCCATATTAGCAAGCAATAAAGTATTTTAATTAAAAAATACAGGTAATGGTGAAAAATTATGAAAAAAATTATGGAAACTTTAATAATCTCATTAATAAACATATGCTTAATCTCAACAGGATATGCAATTCCTGAAGATAACAATACATCTATCGACACTCAAAACAGTATTTGTTCGGCTAATTACAATTTATCTAATATGGATTATACAAACAACAACCAACAAACAACACAAAATTTTGAATATCAATATTTTAAAACAGATAACTATCAACAACATATTAAAAAAGAAGATCACAGAAGAAGACGACCCTGGCAACTAAATCATTAAAAAAAAATAAAAAGATATGAGTTTATAAAAGAGTGAATAATTATATTCATTCATTATACACTCTAATCAAATATTAAATATTTCAATATATTCTAATTAAAACATTTCTTTAAACTCATTATAAGATATAAATCCATCACCGTCAGATTCAAGATTATCCCATTCACATTCAATTGCTGTTTCTACAGGGTAACCATTCCACATTGAATCTGTCATGAAAAACCAACCATATTCATCAAATTCATGCATATCAAGTTTTCCATCATGATCAGTATCTAAATCATTAAAAGTCTGCAAAGATACTGGAATTTTACGATTAGATAATTCATTGACACACACTAATAAAATAAACATCAAATCATCATTACTATTTGATACTGAAGTTTCATAATTCGATAATTCACCAGCACACACTAATGAAATAGATATCAAAAATAATAAAATAAAGAACAAACTCATATATTTTTTCATATATTTTCATATATACTTAATATTATATATTTATAACTATTTATTATCAAGATATAATACTATTTAACTGAAAAAAATTAACTGAAACTATTTCAAAAGTATTTTTTCTAAAAATTGATTTTTAATTTTTCATCTGAAATATAATAAATTTCTTGAAAAATAATAAAAGTAAAAAAAAAGAAAAAAAGATAATTCCATTATTATTTACGTTTTCTTAATGGAATTAACATGATTAAAGCCATTAATAAAATTAATAATGGATTACCAGTATTTAAATTTAAATTAGTTGATTTATTATTATCCGTTGCGATACTATTTTCTTCAGAATCAATTACATTATCATTATTTAAATCGATAGATGTATTGTCATCAACATCAGTTTTATTATCATCATGATTAAATTGGATAACAAATGATGAATTAGTAGAATTAGCTAGATATTTATCATCACCATCATAATATATTGTGATATTATAGTTTCCTTCATTTAATCCACTAATTTTGATATTTGCAGTTCCATTTATAATCTCTGAAGTATAGTTTTTACCATCAACAGTAATTGTTATGTTACCTGTTGCATCATTAGGGACTATAACTTTAATAATAACAACATCAGTTTTATTATCAATGACAACTGAAATTGGAGTATTTAATTTATTTACTTTAAATGTAGTTGTGTTTTTACTAGGTAAATATTTATCATCTCCTACATAGTTAGCAGATACATTATATTCACCTGAAGTTAAATTACTAAGTTTTAAAATTCCAGTTCCATCATCAAGAGTTACATTATACTGCTTACTATTTACAGTAATAGCTACAATACCTGTTGCACCATCAGATACTTTGATAATGATAGTTGCATTTTCATCAACGAAAATATCATCAGCACTAACAATCACACTAGAATTAAGTTTAGCTACATTGAAAACACTTGTACCATTACATGAGTTGTATTTTTCATTTCCTTGGAAAATAACAGAAACAACATAACTGCCACTGCTTAAACCAGGAATACTAATTTTAGCAACACCATCCTCAATAACAGCAACATAACTAACACCATCAACTACAAAAGTAACATTACCACTAATATCAACACCAAAATCAGCAACAATAACAGCATCATCACCAACAAAAATATCATCAACACTAACAACCATACTAGAATCCAACTTACTTACATTAAATGTAGTTGTGTTTTCACTAGGTAAATATTTATTATCCCCTAAATAGTTAGCAGATACATTATATTCACCTGAAGTTAAATTATTAAGTTTTAAAATTCCAGTTCCATCATCAAGAGTTACATTATACTGCTTACTATTTACAGTAATAGCTACAATACCTGTTGCACCATCAGATACATTAACAATAATAATCGCATCATCACCAACAAAAATATCACCAGCACTAACAATTACACTAGAATCAAATTTATTTACATTAAATGTAGTATTAGCTTTAGCAACATTATACTTTTCATTACCATTGTATATTGCATCAATAGTATATTTTCCAGCATCTAAATCAGAAATAGAAAAAGATGATGTTCTATTTATAATATTTGACGTATAATTTTTACCATTAATTGTAATTGTTATGTTACCAGTTGCATTAAATTGATTAATATTAACTTTTATATTAGCTATTTCACCATACCAAATATCATTTACATCAATATTCAATACAGGATTTCCTTTCAAGATAGTAATATTTGTAGTAAGCTCTCCAATCCAGTCATAACCATCAAAGTAGTAACAATAAACTCCGTAAGTACCAACAGTTAAATTAGGATTATTGTATATTGGTACAATACCAGTACCATTTGTAATATCTTTGATCCTATTATACCACTCATTTCCTTGAGAATCTGTCAAAACAAAGTCTAAATAATCATTAGGATAATCTACAGGATAATCAGGAAATCTAGTATCATTAATATTAACGGTTATAATCACATTATCACTGTACTCAACTTCTTCACTAATATTTATCAAATATCTTCCAGAAGTTTCTCCAGTTACAGGATTAGTATCATTTATAGGTAATTGATAATTATCAGTCACATTAGTGTCCTCAACAGCAGATACAGTTGATAAACATAATAATGTAATTAAAAATATTAATACTGTATAACTTGCATATTTAAAATTCATGTCTCTTTCACCTCCATTTTATTTAACTAAAAGTAGAGCTAATAAAAAAAGCTCTTATTAGTATATCTAATGTTTATTCTATAAAATATTTATCTAATTTTAGAATTAAATAATGATTTGAAAATTAATTAAATCTAATTTAAAATAATACTATTTTTGAGAGTAAAATTAAATTTCAAATAAAAAAAAGTAAAAATAATAGAAATAAATTTTTATAATTTATCCCCATTATCATCATAAACTGCGGTTATTATATTAGCATCACTATTTAACCCTACTTCTCCTTTTTCAAAATCAAAACTAAATGATTTTCCAACACTTTGATAAAAAGGATCAGTTGTTTCTTCAGAACTGATTGATCCAACTTTTAATCCAATAGCATTTTTAATATCTGCACTATTACTTTCTCCACCAAATTGGCTCATGAATCCAGTTGCAAAGTTAGAATCATATTCACACATTTTATCACATGTTGCATCATCAAAGTAGTATACTTTTCCATCTACTTCCACACTTGCAAAATAAGTTAAATTTTATTCATATCTTTCTATAAGAAACAAACATAAACCTCAACAATACATAATTATACTTTTTTATCTTTAACTTCAACATACTCCTTAATTGTACTTAATATTCTTTGTTTATAATTATATAACTCCGAAACTTTTTCCACACTTATTTTCTCACCAATTTTCATTCCATTATGCCCAATATCCACATTATCAAATAATTCAATTCTTAAATTATCAGTATTGTTAAAATGTAATCTAAGAATAGTGTAAAATTGATGATTGTCTAACAAGATATTACAATAACTTTTTCTATCTCTCATTGTAACTCTATCTCCATCAATAAGTTCACTAGCAATAGATTTAACAATATAATACCCTTCTAATTCTTCTTCAGTTGTCACTACCCCATCATTATTTTTAACTTCAGTTTCTTCTACTTGATCATCTAAATGATATTCATCATTATTAGAAACTGCATCAGATAATCTTTTTTCAACTTTTTCATTAATGATTTCTGTAGATACCTTAGAGATGATTGTGGAAAATCTTTCTTTCACAGATTGAGTTAAAACACCATCATAAACTTGTTTTCCAATAACTTTAACAAATTCATCTGATGGATTAGATAATTCATTATTTAAACATTTTTTAATCAAAGTTTTATATTTTAGATTATCTGCACGAGTTATTACTTCTTCAGTTAAATTTTATTCGTATCTTTCTATAAGAAACAAACAGCAGTATCAAAAATTATAACTTTCCTATTTTTAAACTCTTTCAAACCTTTTTGAGCTAAATCAAGCGCATCTTTATTATCTGGATCCCCATAAAGTGGAACCTGCATTTCTTCAGTTAGTTGTCTTAATTGTTCATAAGCTGCAGGTCTCCATGTATCAGTACATACAACAGCAGGATTGAAACCTTTTTTTTGTAAATATCTACATAAGTTAAATTTTATTCGTATCTTTCTATAAGAAACAAACTAAATTATGGTGACTGTTTATGTCAAATAGTCTTTGAAACACTATCAAGCCCTTGTGAGTGTCCTTATGATGGAAAATATCAAGGTGATACGGGTGTTGTTTGTAGTAGGTGGAATAAATGATGATTAAAAGGTTATGGGGGTGGTTATGTGGATTGTTTAGATGTGATGAAGTTTATCGTGTTCCTGAGCCATCTCAGAGACAGCCCCAGGTACGGAATAAGGAGGAGATACGATGAGTGCTTCAGAGAGATTATTCCGTAACCCTACAAACATTGTAAAACAGTGCAATTATTATCCTTTTAATCGTTATGTTTTTGATGATGTTAAATTTTATTCGTATCTTTCTATAAGAAACAAACTCTATTTTTATTTTCTTTTTTATACTATTTAAACACATCTGGATTCTTCTTTGAAAAGTATTATTAGGAAGGTATAAAAGTATTACTAAAATAAGGGGGGTTTCCTAAAATCAGTTACCAGTTTAAATAAAATCCTGTATAAACATTATTATTAAGTAATGAATTTACTAATTTTTTTGTTTGGTTTTCAATGATTTTTGCATATGTTACTTTTTCATTTTCAAAAGTTAAATCACTATGAATTTTTGCCATTATTTCACTAGCTAATAATTTTCTAGATTCTAGTTTTAATGAATTGTTTCTTTTATCTATGTCTGTTTCGTTAATTTGGTTAGTGTTTATTAATTTAAACACAGTTTTATCGACTATTTGTTGTCTAAATTCTTCTATTAAATCAAAAATTAAGCTTTGTCTTCTTTTTAAATCTGCATGTAGTAATCCACAGTATGGATCAAGTCCTGAGGTTACAATATTTTTTGCAATTTCGGAAGCAAGTATTGCATATCCATAATTTAGCATGGAATTTACAATATCATTTTCTGGTTTTTGGTTTCTGTTTTTGAAATTAATTTCATCAGGTAGTAGTAAACTTACTGCTTCCCAATAATTAACAGAGGTTATTCCTTCAAATCCCATTATTTTATTTTTAGAGGTGAATACATCATCAGTAGGGATTATTTTGAAGTTTTTGAAATCTTTTATGTTTTGTTTAATTTTATTTTCAATTATTTTAACTTCTTTAATTTTTTTATTCTTATTTAGTGTTTTAATTGTTGATTTCTGGTTTTTCATTTTAGATGTTATGAATTCTTTTGAAATTAGGAGTCCTTTATGGTTTTCACTAGCTTGGTATTGTAATTTTTTTAAAATAACATTGTTTTGATTTGGGGATTCTAAGGTATAGTTAATTTGACCAAAGTAGTTGATACTGATTAATTTAATATTGTTTTTTGCTATTAAATTTAATGCATCGAATGTTATATGGCCTTTAGCCATTATAGTTATATCTGATACTTTATTTGCAGAAATTCTGTATATTTCATAGTCTTTTTCCATAACTACTATTTGATTGTCTTTTTTTCTTAGTGTTTTATTGTAACCGTCAATTATTAATTTCATAATATCTTATATTTTTCTTCTTCTAGTTTTATTTCTTTTCCAAAATATGTGATTTTATTATAACATGCCCCACATATTGGGATTATTATTATAAATCCGTTTTCATCAGTTATTTTAGATATTTTTTCTTTTAAAATAAGTATTTCAGTATTATCTAAATTTCCAATATATGTTTTTTCATTTATTTGTTTAAATGCGTTATAGTTTAAGATTCTTTTAAGTTTTAAAATATCTTTTTTGAATTTTAAATTAAATAAAACTAGTGTTTTCAATTTTATCACATTTTAAAAAAAAAAAAGTGGAATGAAAATTTAATTTAATTTTCACGTTTTTTAAGTAATTCTAAACCTATGTCTCCTAATTTATATTTTTGGATTTTTCCACTGGTTGTTAATGGGAATTCATCAACAAAGAATACATGTTTTGGAACTTTGTATCTAGCTATTTTACTGATTGCATAGTCCCTTACATCTTCTTCAGTTAAATCTGAGCCTTTTTCTTTTATTATGAATGCTCCTACGATTTCTCCATATTTTTTATCAGGTATTCCTGCTACTTGAACATCTTGGACTCCATCTATTGTATATATGAATTCTTCTATTTCACGTGGGTATATGTTTTCTCCTCCACGTATTATCATGTCTTTAATTCTTCCAACAATTGAGTAATATCCATCTTCATCTATTGTAGCTAAGTCTCCAGAGTGTAAAAATCCATCTTCTTCTATTACTTCTCTTGTTTTTTCAGGATTTTTATAGTATCCTTTCATTACATTAAATCCTCTACAGACTATTTCTCCTTTTTTACCTACTTCGGTTATATCTTCACCTGTGTCTGGATCTATAAGTTTAACTTCCACATTTGGGAAAGGAGTTCCTACCGTATTTACTTTCTTCTCAAAAGTGTCTTTTGCATTTGTCTGTGTCATTCCCGGTGATGCTTCTGTCAGCCCATATACACTTGTGATTTCAGTCATGTTCATTTTGTCTATTACTTCTTTCATAGTTTCTATAGGGCATGTTGAACCTGCCATGATTCCTGTTCTAAGTGATGACATATCAAACATGTCAAACATTGGATGTGTTAATTTTGCAATGAACATTGTTGGAACACCATGTATTGCAGTACATTTTTCTTTTTGAATAGCTGAAAGAGCTAAAAGTGGATCAAATTCTTCTAACATAACAATTGTTGAACCATGAGTAATTACTGCCATAACTCCTAAAACTGAACCGAAACAATGGAATAATGGTACCTGGATACATAATCTGTCTTCTTTGGAGAAGTTCATGTTTTCTCCAATATAATATCCGTCATTTAAGATATTTCTACTGGTAAGCATTACTCCTTTTGGGAAACCTTCTGTACCACTAGTATATTGCATATTTACTACATCATTATTATCAAATTCTTTTTTGATTTCTTTAAGAATTTCATCATCTTGATTTTGACCTAATAATAATAATTCATTAGTATTATACATTCCACGATGTTTATCTTGACCTACATGAATAACATATTTTAAAAACGGGAATTTTTCAGAAGTTAATTTTCCTCTTTGGCAAGTTTTAAGTTCAGGTACAAGTTCATAGATTATATCTATATAGTCATTATCTCTAAATCTGTCAGTTAATGCTAATGCTTTCATGTCTGATTGTTGAAGGATATATTCTAATTCATGGCTTTTGTAAGCAGTATTAACAGTTACTAAAACTGCACCAATTTTTGCTGTTGCAAACATGAATGTTAACCATTCAGGAACATTTTTTGCCCATATTCCAACATGATCACCTTTTCCAACTCCTATAGCCATTAATCCTTTTGCTAAATTATTTGCTCTTTCATTGAATTCAGAATAAGTAAATCTTAAGTTTCTATCTGGATAAACTAAAAATTCATGATCAGGAAGTTTCTCTACTTGTTTTTCGAAAAAGTCAGCTAATGTTTCTTCAGTAAATAACATCTAAAAAACCCTCTAAAAATAATAAAAATTAATCATATGGAGTGTAAATTACAGCTAATATTTTTGCTGTTTCATCATTATAACTATGTAAATGGTGTGATACAATTGAGTCATAGTATATACTGTCACCTGTTTCTAAAACATAATTATTTTTACCGTAAATAACTTCAATAGAACCTTCAAGAACGTAAATAAATTCTTCACCTTCATGGGAACTAAGTTCATGGATTTTTTCTTTATCTTCTTTTAAATCTATGATGAAAGGTTCCATATTTCTGTCACTTTTTCCAGCAGCCAATGAGTAGAATTCCAAATTACTGTCATCAGTTTTGTTTTCATCACCTGAGAAATAAACTACCTTGTCACTTTTTCCTTTTCTAACTACTAATGGTCCTGTTTGTTCATCATCATCAATAAAAGTGCCTATTCTAACACCAAGGACTCTTGCTATTTTTGTTAAAGGAGTAAGTGATGGTATAATTTCACCATTTAATATTTTTTCAATCAATTCTATATTAACATCACTGTCATTAGCTAAATCTTCAAGTGACACATTTCTAACATTCATTAATGTTTTAATTTTTTCTCCAATCTTGTTTTTATTAGGCATTTTCCCACCATAACCATTTTAATATACTAATAATTTTATTTGTTATTATTAATAAATTTATTTTAAATAATACATATTAAATAGTAAAAGTTATTAAAAAATAATATATAACAAGTGGTGATAACATGCCTCCTTCAAAAGAAGATATTTTATTAACATATTATGGGAAAAAAGAAAGTCAACGAAGATTGTCAAATCAAACGTCAAATAATTTAATATATAAAGCAAAAATTGAAAATTATAGTTATAAAGCTGGAAAATGGATTGTAACTTTAATTATTATAAGTTTAATTATGGCATTAATTGCCGGTATTGGAAGTTTAATACTTACATTATTTGCATTAGTACTTGTAATTGTTTATTATTATGGAATCAAAAGAAGTATTCAAAATAAATTAACTAATAAAACAAAATATTACTGTATCCATTGTAATCACGTGTTTACAGGTCCTAAACCTTATTGTGAAAACTGTGGATCACAACTTGATTGTGACAAAAATATGTATAGATGCAGTAACTGTGGAGAAACATTTATTGGAAAAAGAAAGAAATGTCCTATATGTAAAACAGGATTATATTATTAAGTTTGAGATATTATGAATAATGAATCTTTTTGGAATAGATATGCTATAGTTTATGATAAAATAATTGGAAATAAAATTAATAACAAAGAATTAATTGATTTTATTCTAAAATATATTAAAAAAAAGTGATGAATTACTTGAAGCTGCTTGTGGAACTGGAGCTTTCACAACTTTACTTTCACCACATGTGAATAAAATTACTGCATTTGATTATTCTGCTGAAATGATTAAAAAAGCTAAAGATAAATCTGAAAATTTAGAAAATATCAATTATTTTACAGGAGATTTAAATAAAATAGATTATGAAGATGATTATTTTGATGTGTGTTTAGCAGCTAATGTTTTACATTTATTAGATAATCCTGAAATAGCTATTAATGAGCTTAAACGTGTTGTAAAAAATAATGGAATTTTAATACTTCCAACTTATATTAAAGGAAATTTATTTCAGCGTTTAATGCTTAAAAGTTTAAAGTTGTTTGTATTTAAGAGTCAGGAATGGTCTAAAAATGATTATTTATCGTTTTTAGAAAAACATGATTTGAAAATTATTAATTATAAAGTTTTTATGGTAGGTCAACCGTTATGTGTAGCTATTATTAAAAACATGAAATAACTAAATTAAAATACCCCAGTCATTTAATTGTATACAATAAACTTTTTATTAAAATAATTAAAGGTGTAATTAATTTAATAATATAAAAAAGGATATTGGATATTTAATATCCAAGTAAAATTTTAATACCAATTAAAATAAGGACAATTCCACCAACAATTTCGAACTTGTCCCCAAAATAATTTCCAAGTTTTTTTCCAATGAAAATACCAATAATAGTAAATATAAATGCTACAATACCTATAATAGTACATGGAAGTAATAATGCAGTATTTAACAATGCAAAGGTAATTCCAACTGCAAATGCATCAATACTTGTTGCAATAGCAAGTAAAGTTAATTCTTTAAAGCTAAAAGTATCTAAAATATCTTCATCATCATCACTTAAACTTTCACGAATCATGTTTAATCCAATAGCTAAAAGTAAGAAAAATGCAATCCAGGGAGCTACTGTTGATACAAATGAACTTATTGTAGTTCCACATAAATATCCTAATACTGGCATGATAAATTGAAAAATACCAAAAAATAATCCATAATATAGAATTTGTGAATTTGTTAAATTTTTTTGAGTGAATCCCTTTGTAAGTGAAACACTAAATGCATCCATTGCCAATGCAATAGCTATTATAATAATTGAAATTAATGCCGTATCCATATTATTCTTCGTAAGTTATACTCTCTAGTATACAATATTGTTTTTAATAGTTAATATAGATTATTAAAAATAGAAAAAATAAGAAAATAATTATTTTCTTTTTAGAATGACAATAGAAACAATTATAACTAAAGCTATTGCCAATATAAGTATTGGAAGACCTGTTGTAGCATTAATACCTACACTATCAGCATTATTATCTTTAGGAGCATTGTTAATTACAGGTAAATCTGCAGCTTTTTTATCTACATCCAGATATACGTGTGTTGAATTAGGAAGATATTTATTATCTCCACTATAATTAACATTAACCAAATATGATCCTTTTGTTAATCCTGGAATACTTACACTAGTTTTACCGTCAATTAATTGGTTAGTATAACTTTTATCATGAACACTTACAGTTACAGTTCCTGTAGCATCAGAAGGTAACATAACATTAACGATAGCATTTTCTCCTTCTTTTATATCTTTAGCAGAAACAGAAATATGTGTAGCATATTTTTCCACTTCAGGATTTTTTCTTACTTCAAAAGTAGAAGTATTTGTAGATGATAAATAGTTTTCATCACCATCATAGGTAGCTAAAACATCATAAGAACCTTCATCTAAATTATCCACATTAAAAGTAGCCACACCTTTATCAATAGGAGCAGAAAACACTTTCCCATCAACATTTACATTAATAACACCAGTAGCATCCTCATTAACCTGAACAATTATATCTCCAGTAGTGATATTATCCACATTAATAATAATCATAGATTCAGCTTTTGTATTATCCACTTCAACATCATTATTTACAGCAGAAATTACAGGAGTAATTAATAAAAGTAGAATGAATAGAAAAATAGAATATTTTAGTTTATCCATTTTTTTAACCTCCACTATAATCAAATAGTACTAAAAAATGATATGTTTATTATGATATTAAAAATTTACTTAAAAAAAATTAAAAACAATTATAAACATTTTATTTTGTTTTCTTGAGAAATTAATTTATAAAAATAAAAACAAAATAATATTAATAACAAAAGGAATTAAAAATATGAATATTTTAATTGATGGATCAGGTGCAGTAGGGTTAGGTTTAGGTGCATCTATGCTTTCCCAAAAAGCACAAGTGTCTTTTTATGCAACAGGAAAAACGGCTACTGCAATTAAAGAAAATGGACTTAAAAGAACAGGATTATTCAAACATTACTCATTTACTCCTGATGAATATCAGGTATATACAAATTATGATGATATTCCAAGTGAAAGTTTTGATTATGTTTTTATATGCAGTAAAACAGTAGCTAATAATGACATAAGTAAAAAATTAGCTAATCATAAAAATATTCTAAAAAATAACTGTAAAATAATAATATTCCAAAATGGATTTGGTAATGATGAACCATTTTTAAGATATTTTTCAAAAAAAGAAGTATATTGTGCAAGAGTAATTACAGGATTTTCAAGGCCTCAAAGACATATTAGTGAAATAACTGTATACACTGAACCTATTCTTTTAGGATCACTTCAAAATGTAGATCCAGAACCTCTAACCGAAATAGCTCAAATGATTAGTGCTTCTGGAATTAACTGTGAAATAAGCCATGAAATAGACAAATATTTATGGGCTAAAATGCTTTATAATTGTGCATTAAATCCTCTTGGAGTAATCCTTAATTGTACATATGGTAAATTAACTGAAAATGAATATTCTAAAAATATCATGAATAATATTATAGAAGAAATATTTGAAGTTATTAAAAAAAGTGAATACTCAACATTATGGGATTCACCTGAGGAATATAAAAAATTATTCTACTCAAAATTAGTTCCTGATACCTACAATCATTATTCTTCTACTTATCAGGATATTCAAAAAAAGATTAAAACAGAAATTGACACCTTAAATGGGACAGTTATTAAATTAGCTAAAAAATATGATGTGGATGTAAGTACAAATAAAACTATTTATAACTTAATCAAATCAATTGAATCAGAATTTTAAAAAAGTTTATTAGTTATTTTTTCTAATAAACTTACATTCTATACCAATAAGGATAGGAATAATAATAATGATGATGCTTATTATTTGCTCTAAGTATATCTTCATACTCAATAGATTGTTTTTCAGCAGCTTGATCATCATCATATTTATGTCTTGCTTCATCTAATATTCCATAAAATGTATCTGCATCATAAGAAGAATCTGGAGTGTTAATTATCATTTCTTCAATTTCTTCATTCATTTGACCATTCCATGATATACAATAAATTGAATCTCCTGAAGAAAAATATACATAAGACACATTATGTTTTATAACATTCACATATTCAGTAATATATGACACATCATGTGTTCCAATAGTTGAATTTTTAGCCTTAAAATTATAATCATCCCCATATGAAGAATCAAGATAATCATCAACACATCTAATACCAAATGTAAAAATATTAGTAATCATATAACAATTATCACTATTACTAAGTTCACCTCCTTGATATTTTGGAGGTACTTTAAAATCAACGTTATTTACTTTTACTGTTTTCCAATCAGAGTTATCTACTGCATTTACACAATTAATTGAAATTATTAAACTAATAAAAAGTAAAGATATTAAAATCTTCTTTGAAATCATATAAATATATTTGTATTAACTCACATATAACATTTTATTAACATTTTTTAGAAAATTAATTATAAAACTTTATATACTTTAAGACTAAATATAATAGTGTTCGTATACTATAACTTATTTTTTACGAATACGAACAATGGTGATGGTTAAAATATGAGTATTCGCTATTACTCCTTTAGTGGTGTTTAGGAGGATGAATACTCATAATATATTTAAATTAAATTTTCTAATTTTTTAGTATACTCTTCAATCAACAAATAATTATTAGCTACAACATCTAACAATTGCATCTTATAATCATTAAACAATGTTTCATCATCAAGTATTTCCTTTTTGTTATATGGATAAGAGTTTTTAATATTATAAATTTTCTGATTAATCTTATTAATCTCATTTATAAAAAAATCATCATCTTCAAAAATACTTTTGTCTTCAGGAAGTAAAATAGCTAAAGATCTCATAGTAGTTAAATCATAAGTTTCAAAAGCTTCAACAATCTCTTCAAACAAATCTGCTTCATAAGTACTTTGAATAGGATTAAAAGAAGGATGTAATTTATAAATTAAATCCTGATAAAGACTATTTAAACTGTTTAACTCATCATCAGACAATTTAGTCTGATTTTCTTTTTGTTCAATAGCTAAGTCTAATTCATCCATATATTTTTTTAACATGTCAATTGAATTTTTAAACTCACAGTCAATACATGAATCAATATTTGAAGTATCTACACCCTTTTTAAATAATTCAATATATTTTTTAATCATTTCTAATTCAATATCTAAATTATAAGCTTCACATTCAATAAAACCAAAACTAAGCAAATATATTTCTTCAATTTCTGGACAGATATGGAATTTTAATTCATCATATTCAAAAATTAATTTAGCTAATTTTTCTTTTAAATTAATTGACATTATTAAAACCTTACTTCTATATATATGAATTAAACCTATTTATAAACTATAGGTGATTTAAATGGAAATAAAAGAAAATAACCTTAAGGAATTAATTGAAAAATACATGAATATTGAAGACACACAGGAAAATCATGAAGAGTTACATCAACTAGGACATGAAATCGACCATGTAATATTTGATAACAACTTTTATCTTGTAACTCATAACGATGGAGATGAAAAAGAAATTGTTTCATTAATTATAGGTGATGATGATGAATATTTCATACCATTATATACGGATGATGAAGAAGTAAAAGAAGCTATTGAAATATTCAAAACAGAAGATGAAAAAGCTACATTTGAAACAGAAATCGTATCATCTACAGAAATATTAGAAACATACTTAGATGATGATGCATTCCTTGGAATAGCTATTAATCCACCTAAATATGATTTTGTAGTATTTAGTCAAAATGTTGTTGAAGATCACGAAGACTGCTGTTGAGTCTTATGAAAATTGAAGACTTAGAAACTTATAAAAAAGATGGAACAAAATCATCTAAAAGTCAACTGAAAGAATTTATTAATTTATATGCTACAATAGCTAAAGAACTTAAAAATGAGAATTCAGTAGAGCTTAATTCTATTAAAATTAATATTAAAGAAACATATCCTCAGGAAGTTTATTTAACTTTAATTGATGAGGCGGAAAAATTTGTAAAATTTAATATTACTCAGGGTTCTAAAAATTATATAATTCCAATATTTACAGATATTACAGAATACAAAGAAGGTAAATCTAAAATATCCACATTGTTTTTAGATAAGTTAAGTTGTAAAATTTTATCTATTGAGGATATTGAAAAATTAGCTAGTAATGATGAAAACTTTCAGGGATTAGTTATTAATCCACACTCACAAAATTTCATGATGGATAGAAATGGTGGTTTTTAATATGGAGTACATTTGTCCTGTTTTAGGTCAAGGTGATGAAAGAGATTTCATAGCTATTGGAACTATAAAAAATTTTAAAATAGCTGTTTTTAGTGACATGACTATGTATCATGAAGGTTGCAAATATTTAAATGTAATTGGTTATGAACCAATTAAAGTTTCCAGTCAATTATTCAAAGACCTTGCTAAAAAAGATGATGAATTCTCAGGGATCATTGTGAATATTCACGATGAAAAAAAGATTATAAATAAAGAAGAATTAGAAAAATTATAAATCATCTTCTTCTTCAATTTCTTCATCATCAACAATATAAAAATTACTATAATACTTATATTTATAAGACATTTTAAACCCTTTTTCTGCTTCTCTTTTTGGTCTTAACTTACGTCTTTTAGTAGCGGAAATTTCTTTTTTAGGATTCTGGTGTGATTTAACTAAATTTTTATTTTCTCTTACATACTGTTGCTGTCTAGTCCTAACACGATTATACTTATACACACCTTTTCTTAATAAACGTCTTCTAGTTGTTACAAATCTTAACACAAAATCACTCTATTTTCTTGAAGCAGATTTATCTAAAGTAGCTTGAATTTCATCAATTCTATCAACAACTACTTTAATAGCTTGTTCACCTTGACGAGTAGGATTAATACCTTGCTCAACTAATAATGCATCTCTAATATCCCTTAATCTATCAATTGAATCAATTTTCATTATTGTACTATAAAACATATTTCTCCTCCAAAATATTATCATTAATTATATTACATTTTTATTTAGAATAATTTATAAATCTTATCATATTAAAACAAAGATTATGAAATACAACATTAAAACAATCTACTTAGCAGGTGGACCTTTTTGGGAAGTGGAAGCATATATTTCCAGATTAAAAGGAATTATACAAACGGAGGTAGGTTATGCAAATGGAATAACACATGATCCAACATATGAAAAAGTAGCTACTAATAAAACAAAACATGTAGAATGTGTAAAAGTAAATTACAATACATATGAAACAGAATTAGAAGAAATACTTAAATAATTTCTAAAAATAATCAAAAAACCCACTAAACCACAACATAAATTAGGAATTTATTGGCATGAAAATAAAGATGCTAAAACAGTTTTAAAATTTTTAAAACAAACAAAACCCAAACTACCTATTGAAGCAAATATTTTAAGAGGTTTTTACCTTGCTGAAGAAAAATATCAAAAATATTTAGATAAACATCCTGAAATCCACCCAAAAATTGATATAACTTTAAATCCCACCAAAAACTTAAGTTTAGAATCATATCAGGTAACATCACTAGCTATGAATGAAGATGCATTTACCGGAAAATATGTTGATTTTGATGAAGAAGGCATATATTTAGATATTACAAATAATGAAGAATTATTTTCATCAAAAGATAAAATAAAAACTAATTCTGGATTTGCTTGTTTTAGTAAACCCATTCATGAAAATGCAATTGATAGCCTAAGAGATTTTTCATATGGAATGGTTAGATTAGAAATCAGAGCATCAAAAAGTGGAATCCATTTAGGATATAAAAGAAGAAATTATTATGAAATAAATTCAGCAGCATTAAAATTTATCCATAAATAAATTTAACTTACTCTCATGAATAGTTTCATTGTTTTTAAAATAGTAATTCTTATTTAAAACCAATGAAAAATATTTTTAATAATTAAATCTAAATTAAAAAACAAAAATAATTCACGGAGGTTTAAAAATGTCCAATAAAAAACACAAACATTGCCCTTTTTGTGGTCATCACATAGATAAAGATGATATGATTTGTCCCCACTGTGGATTATTCATTCCCTAATTTTACTATTCATTACTTTACATGACAATTATAGATATGAATTTGTAGAAATAAATAGTGACAACATTAGCTAGTTGTACTATGGGAGTTTATTTAATCCATATACAAATCAAATATACAATTTTCAATGAAATATTCCCATTTCCAGAAACTAGTTTTATTTATAGAATTTTAGGAACATTTTGTTTATATCTTCTCTCGGTAATGATTGTATTTTTCATTAAAAAAATACCAATATTAAATAAAGTTGTATAAAATAATAGAACTATTAAAATTTATTTATAAATAGTTACTCCTTGTTTAATAGATTTTAAACCTTCTATTAATAATTTTTTTGGACAAGCAATATTTAATCTTAAAAATTCATCACAACTATTACTAAAATCAATACCTGGAGATAATAATACTCCTGTTTTTTCATTTAAAAACTCAACAAAATTTTTTGAGGATATATTTAACTTAGAACAATCTAACCACAATAAATATGTAGCTTCACAATCAACTAATTTAATTTCAGGAATTTCTTTTTTTAAAAAGTTAGCTACATATCTTTTATTATCATAAATATATTGTCTCAACTCATTAAGCCACAATCTACCTTTAGTATATGCAGCAATTGCTCCAACAATAGCAAAAGTATTAGCTCTGCTAACCCATTCAACATCTAAAGCATTGAAAACATCTTCTTTTAATTTTTCACTAGTAACATAAACTGCAGCAGTATTTAAACCAGCAATATTAAATGATTTAGTAGGAGATAAAGTTGTAATTGAATCATGTTTACTTACACTGCTAAAAGGAACATATTTTTTATCTGGATCAGTTAAATCACAATGAATTTCATCAGAAATTATATGTACACCATATTTGGCACATAAATTAGCTATTTTTTCCAAATCATTTTTGGACCAGATTTTACCAATAGGATTGTGTGGATTACATAACATCATTAAAGTTACATTTTCATCAGCTAATTTTTCTTCCAAATCTTTAAAATCAATTTCATAATTTCCATATTTATAGATTAAATGATTTTCTACAACTTCCCTATTATTATCCTCAATCACATGAAAAAATACATGGTACACTGGTGTTTGGATTAATATTTTATCATTTTCTTTAGTTAATTTACGAATAATAGTAGCTATTGCTGGCATTACACCATTAGCAAATTTTAAATTATTTTTATCTATATTTAATCCATAATATTTCCACCAATTGATATATGCATCATACCAGTCATTTGGAATTATAGTATAACCATATAAATTACTGTTAGCTTTTTTTATAATTTCATCAGATATTTCTGGAGCAACTTTAAAATCCATATCTGCTACCCACATTGGGATTTTAGTATTAAACAAATCCCATTTTAAGGAATTAGTATTTTCACGATTAATTACCTTATTAAAATCATATGCCATATAAATCATTTTTAATTTCTTTTATAACTCTTGCTGGAACACCTACAGCTAATGAATTATCTGGAATATCTTTACTGACTACAGCTCCAGCACCAATAACAACATTATTACCTATTGTTACTCCAGGTAAAATTGTTACATTACCTCCAATCCATACATCATCCCCAATAGTAATTGGAGCAGTTGTTCCAATTTTATTTCTCCTACCTTTAGGAGATATAGGGTGACCTACAGTAGTTATTAATGTATTTGGTCCTATTAAAACATAATTTCCAATTTTAACATCAACAACATCAAGAATTGTTAAATTATAATTAGCTAAAAAATGAGATCCAATATAAATATTTTTTCCATTATCACAGTTAAATCTCTTTTCAATACAAACATCTTCTCCAACAGAGCCTAACATGAATTTTAAAAATTTATACTGTTTTTGTTTATCTAAATCATCAATTGAATTATATTTTCTACAGTTTATTATTGCATTATTTTTTAGTGCTTCTACTTCAGGATCATCATAACAATAATCCAATCCTGCTTTTAATTTTTCAAGTTCACTTTGCAATTAAAAAACCTTAATTAATTTTTTTTAAAAAAAAGTAAATGTAAAAAAAAGATATTTAATCTTCTTTTTTAAAGAAATCTTTTTGAATATCATTAACTATTTCAGTAAATCTTTTAGCTACTTCAGATTTAGGTTCAATAGTAACCATTACTCCACCTTTATTTGGTGAATTTGATACTTTTTCAGTTAATGGTAAATCTCCAAGATAACTAATTTCCATTTCATCTGCGAAATCTTTTCCATCACCTTTACCAAAGATATGGAGTTTTTCACTACAATGTGGACATTCATAGTAAGCCATATTTTCAACTAAACCAATATTTTCCACATTTAACATTTCAACCATTTTTACACATTTTAAAACATCTTCCTGAGATACTACATTTGGAGTAGTTACCATGACTACTGCATCAATATCTGTAATTGTTTGTAAAACAGTTAATGGTTCATCTCCAGTGCCCGGTGGGTTATCAATAATAAGAACATCAAGAGGTCCCCATGCTACATCAGATATTAACTGTTTAATACTGCCTGTTTTTTGTGGTCCTCTCCAAATAATTGGAGTGTCAATACTATCTAACATAAAAGCCATTGACATTACTTTAAGACCACTTGGTGCTTCAACAGGCATCATATGACGTTCTTCATTAATCATGATGTCTTGATCTTCTACACCTAACATTTTTGGTATATTTGGACCATGAATATCTGCATCTAATATCCCAGTGGTAAATCCTTCTTTTTGGAAAGCTTCTGCAATATTTGCAGCTACTGTTGATTTTCCTACTCCTCCTTTACCACTCATAACAGCAATTTTATATTTAATTTGCCCTAAATTCTTTGAAAGATTAAGTTGTTGTTCAATCATTTGTTTTTGTTGTTCAGGAGTCATCTGTCCTCCATGACCATGATGTCCATGTTCTGGCATAAATATCACTCTCTAAATTTTATATATAATATTATTATAATAACTAAAAGTATTTAAAAGTTTACAATAATTTTAATTAAATTTCTTACTAACTTCTTCTACAGCAAGAACTAATGGGTCAGTAACCATAGATACTGGAGGTGCATAAGCAAATTCAACATTACTTAATTCAAAACAACTTAAACCTTGAGTAATAGCTAATGTCATTGTATCAATTCTTTCAGCAACTCTTTCTTCAGCGATTATTTGACAACCAATAATTCTACCTTTACAGTCACAAATAATCTTAATATCCATAGGTTTAGCATTTGGATAATAACGAGCTCTTGTAAGAGCTTCTACTTTTTCAACAATTGGTTTAATATTGTTTTGTTGAGCAAAACTGGAAGTTAAACCAACAGCACCAAATTCTAATTTACCAACCTTAGACACCATAGCATTTAACACAGGATTGAAATTAGCTTTTTTACCAGTTATTGTTCTAGCTAATGTTTTAGATTCACGAACAGCAGTAGTTCCTAAATGACTAATTGTATTAGCTTGAAGAATTAAATCTTGAGATTCAACACAGTCCCCAACTGCATAAACATCTTCAACTGAAGTTTCCATTTTTTCATTAACTAAAATAGCCCATCTTCCAATGTCACAATCAGCCATTTTAGCTAGTTTTAATTCAGGTCTTACACCTGTAGCTAAAATAACCATGTCTGCATCAATACAACTTCCATCACCGAAATATGCCTTTTTAACTTTTCCATTTTCCCCTTCTAATTTAGTAATAGGTTCACCTAACATAACATGGATATTTTCCATTTTTAAGTAGTTAGTTAAAATATCTGCCATATCACTATCAAGAGATCTTGGAACAATTTGTGGCATCATTTCACTTAATGTTACATTTAAACCTAATTCTTTTAAAGCATAAACAATTTCAATACCAATCAATCCAGCACCAGTTACAACAGCACTTTTAGAGTTTTTAGCCCATTTTTGAACTTTTCTACCATCATCAATGTTTCTTATTTGGAAAACACCATCTAAGTCAACTCCTTCCATTGGTGGTACAAAAGGATTTCCACCAGTAGCTAAAACTAATTTATCATAAGAAATAGTTTTTTCACCATCATCATTTTCATAAGTGACAGATTTTTTATTACTATCTATGTTAGTTACCTCAGAGTTTACTAAAACATCAATATTATCTTCTTTATAATCTTGAGGTGTTTTCATAATAATATCATCAAAAGAAGCAATTTTTCCAGATAATACATAAGGAATAGCACATGGAGAATATGCTACATTTTTATCACGAGTTATAACAATAATTTCAGCATTTTTATCTAATCGTCTAATATTGGAAGCTGTGGACATACCACCTGCTCCACCACCAACAATAACTACTTTCATTCTAACAAAACCTTTTTTAAACAAATTAACAAATATTTGTGAATTTTAACACTAATATTTATTAAAATATAAGTATAAAAAAGTAACTATTGAAAAAAATTTAATTTGAAAGGTGAAAATAAATGAAAGAAATTAAATTTAATTTAAAAGAAAATCCTTTTATAAATTTTCAATCATCAAGATATTCCATGTCATCAAGAATAAATGTTGAAAAAATGTGGAAATATTCAAAAGAAAATGATTATTCTTTTTTTATTTTATCATTAGGTTGCTTATTAAAAGCTGTAAATTCAATACCTCAACTTAAAAGAAGAATAATTGATAATAAAGTTATTGAATATGATTATTTAGATGGAGTATCTCCAATTATGAATAAACAAGAAGATAACTACAAAGAAATGAGAGTTAAACCTCCAGAACAATTTAAAGACACTTTATCATGGCATGATTATGTGAAACAATTAATTCAAGACACATTAAATAACAAAAAAGAAGCATTTATGATTGAAATGGAAAAAAGAGATATTGAAAACATAGTCAACTTATCATGTATCCCCTGGGTAGATTTTGATTCCATAACAACCTGTACAGCATCACCTACACAAATTCAACCATTAATCACCTGGGGAAAAGTGAATGAAAACTATGAAATGACAATTGCTATTACAGTAAGTCATATATTTGTTAATGGTCTAGAATTAGGGGAATTCTATAAAAAAGTTCAGGAAAATTTTAATCAATTGCCTTAGATTCAATATTTGTAGCTTCTAATTTAAAAATTACGGGTCTTAAACCATCATTACAACTTACAATAGCTACACCTGGTTTCTTAATCCAATCTTTATAATAAAATAAGTCATTTGCACTATGAGCTAAAGCAAATACATACTGATATATGGCTTTCCATGCTTCATCACAAAAACCTTCAGGTTTTGCCCAATCACCTAATAAACTTCCCCCTCTTTTAACATTGGACAACAACCTAAACCATCAACACCATATTTATTAGCTAAATCTTCCTGAAATGTTGTTTTTAAAACAGTTATTTTAACTTTTTTCATGAGAATCAAAAAAAGGTAAAGATTTAATCAAAATCAATACCGGTTATTCTAAATCCACCATAATGTGATTTATATTTAATATTCATACCAATTAATAATGGAGTAATAGATTCAATTAAATGAGCTTTATTTAATGGTCCAATATCAATAGCTTTTAAATCAGGAATTTTTTCAATTATTTCAGTAGCAACTTGTTTAGCTTCCTCATCATCACCACAAATTAAACAATCACAATCAATTGGCTCTGAAAGGTTTGCTAAATGGGAATTACTAATATTATTAAATGCTGCAATAACTTTAACATTAACATCTTTTAATATTTTTGCTGCACGTTCAGCAGCAGAACCTGGATTTATGTGTAAAACATTGCTGACAGGTCCGCCAATAGCTGTTTCTAAAGGTACAGTTGCATCTAAAAGTATTTTTCCTTTTGCATTTTCTTTAATTGTTTTTAAAGTTGCACTTTGAGCTTCTAAAGGCACTGTTAAAATTAATACATCTGCATTAGCTGCTGCATCCTCATTAGCCATACCTGTTAATTTTTTAGGATTATATTCTTTGATTTCTTCATTTGTTTCTTCAACTATTTTTAAAGCTTTTTCTTCTTTACGTGATCCTACAATTACATCTTCACCTGCAATAGCTAAACGTTTTGCGATTCCAAGACCTTGTGCACCGGTTCCACCAATAATACCTATTTTCATTTTTTATTCTCCTTATTTTTTGTCGTAGAGTAATCCTCCAACAAAAATCATGTATTCTGGTAATTTTCCATCTTTTGCATAGATGATTTCATAACCAAAAATATCTTTGATTGTTTCGTCAACATTCCCACCTAGTGATTCAATAGAATATCTTAATTTAAATGGCATTTTACATCTCATACCAATTGTTCGAGTGCATCTCATACATAAATTACAGCTTCCTATAAATAATCCTAAAGAATCATCATCTTCCAATGCATAAATTTCATTCATTAATTTAACTTTCATCCTCTCAAGTTTTTTTATGATAAAATTCAACTCATTAGGAGTGTATGTTCTATTTAACTCTTCCAAAGAAAAATCAAATTTAAAAGCAATTATTTTAAGTTTGTTAAATGAATTCCATATTTCTTTAGGATTAAAATCAAAAGGTGGACAACTCCAGTTGTTACCGTATTGATCGCACTCTTTACAGATTTCTAAAAATTTATCAACGTCAACATATTTGTTACAATAATCAGATACATCAACATCTGCAGTGAGTTTAGTTATGTTAACCATATTATTATTTTAAATAAAACAATAAATAAAAGTTTCCAAAAAAAGAAAAAAGTTAAGAGATTAATTAAATCTCTTAAGCAATAGTTAAAGTTCTTCCAACTTGATAACCATTCCATGTTGAAGTAATGATATACTTACCAGCAATTAAATTAATATTTAATTTAGCAATACCATTTTCATCAGAGGTTTTATTATAAACTACTCCATTTACATTAAATGTTACAGTTTGATTAGCTAATGGATTACCTTGTCCATCTAAAACAGTAGCATTAAATGTAGATCCATCTTTATAATTCATAGATAAATCTTTAGTAATTAAAGTTGAATTTACAGTAACATTATTTCCAACTGCATATCCTTCATAAATAGTAGTAATTATATATTTACCTGGGTTTAAGTTAATATTTAATTTAGCTGTACCATTAGTGACTTCTCTAACATAAAATACACCATTAATATTAAATGTTACATTAGTACCATTAGCTAAAGTTCCATCTTTATTAAATACTTTAACAATAAATTGAGATTCGTTTTTAAAGTATTTTACTAAATCATTAGTTTCAACATTTGACAAAACAGTAATATTAAATCCTTTTTGTTCATTATTTTCAAGATTGGTTGCAGTTAAAATGTATTCTCCATGTCTTAAGTTAATAGCTAATCTTGCAGTACCATTTTCATTAGTTTGACGTGTATATATCACACCATTAATATTAAATGTTACATTAGTACCATTAGCTAATGTTTTACCATCTTTACCATAGAATGTTGCAAAGAATTGAGTTCCATTTTGATAAATTTTAACAATATTATTACCAAATATAGATGAAGTAATATTAATACTTGAATTTACAGTAGTTTTATTGTAATTAGCTGATACTTCAAAGAATCCAGGATATAAATTAATATTCATAGATGCTATACCACTTTCATTAGTATTTCTAGTATAAGTTACACCATTAACAATAAATGTAATGGTAGCATTAACAATAGGATTGTTTTTAGCATCAGTTAAAATAGCTTGAAGTTTACCATCAGTGCCATACATTTTAACAAGTTCTGGAACAGTTAAGATAAATTTAGGACCATTATTTTCTACAATAGTGTCCTTATTGCTAAATTTAACAGCATCATCACCTAAACCAACATTAGCAATTAAATAATTATATGTTATTACTCCAGCACCAGTAGTATTAATTGCATAATCACCATTGGTTTTAACAGTACAATTAGTTATAGTTACATTACCAGAAGCTATTTTAATACCAACAGTTTCAGCAATAATAGAATCTCCACATTTACTTGCATTACCAATATTATTACCATTAGTAATTATTTCATTTTTAATTAATGTTAATAAATTTGCACTAGATGCAATACCTACAGTAAAGTTACCTACAAGAGATACATTGTTATTTAATAAAGTTTCATTATATCCACTTAAATAGATACCATAGATATAACTAGAATTACCTACAACATCGTTACCATCATAAGTAATATTATTAGTTTTAGGGAAACTACTTGAGTAAATACCATATGCAAAATTAGGAGAATCTACTAAAATTTCATTATTTTTAATAATGCCAGTAGAACCACCATTTATTTGAATACCTGCAGCATAATTATTATCAGAAATAGTATAAATACCATTAGAATCGATTGTTATATTTTTAGAACCAATATTAATTCCATAAGTATAACTATGACCTTTAGTAGTTATATTATTATTTTTTATAGATACATTATTTCCAGAAGCAATATTTAAAGCATAAATAGTATCATAAGTTCCATTAAAATTATTATAGTTTACAATAATATTATTTGAATTTATATTCAAATTATTAGATTCTTCAATGAACATACCTGTAGATTTTACAGTAGCATCATAAGTAATTGGATCATAACTTACAGGAACAGATGGAATACTAATTAACATATTATTATTTAAAATATTTACATTATTAGACGCAAATATGCAAATAGCATAAGTCAAATCTTTAGTATTTTCACTAGTAAAGTTAATAGTATTATTATTAATAGTTAAATTAACTAAATGACCACCTAAAATTGCAAATGAATTACCATCAGAATTTTTATTAAATAAAATAATATTATTACTTATGTTAATATTCTCACAATTTTCCATTACAATAGGTGCTTCTACAGAACCATCATTTACAATAAAAGTAAAATTATCTACTGAAACATCATCCCCAGTAATGAAAATAGGAGTATTAATTAAACTAGCATTTTTACCAATTAAATTAATTTTTCTAGTAATTTTTACACCATCTATATTAAGATTTGTAAAATTACCTTCAAAAATCAAATCAGAAAATGTAATATAATCTCTTAAACAACCTTCTTCATCAAAATAATCAAAAAATGTATCATTTGTAACTGTATTTCCAACTACATTAAATGAAGTAGTAGAACTAATTCCATTATAAATTGCAGTTACATTATGTTTGCCTATTTCTAAATTTTCAAAGATTGTACTTGCACTACCATTAATAATAATTCCAGACTGATTAATTTTACCATCTAAGATAAAACTAATATTACCTGCAGTAGTATTTGGAATTATATTAGCTTCAACAATTGCATTTTCACCATAACTAATATTTTCAGCAGATACAGTTATAGAAGCATTATTTATTGCTGAATCACTAACAACATCATTATATGTTGCTACAGTATTTATGCTTTCAGAAGATACAACAACATCATCTGTCGTGTTTTCATTAGCAGAAACTGCTGAAAGTGAAAGAGCAACTATTGCAACAAGAAGCAAAACAAATATCTTTTTATTCATAGTTAATCTCTCCATTTATAAATATATTATCCACATCCATAATTTAACATTATTCTAAAATAGTATCATATTATGAATGTATGTAATATATATTTACAAAAAATAGAATATAATCTTTTTGAATAGAATAAATGATTATATCGTTATTAAATTACATGAAAAACAAGATTTGATAAAATTAAAAAGAAAAAAGTAAAAAAGAATTTAAAAAAAAATCTCTTAAGCAATTGTAATTTTGTTTCCTACCATGTAATCATCCCATATTGATGTTATGATGTATTGGCCTTTGTTTAAGTTTATGTTTAGTTTAGCTACACCGTTTTCATCAGTTATTTTGTTGTAGAATACTCCGTTGACGTTGAATGTTATTTTTTGGTTAGCTAGTGGGTTTCCTTGTTTATCCAATGCAATTGCATTGAATGTTGATCCGTCTTTGTAATTCATAGAGAGGTCTGTTGTTTTTAGTGTTGGTAGGACTGTTATGTTGTTAGCTATTGCGTATCCTTCGTATTCTGAGGTTATTATGTAGTTTCCTGGTCTTAGGTTGATTTTTAATGTAGCTATTCCGTTTTCGTCAGTTACACGTTTGTAGAATACTCCGTTGATGTTGAAGTTTACTTCTTCACCTGTTACTATTTTACCGTCTTTTCCAATGATTTTTACGCTGAATTGTGATTCATTTTGGAAATATTTTACTAAATCATAATTTTCAGCAATTAATGGTTTTACAACCACTTTATTAGAGTTTTCCTCACCAGTCACAAGATTATAATTAGTAATAATATACTCCCCAGGTCTTAAATTAATATTTAACCTAGCAACACCCTCATTAGTAGTATTTCTATAGTAGAACACACCATTAATATTAAATTTAACAGCAGTGTTTATTAATGGATTACCATTTGAATCCAGGAATAAAGCATAATACTGAGTACCGTTTCTAAACATTTTAACAATATCATCACCAACAACAACAGATTTAACTGTTACAGTAGAATTTACAATTGTGTTATTATAACTAGCTGATACCTTATAAACACCCGGATTTAAATTAATATTCATTGAGGCAATACCGTCACCATTTGTAAGTCTTGTATATTTAATATTGTTAACAGTAAATACAATAGATACATTGATGATTGGATTTCCTTGACTGTCTAATAAAATAGCAGTGAGTTTATCACTATTACCATAAAATTTAATAAGTTCATTAACATCTAACTTAAATTCTAAAGGAATTATTATTATATCTTGATCCAATTTAAAGGAATTATATTTATTATCTCCAGAATAATAAATTGTTACAGTATAATTTCCTCCAGCTAAATTAGAAATAAGCAACTTACCAACACCATCTTTTATATCAATACTATAATGTTTATCCCCAATAACAGCAGTTACATTACCAGTAGCATCTTTTGGTAAAATAACCTCAATTATTACTGTATTATCTTCAACAGTAATATTTGTTTTAATATCTGAAGAATATTTATTTATATTAAATGTAGCACTAACTGTCGTAGATTCATATAATTCATTACCTTCATATTTAGCTATAACCTCATATTTACCAGTAACTAAATTATTTAAAGATAATTTGGCTTTATTATTAATAATTGGAACTATATATTCTTTATTATTAATAACAAATATTATATCACCATTTGCACCACCAGTAATTTCTGCACTAATAATCAAATCAGATCCAACAAATACATCATCACAGATTAAATCAATATCAACAGGTATTTTATTAATTGTTACATTGTTTGATATTTTTGATGCTGCATAATAACCATTACCTTCAAAAATCACCTCAACAAGATGATTTCCAATACCTAACTTAGATGCTGGAATGTTAATTTTACCAAATTTATCAGTGATTTTTTTCCAAACATATCCACCACATTTAATTATTACTTCCATACCATCTAATCCAGTTCCATTAAAGTCAGTTAATGTAATTGTATAATTATCACCAATGATTAATTCATTATTTTTAACTGTAATTACAGTCATATACTCACTAGGAGTATTATTAAATATTTTATTTAATTTTGAAGTAGTATAAACAGATTTATCACCTAAAAGTTTAGAAGATACCAAATAATTATCTTCAACAATATTAACCATAATATTACGTTTATCAATCATTATAGTATAATCACCAGTAGTAATTATTTTATTTTTATAAGCATTTAATTTAGAATATTTTGCAGAATTTTTATCAGCAGTTATTAAAATACCTGTATTTTCTCCTCCAAGAATATCTCCACCAGTAATAGTTCCAATTCCACTTCCTAAAGAATTAATTATGTTATTTGTCACTTCAAGATTTTTAGAAGATGAAATAATACCCATAGTTATATTACCTTTAGCAGTTATATTATTTCCACTAACAAACTCATCAGTTCCCATAAGCTCCATACCATATACAGTATGAGAATTAGCTATTATAGTATTGTTTATATAATCTAAATTAACTGCACCATTTATTGCTTGAGAATATATTCCGTAAACAACACTTAAAGCTTCAACAACTATTGAGTTATTATATACTCTTCCAGATATAGGACCATCTAACTCAATAGCATTCGCATAATAAGAATCACATTTAGAAGTAATAATATTATTTGCACAATCAATATTCAAACATCCATAAACATTAAATTCACTGTCCATTACACTTACAAATTTTAAAGCATAAGTATAATTATGTCCAGTTACATCAATCACGTTAAATTTAATAACAGGATTTTTAGATGCTTTTATTATAATTCCTTCTATAGTATCATACATTCCACTAAATGCATTATATGAATTTGTGATTTTATTATTTAATATTTTAATATTATCAGATTTATCTACAAATAATGCAACACTGTAAGTTATAGCTTCATATGTTACCCTATCATAATCAATTGCAAGAGAAGGCATTTTAGCATTGATAATATTATTATCAATTATTGCATTATCACAATTAGAAATATGAACTGGATGATTTATAGTTTTACCCTTACTTTGACCTAAATAATTAATACTATTGTTAATCAATTGTAATTCATTTACTTTATCACAATAAATAGCTATAGTATCAGAAATACCTGAATCATTAAAATTAATTAATGAATTTTTAATTATTATATTTCCACAATTAACAACATAAATTCCATAATCCTGTTTATTTATATTTATTGTGAAATTATCTACAGATATATTATTTCCTAATAATTCTAAATAAATATTATTTAAAGTAGCTGAATTAACACCTTTAATAGTCATAGAACGATCAATTGTAATAGTATTTAATCCAAGATTAATAAATGAACCTGAAAATATCAATTCATTAGCAGTGATTTCTTCTTTAAGTAAACCATTTACATCAAAGAAGTCGAAAAATGTTGAATTTGTTACTATTAAACTAGTTGATATAACCTTAAGAACAGATTTATTCATACTTTGATAATAAACATTATTAACATCTACATATTTTGCAAGTATCGTATAATTCCCTTTAGAATAATTATTAGATAATGTTAAAGTAGCTAAACCGTTTTTAACTTCACTAGTGCCAACTAATTTACCATTAACATAAAATTCAACAAACCCAATATTTACATTAACTTTATTGATATCTTTTACATTAGCTATTAAATCAATATCCCTACCTAAATTAACAATAACATCTGAAATTTCCAATGTAGTATTTAATTTATCAGATGATAAATAAATAATCTGATTATCAATAATAGCTGAAATAATGGTTATCTTATCAACTACAAGATATTCTATAGTATATTGATTATTATATGTTTTAGTTGGAGTTATAATTGATACAGGACGTGAAAATAGTAATGGATTATTTAATTTAGATCCATCATTTAAAGTATCCAATGCTACAGTTAATATAACAGTATTTCCTTGAATAATTGGAGTGTTATTAATAAAAGTCATTATTATCCATTTAGTTACATCTACACCAGAAACAAAATTGACTGCTCCTTCATTAGTTCCCCACCAATTATTATCAGCAGTTATTTTAGTAGTTGCATAACTAGTAATTCCTTTATAAATAGAAAATTTAGAATTGTTAATTAAAATTGAATTAGAAATATCTAAAGTTGAAGCCCTAATATAAATTCCACCAGCAATAGAATCTATATTATCTTCAAATAGTGAGTTAATTATATCTAATTTACCTATTGTTTCTAAATTTCCACCAATAAAACAAATTGCTCCTCCACCATAATTTTCAGGAGAATTAGCAGAATTATTAATAAATTTTGAATTAATAATTTTCATTCTATTAACAAGTTGAAGAGAATAAATAGCTCCTCCTGCAAAATTTCCAGAAACTGAATTAGAAATAAATGAACAATTATCAATTAATACAGTTCCACCAATAGCTTGAGCATAAATAGCTCCACCACCATGTTTATTTTCTCCAGTAGCCACATTATTTTCAAATATAACATTCTGGAACTTAATATTTACATAGTCATCATTGAATTTATCAATAAAAATCGCTCCACCAATTGTTGCTTTATTATTAGCTATTGTTGAATTAATTATTGTTAAATTACCAACACTATAAATTGCCCCACCATTCTTATTAGATTTTGAATTAGTAAATGTAGTATTGATTAATGTTAAATCACCAGCATTTCCAATTAAAGCTCCACTTTCACTTAATGTTCTACCATTTGAAAAATTAATATTTTTAATAATTACTTTTCCTCCAAGAATGTATAAAACACGACTAACATCTCCACCACTTAAAGTTACATCACCATTACCAGTAATATTATATGTTCCATCAATTTTTACATCCATAACTATATAAGTTCCTTTAATAATTATGATATTACCGTTTTTATTAATAGCTATTGCTTTTTCAAGAGAAGCTACTGGAGAATTTATAGATCCATCATTTGTATCTTTACCATCTACAGAAACATAAGTTGTTCCATTGTAATAATTTGAATTTAAATTTAATGTAATTGTTTCATTATCAAATTTAATAAATATAATATTATTGGAAGATGTTAAAACACTGTATTTTGAAGTAGCTACTCCATTATTAATTATTGGATTATTTTTAGTTAAATAACCTGTAACTGTGCTAAAATTAACAGTTAAACCATCAAATGCATGATTATTTGCAATTGTACCATTTTTACCATTACGAGTTATATAATGATTTAAATTAGCTTCAATATCTATAACATCATAAAGAACTGGAATTCCTTTATCTTCATAATTTACTTGGAGAATAATCCAACTATCTAAAATAACCCCACTGCAAACAAGACTTAATGGATCTTTATTAGAACCCCACCAATTAAAATTTGCATTTACATAAATATTACTAGTTAAATCTCCATGTTGAATAATCATATTATTTGGAACGTTATTATTAAAAATAGCACAATTATTAATGTTTAATGTAATATTATTATTTGAAGAAGACTTATCATTATAAATAATTCCATAAACAGTTGAATCCACTAAAACTGTATTATTATAGATTCTTGAATTAATTATATTTAAAACAGCACTAGAGCTACTTAAGTCCTGATTAATTATAATTGCACGAGTACCTTTATTATTAACAATTGTATTATTGTCAATTATTATATTACTCCCTAAATTTTGAATTACTGCAGGACAATTTTTCGCATAATTTTCACGAATTATGGAATTAGTAATATTTAAAGTAGAAGTTCTTGCATAGATTACGGCATTATTTGCAATATTATCATAAAATTCACAATTATCAACAAGAACCTTTGAATTTTCAGTGTAAATCACAGATCCACATTTTGCAGTATTATTGAAAAATTTAGAACTTTTAATTGTCAAATCTCCACCATATGATTGTATAGTTCCATCACCTGCTGCATTATTCAAATAAAATTCAGAATTTTCAATTATGACTTTTGAAGAATCAGTATTATAAATAGCTGACCCTCCTTTATTCCACCCAGAACTTACAGTATTAGTATTATTATAAAATTTAGAATTAAAAATTGTAATAGAACCTTTATTTGTATTATAAATAGCTGCTCCCCCATTTGTTGCAGAATTTCCATAGAAATTAATGGAATTTAAATATAAATTAGCTCCATTATTATAAATAACTCCACCATAACCATTTTTAAATGCATTATTAATATTTAAATTATTTAAATAAACCATTATCCCTGAGTTAAAAGTAAATATTGTCCCAGAAGTCTTACCATCAATAATAACATTTCCACGACCAGTTATATTCAAGTTTTTATCTATATTTAAATTATTTTCCATATACTTACCTGGAAGAATAATTATTTTACCAGTAGTTGTTAATTTAATCGCGACAGCAATTGTTTTAACAGGACTAAGTTCAGAACCTTCATTAGAATCATCTCCATTTTCAGAAACATATATAATATCCAGTTCTTTAGCTACAATTGTAATATTGGCTTTTTGATTATCTAATATAGAATAAACAATATTTTCCCCAGATTTAACAACATAATCAAGTTTAGCCAATCCATTTTCAATAGCTACAATTTTTTTAAATCCATCTTGGAATTCAAAAGTAATATTTCCATAATCTGGAAGCTTTTCAATTAAACTACCAATATTTCCATTAACATCCTTATATTTAGTTAAACCAGAAATTACTTTAATATTACTTCCAGCAACAATATTAGTTGAAGGAACATAATTCATATTTAATATAACCCAATTATTTATTTTATTTTTTGCATCATTAACTAAAACACCAAAATCTGGATTATCAATACCCCACCAATTATAATCATAAATACTAGTTCCTCTTGAAGCACCATTAACAATAGTATTTCCATTATAATCTGTGTTATTTAAAAAAATAGAATGAGTTACATTAATATAAGAATTAACTTGTTGAATAACACCTATTGCTCCATTAATACCTTTATTATTTACAAATACAGATTTGGTAATTTCAAATAAAACATCAGTTGTAAGACCCACACGAATAACTACACCATATTTATCAGATGTTTGTGTAAACATACCTTTAGCATCTAAAGTATTATTAATAAAACGACAATTGTTAATTCTAAAATCTGCACCACTATTGCTTACGCCAATGATTCCCCCAGCATTAGTAGTAGAATAAATATTTTCAAAAGTACAATTTTCAATTAATGTAGAATATTTAGAATCACTAAATGATAAAATACTTCCAGCAGATTTACCATTAATAAACCTTGAATTAATTACTGTTGTTGTTTTTGTATTTTCATCAGCATATACAACAGTATTTAAACTATTTAAAAAATTAGAATTATTAATAATTAAGTCACCAAGATTATAAAATACAAGTTTATTATTATTAAAAGTAGAATTTAATACATATAATACGTTTTTATTAACAATAGCAGCATCAGTATATTCCCCTTTACAATTTACAACATTAATATTTTTAAGTGTTAATATACCATCATTTGTAATAAATGAATTATATGAATTCCCACCTGTTAAATTAACATTGCCTCCCCCTTCAATTGTAACAATTTTTGAAGAGAGAATAGAAATAGAAGAATAAGAATATGATCCATCAAGCAGTATAATACTTCCATTATTTGGAACTATATTTAATGCATGAGTTAAACTAGCTAATGATTTATCTTTTGTTAAACCATCATTTGAATCACTACCCTCTTTTGAAACATAAATAGTGTTTGAATTAGAATCATCTAAAACAAAATTATCATTAAAAGCAGTGATTTCTTGAGAAGAATCCATAACTGTAGTAGATACATTATTTACCTCCCCATAATCCATTGCACTTACTATATTAATACTAAAAATCATTAATATTAATAAGACGATTATCAAAGTCCATTTCAATTTATTCAAAGTCATCACTTTTTTCAATTAATTATATAAAAATAAAAAATACTTTAATATTTATTAATTATAATTTAATTATTAATAATACTTTCCAATTAATTAAAACAAAAAATAAGAATTAAAAAAAAAGAAAATTTAACTTAAAATAAAATAAATAAGAGGTTATTAAACCTCTAAACTATAGTAATTTTGTTTCCCACTTGGTAATCATTCCATATGGAAGTAATGATATATTCACCTTTGTTTAAATTTATGTTTAAACTAGCAATACCATTTTCATCAGTTACTTTATTATAGAATACTCCATTTACATTGAAAGTTATTGTTTGGCCAGCAAGAGGATTTCCTTGTTCATCTAAAGCTGTCGCATTAAATGTTGATCCATCTTTATGATTCATAGTTAAATCTTGAGTCAATAATGTTGATTTAACTGTAATATTGTTTGATACTCTGCAACCTTCGTATTCAGCTGTGATAATATATGATCCTGGGTTTAAGTTAATTTTTAATGTAACTATTCCATTATCATCACTAATACGTTTATAGAAAACACCATTAATATTAAATGTTACTTCCTGATTAGCTGCAAGTTTACCATCTTTACCATAAACAGTAAAAGAGTATTGAGAATCATTTTTATAAATCATGATCATTTACAAATAATGATTTGACAGTAACATTATTAGAGTTTTCCTCACCAGTTACAAGATCATAATTAGTAATAATATAAGTACCTGGTAATAAATTAATATTTAATCTATATTTCACACCATTAACAACAAATGTTACATCCATATTAGCTATTGGATTTCCGTTTCCATCTAATAAAATTGCTACTAATCTATCAGAACCATGGAAATATTTTACCAAATCAACTACAGTTAAATTAACAGATGTTCTATCAATATTTAAAGTGGTAGTCATATTAGTTGAAGTATATTTGTCATCTCCCATGTAAATAACATTAACTTCATAATTACCTTTTGATAAATCGGATATTATGATTTTTGCACCACCATTATTTGCTTTTCCAGTATAATTAACACCATTAACAATAGCTACAACATCACTAGTAGCATCTTCAGGTAAAACAACATCAATAACAGCATTTTCCCCTACATTAATATCATTTGCACTAACATCAAAAGTATATTTATCTACTTTAAATACGGAAAATGAAGTAGTATTCTCTGATTCTAAATATCCCTTGAATTTGTCATATTTAGCTGTAACAGTATAAGTACCTTCAGCTAAATTATTTAATCTTAAAATAGCCATACCATCAATGACATCCACATATTGAGTAGCACCATTTATTGTAAATAATACAACACCTTCAGTTGCATTAATTTTTGCAATAATAACTTCTTCACCACCAACAAAAATGTTTTGTGCTGTTAAAGTCAATAAAGTATCTACTGGTTTGACTAAAATTGTATTATTTATTGTTTTAGATGGTAAATAGTATCTATTTCCTTCAAATACAGAAGAGATATCATATAATCCATCAATTAAAGTTATATTTAAAGCAGCCATACCAGTTGCATTAGTAGTTCTTTCATATGTTACACCGTTTATTGTGAATTTAACAATGAATTAAATTTATCAACAGCCTTAGAGATAGATGCATATGGATTAAATTCAGATCCGTCACCTTTATCATCATCCCATCAGTTGAAACATGTATATTGTTGTCTACATTACCATTATCTGTAATTACAGCATCATTTAAATTACTACTTGAAAATACTTGAATATCATTTAAATCCAATGCAAATGATGAAGGGATTAAAATAAACACTAAAAATAATGTTAAGACTAACAAAAAATGTTTATTTAACCTATTGACATTTTTCATCTCCCATTTTTTATACAAATAATCTAAAATCAAATAAAGATTATGTTGAAATGAATTAAATTCATAACGATTAACATTTATGTCGTGTAAAATATATAACTATTTCTTTTAACTAGTGTTATAAAAATAGAATAAAACGGTTAAAATAAACAGATAAATAAGAAAAAAATAAACAAAAATAAATTATCTATATAGATATTTATTCGGATTCAAAAAATCATCTAGAAAAGTTATGAAATTTTCATTATCCAAGTCCAAATCATCTAATGAAAGCAAATCATAACTAGTAATCATGTTATTTAAAAGATTTTTACCTACTTTTATTAAAGATATATTTTCTGAAGTTAAAACATAAGAAATAAAATCATAAGGTGTAATAAATTCTCTAGAAATTTTAGAAACGATAAAATCATTTAAAACATAACAATTTTCAATCCCATGTTTTTCAATGAAATTTTGAGTTCCTTTTTTAACAAAAACCTTAGGACCATGATGAATTTTTGTATTATTTAATTTAGAAACACTCATTTCAAAAAGTAAAATAGCTATATTTTCTTCATCACTCCAATAATCAGATTGGTAAACAGAAAAATCTTCATCATTTAATTTTTCAACAAGAGACATAGTGGTCTTTCTAAGTTGAGGATGAAGAGTATCTAATGGAATATCTGGAATATTAAATTTAATAGCTATTAAATCTGTGCCTCTTTTTTTAAATTCTTCTAAAATTTCTTTTTTAGTGAATTTATTAGATGCTGGATAAAAATATTCTTTTTTATTATTACTATTTAAATAATTTCTTGCAGATTGAATAAATTCAGCCATTTTATCCAATCTTAAAGCTGCACCAACATTACGATTCATATCAGTTGGATCAATTACAATTAATGGATCATTGAATAATTTTGCAGTATTATAACCTTCTAAATCAATAGTTTGACCATATTTCCAATTTGAAGCTTCTTTTAATGTATTTTCAAAAGTACCATATTTTAAAATAAGTAATTCACATAGATATCCTGCAAATCCACCAACTTTAAATTCAGATCCATATGTTCCAGTCATGTCCATGAATCTTTTTAAAAGAAGAACTTCTTCATTTTGATTTACACCTAAATGAGATTTAATATATTTTGTATGTAAAATTGTTCTATCAACTGCAGATTTTAATTGACTCCCATTTTCAATTTTATAACATGGAACAAAATCTACTTCAAAACCACAAATTTCACTAGTTACATATGGATGAGATGCATAATGTTCACTAGGTTTTCCACAAAATTTATCACTACATTTATATCCCAAATATAAACCTGTTTTTTTAAGAGTTGAAACATCAACATCTAAAGGAAATGAAATAAAAATATCAATATCTGATTTTCCACTTAAATAGGTTTTTTTAGCTACAGAACCTACAAGTGATGCCTCAGCATCAATATTTTCATTCCTGCAGATTTCATTTAAATAATTAATTAATTCTTTTGAAATCTTAAGAATTTCATGACTTTCCTCTTTAGAAGGTTTAATTTCATTTAAAATTTGTTTATAATCCATTAAATCACAAATTGTAAGTTTTTAAGTTTTCATAAATTGGACCAGAAGGTTTTAAAGTACTTTTCTTTAAAGCAATATTTGAAACATTCATAGTTCCAATTTCAATATTTTCAAATTTTTCAATAACATCTTTAACTTGATTTTTATTCTTTGCTGATTTCATACGACCAATAGTAAGATGTGTTGAGAATTTTTTATCTTTATCAAAACCAATAGCTGCAAATTCTTCATCTAATTTATCATGTAACTGGGCTAAAAGTTTATTACTTTCAACACCTAGCCAAATAACTTTTATATGATTATTATTTGGAAACGCTCCACAACCATTTATTTTAATATCAAAAGGTTCAAAATCTTTAATTACCTCCTCAATTTTTTTAGAAATCAAATCAATACCTTCTGTATCAATATCTCCAAAAAATTTTAAGGTAAAATGCAAATTATTTAAATCAACATATTTAATATTTGCATCTATTTTCTTAAATTCTTTCATGATTTTATTTATTTTAGGTTTAAAATCATCATCTAAATCAATAGCTAAAAATGACCTAATTTGAGACATTAAAAAAACCTCATTGTTCAATAATTGTTTCATCAATAGCTATCCCAAAATGTCTAGCATTTGATTCAACATATACTTTAACTTTATCCCCTATTTTAATATCTGCTACTGATAATGGGTTGTTTTTAGCATCCACTATTCTAATTGTTTCTGCATTTTGAAGAAGAGTTCTTATTGTTTTACCTTCATATTCAGCTTCAATTAATAATAAAGGTCTTCTTTCAATTTTACTCCTTCCAACATATGCAGTTCTTGTTTCACCTTCATTATTAACAATTAAAACTTCATCTCCAGCAACAAGTTCTGATAAATATCTTGTTTTATTACCTGGAACCATTACATATGCTTGTACAGGACCAGCATTCACCCTAAATGGTCTTGATGCAACATACTCACTTTCAAGAGATTCACTATGTACTAAAAATAATGATTTGGAATAAGATCCAATTAACATACCTTCACCAGGTTTCATCATATCTGTAGTATCAATACATACCCTATCTCCAGAACCTAATGGTTTAACATTAGTAACAGTAGCTACTTTCAATTCATATTTTATTTTAGAAGCTTCATCAACTAATTGTGCTATTTTTTTAATTTGATTAAAATCATTAGCTTCAAATATTACTCCATCAGTACCATGTTCTAAAGTTTCAATAGCTAATTTAGCACCGTCTTCATCAGCTACAGCAGCTATTATTTCTACATCTACTTTTTGTAAATCAGCAATAATATTTTCTAAAGGAATTACTGTCCAATCAGTACTAACTAATATAATATAATCTACAATTGGACCTAAATTAACGGCCAATTGTTCATGATTTTTATCAGTGATTTTTACATAAGCACAAACAGTTTTACCTTCACTTTTAGCTTTTTTTGCTTCTTTTAAATCTTGTGATTGATTCAAATCTTCACTAAGGATTAAAGATCCATCACCTTCACCATTAATTCCAACAAGATAAATATCTGCATCATCACTATTAGAGATTATATTTACATTACCTAATTTTTGGATTTTATCACAGTCATCCAAATCAAAAACATAATCAATACCTGATTCCAATGCAGTTGTAATCATTTCTTTTTTATCATCCCATGGTTTATTAGGAGTCATTATCCAAGCGAATTTATTTTCCACAAAATCACCTTATTTTAAGAATTTTAAAGCTTCATTTACTTCTAAATCATTATGTACTACTTCTGAAATAGCTTTAGTTATTTTACCTGGGTTTTCAGCTTGGAAAAGGTTACGTCCAAATGCAACTCCTGCTCCACCAACTTCAATGGAATCTTTAACCATCTGTAATAATTCTTCATCAGTATCTACTTTTGGTCCACCAGCAATTACAACAGGTACTAATGCTCCTTCAACTACTTCTTTAAATGAATCAGGATCTCCAGTATAATTAGTTTTAACAATGTCAACACCAAGTTCAGAACCTACACGTGCAGCATGTTTAACTAATTCTACATCATGTTCATTTTCTACTTTTTGACCTCTTGGGTACATCATAGCTAAAAGAGGGATTCCCCAGTAACTACAAGTTTCAGAAATTTCACCTAATTCTTGTAACATATCACTTTCTGTTTCACTACCTAAGTTAACATGAACAGATACTGCATCTGCACCTAATTGAATAGCTTTTTCAACAGAAGTAACTATTACTTTGTTATTTGGATTTGGTGCTAATGAAGTACTTGCAGATAAATGAACAATAAGACCAATATCCTTACCATATCCCCTGTGACCTTGTTCTACAATACCTTTATGCATAAGTATTGCATCTGCTCCACCTTGAGAAATGCTTTCAACAGTTTTGTCTATATCTATAATACCTTTCATTGGACCATCAGAAACTCCATGGTCCATTGGAGCTATTACAGTTCTACCGGTATGTCTGTTAATGATTCTTTCTAAACGAATCTTTTTACCAATCATCATATTCAATACCTCATTTTTACTTATGAGTAATATTTTCTTCAATAAAGTATATAAATATTAAAGAAATTAAAAAATCATCAAGAATTTTTATTAAAATCACAATTATCATCTAATTTAACGAATATTCATTCATTTTATAAAATACACATTTTTATACACATAATATATTTATTCCCAATAAATATTAATTAGATTATTTACTACAATATTTTAAAAATTCGCAAATATTACAATAACTGCTTTTACATTTATTAAATTTATGATTATTAATTAAATTAACTGTATTTTCAATCTCTTCTTTTTGTTTATTTAAGTTAACTTCATTTATATCTAAATTAATAAGACTTCTTGATTTAATTGCATATATTTTTGATTCAACAATATCAATATTTTCATATTTAGAATCATTTTTTAAAGCTAAAGCATAAGTTAATAATTGTTGAGTGTATTTTTTCTTATTATATTCATTAAAATAAGTATTTTTATAATCCAAAATACCATATTTCCCATTTTTAGTTTTATAAATTAAATCAATAACTCCATCAAAACAGTAATCCTCTTTATCAATTGAAAATGGAACTTCCGAATCAACAACAGTTATTTTAAATCCAAATTCATTATAATAATCTACTATTGAATCAATATATTCATCAAATTCTTCATCTCTACCACCATGTAAATAGTAAACTTTACTAGCTATTTTACAGATATTTTCCTCAGATATTTTACCATTATGTTTAATTTCCTGATTTATATTATCTAATGCTTCATGAATAATTGAACCACTTTTTGTAACATATTTTTGTGAAAGTTTAAACTGTAATTTATTTAATAGATTATACCTAAACGGACAATTATTATAATCCGCAAAACTAGAATAACTTAGTTTAAGTTTATTTTTTTCTACTTTAGAACCTATACTACTTATAGAAACACTATTTAAATCCAAATAATTATCAAAATAAGAAGATATTCTTTTAATATCCTCTGGCATTTCATCAACAACAGACAACACCAAAACATCTTGAGCACGAGTCATAGCAACATAAATAACCCTATTTTCTTCAGCCAAACTTAATTTTATTTCATTATGTTCTGTGTAATCTTTATATTCAAGAAATTTATTAGGAGTATAAAATGTATCCTTCATATTAATATTATCTTTTTTACGTTCAGAATCTTTTGGAGATAATGGAAATTTATCTTTATTTAATGATGAAACAATTGTTACTGGAAATTCTAAACCTTTAGACTTATGAACAGTCATAAATTGAACTCCATCCGTTTTATTATTATAAGCACCGTAATTTTCAATAATATTAGTTAAAAAGAAAAATAATCCCCTAACATCACTATTAGATATTATTGATTCATAATTAAATATAATTCTTGAAATTTTAGCTAAATTTTCAAGTTCAAAATCATGACAATCATCATCAATAATTGATTCATCCAAATAACCACATAAATCTAATAATTCATAATAGACCTCTAAAATTGTTAATTTATTCTCATCATCTTCCTTGAAAATATTTTCTCTTAAATTTTCTAATTTATCGAAAAATTCTTTATCCCGTTTATTTTTAATTAAATTTAAATCAACAACAGGTTTATTGATATTTTTAAAAATTTCAATTAATATATCTTCATCTCTATTAAAAACACCGTTTAATTTCTTAATTCTACTTTTTTTACCTGTGAATTTTTCATAAATTTCTTTTTCTTTTTCTAAAATAGTTTCTTCATAATTGTCTTGTAATTCAGCCAAATATTCTTTAGTATCATTAGATAAATTCAAAAACTTAGGCTTGAAATCATAGCCACAAAAAGCTCTAAAATTCATCCATTCTCTTTCTAATCTAGACATCCCATATGAATGATCAATTTTACGAGTAATATAATAAAATAAAGTTAACACAGATTTAACTTCATCACTTTCTATTAAATCATCAGTTCCAGAAATAGAATAAGGAATGTTATTTCTTTTAAATTCTTCAATTAAAATAGGAATATTTTTATTTGAACTAATAGAACGATACAAAATAGCTACATCATCATATTGTTTAATTTTTCCAGTTTCCTTTAAATCTTTAATTAAATTAAATATTTTAATTGCTTCTTCTTCATAACTACTACTTTCTAAAATATAGGAATTATTATCTTCATTTCTAACCCCTAAAAGATGTTTTTTAGAATATTGCTTTCTTTGAGGTTTAATAAATGCTTCACTAGCTTGAATAATGTTATTTGTTGACCTGTAATTATAATTTAAACTAATTAACTTAGCATCATAAATATTATAAAATTCTTCAAAATAATCCTTAAAAGAACCTCTAAAAGAATAAATACTTTGATCAACATCACCTACAGCAGTGAAAGAATCTGTATTTTGAAGTAAAACTTTAAATAATTCTGCTTGAATGGAATCTGTGTCTTGAAATTCATCTATTAAAATATTTTTAAATTGTGTTATTGGATTTTCTCTTAAACTTTCAAGAGCTTTTATTTGAACTGTACTATAATCAACAGCATTGTACTTGTCAAGTAAGTTTAAGTATTTAGGATATGCTCTTGCTGTTTGCAAATATCTAGCATTATACCAAGATTTTTTAAATTCTTCATTATCTTTTACTTTTCTTAGTGGAAAAAACTTAAAAGAATTAACAAAATCAATATATTCCCGGTTAATTGGTCTTGTTTCAGCAATATATTTGATTAACAATTTAATATCAACTTGAAAAGTAGTATATTCATCAAATTTATCTATAACTGAGGGTATCTGATAATCAGCCAGATAAAATTCATTTTTAAAGCCTAGCTCATATTTATATTTTTGAATAAATAGTCTCTTTTTTTCACCAGAATCATCATCAAATAAGTTAGTTACAGTTCCTCTATTTTTAAGAAAATCAAAACAAAAAGAATGAATAGTAGAAATATGCATTTGATTAATTATATTTTTTGAAATATCTTTGGATAATCTTTCTTTAAGTTCATTTGCTGCTTTTTTTGTAAATGTAATAACAAGCAGACTATCTGGATTAATTTTTAACTCATTAATCAGAAATTTAATTCTTTCAATAATAACTTTTGTTTTACCTGATCCAGGTCCTGCCTCTACAAGTAATGGCTTATCTCCAACATATTCTACTACTTTTCGTTGATTTTCATTTAACATAACTAATAATCTTGTTAATAAATTATTTATAATTAGCTATTTTTCCCTTAAAGATGGAGTCCATAATTCAAACTCCTTAATTTGAGGAGGAATTCCTTCATCAATATAAGATTCCAAATGACCATTTTGTGATTTAAAATCATTACAACTTACAATAGCTGAATTACAAAAATCAACTAAACCTTTATTTCTAATTATTGAATGATTTGGTTTAAATGTTGATGACCAAATATAAAATACTTTAAAAACAGTGTCTGGATGATATCCTCCTCCCAAATCAACAGATAGAATATCACAATCTTGAATTAACTTAAAAACTTCTAAAAGAATTTCATGACGTCTTACATCACCCGATATAAATGTTAAATTTGAATAATTATTAGTTAATTTTTCCATTTTGGCAATAGCTTCTGGACTATTGTCTATAGATATTATATTAATATCATCAAATTTATCTAAAATTAGCTTTGTAGTTTTCCCTACATGACATCCAAGTTCTATTATATTATTTCCATTATTAAGTATGTTAAATAGTTCTTTCCTATATTCTTTTATATCATAGCTAATTTTTATCATATTTTATACCAATATTATCTAATTCATATATATTTAAGTTTTCAATATTTAAATTTTTGAAAACATCCTCATTATATGCAAATGCGAATACTGTATTTCCAAGCATAGCCATTGAAGAACCTAAAATATCATCTAAAGAATTAAAATAATCAACAAGTTTACTTACTTCATCAGACATTAAATTTGTTTTTTTTGAAAATTCAAAAGAAAAATCTAAAAAATTCTTAATTGATGAATCCCTCATAAATTTCTCTTTTAATTCTAAACCAACATTTGAAATTATTTTTTTATATTCTTCATCTTGAATAATAGAAGCAGTATCAATTTCACCAAATGTCTTAGTAGCTACAACTATTTTTTCATTTGGAAAAGACTTTATTTCACCAATTCCCGGAGCACCTTCTTTTGTTCGTAAAACAATCCCCTTACCTGTCTGAGCTATTACATCCCCCAAACCAGAACCAAGATTAATTTCTACATTATGAGCTATTTGACCACATTCTTCTAAACTATACCCTAAATTTAAAAATTCATTTAATCCAATAGCTAAACCTAATGCAGATGATGCTGATGTTCCAAATCCTGCTCCAATTGGAAGTTGGATGTCTTGAGTGATTTTGAGTGGTTTTTTAATATTTAAAATATCTAAAACTTCATTAATAACTGTGAAATCTCCCTGATTAACTTCAATTTCAAAAGTATCGCAAGTAGAAATCTTTGTTAAAACTCCTTTATTTACTAAAAAACCAACACCACATGATCCATTTTTTAAATGATTTGCATTATTTTTAATATTAAAAAAACCAGTAATGTGACCTGGAACAAAAACTGAAACTTCCATAGTATAGAATTACTATTTAATATTATTTAAATCTCATCACCATTTAATAAATTTATAATATTTCCATAAAAAACCCTAATAAAAAATATGTTTGAATAACTGTTTTTTACTTTTAAAACAGCAAAATTATTTTATGAATTTATTTATTAATTATAATATAAATTATTTTAAAAGCTTTTTTACATATAAAAATCAATTTTTTCATTAAACAAGTTAACTTTTATAATCAAAAATAAGATTTTAAAAATTTAAAATATAAAAAATATAAAAAAATTATTATTCTAAATTGTCATAATATTCATCAGATACTTCTTCTAACCATTCATTTGAAGTATTTTCACCTGGAACTTCAATAGCTATGTGGCTGAACCATGAATCTTTTTTAGCTCCATGCCAATGTTTAATTTCAGGTTTTATATTAACTACATCTCCAGGTTTTAAACTTTGAGGATTGCATCCCTCCTCTTGATACCAACCAAAACCTGCAGTACAAATTAATATTTGGCCTCCACCATTTGTAGCATGATGAACATGCCAATTATTTCTACAACCCGGTTCAAATGTAACATTAGCTAAAAATACATTTGAATCATCTACGTCAACCAATGGATTTAAATAAGATTGTCCAATGAAATATTTAGCAAATGCATCATTAGATTCACCTAATCCAAAAATATTTTCTTTATCAAATTCTTCTTTATCCATTTTAATTCATCTCCTTAAAAAATTCTTCTAATTTATCAAAAGGAATTCTTTCTATCTTATCATATAAATCAATGTGTTCTGCATCTTTTACTTCATAAAATTCTTTAGGTTCTAAAGCATTTTCATATGCATGTTCACTGAATATTCTAGAATGTGCTCTATCTCCTACAATAAACAAAATTGGTCTTGGAGAAATTTCACCAATATAATCTAATAAATTATAGTTCATCATAGATAGATTACTTGTTGTAGTGAATCCTCCTGTTGCATTTGAGTGATGACCTCTTTTTAATGCATAAAATCTTAACCATTCTGCATCAGGTTCTGGAATATCATCTGGAACCTCATTTAGTGGTTCTTCCCCAAACATAGGAATATATTCTGGTGAATTATTTTCAAAATCAATCCATCTTTGTTTAGAAATATTCTTTTTAGTTTCAAAAATTTCTTCTGGACTTTGACCCATTCTGGAAGCAAAGGTCATATCATACATACTTGCAGTAGCTACAGCCTTAATCCTTGTATCCATTTGTGCTGCAGATAATGCAAATCCTCCAGATCCACAGATTCCAATAACTCCTATTTTATTTTTATCTACAAAATTAACTTTAACACCTAAAAAATCAACACATGCACTGAAACTTTCACTAAATAAAGACGGATCAGAAATATGACGAGGTTCTCCTGCAGATTCACCCATATATACCTGATCAAAAGTTAATACAATAAAATCTCTTTTAGCTAATTCATCTGCATATACACAAGGTCCTTGTTCTTTTACTCCACCATAAGGAGCTCCAACAATTATTGCAGGGTATTTTTTAAGTTTATCAATATTTTTAGAATAATATAAATCTCCTGCGATTGCAATTCCATATCTATTATTAAACCTTACGTGCTGTCTTTCAACATTCTCACTTAATTTTTTAATATATCCTTTAGACATTTTAATCACATACCTCATTGATTATATTTAAAGCATTTAATGTTCTTGGAAACCCAATATAAGGCATTAAAATTGTAAGAGCACTTATAAGAATTTCTTTATTATTTCCAACAGCAAGATTTCCTCCAACATGCCCTCTTAATTGATTTTCACATCCTCCTAAAGAAGCAATTATTGAAAACGTAATTAATTCCCTATCTTGATCATTTAAAGACTTGCGAGTATAAAAATCCCCAAAGCAATAACCTTCAAGAAATGTATTAAAATGTTTTTGATCTTCTAAAGCATTGTTTCTCATTTCATCCATATTTTCTTTTCCAAAAAACCTGTCTTGAATTTCTCTACCCTTTTCAATCCTATTTTCAAAATTAGTTGTTTTTTGACTTTCTAAAGGTAAATCTATATCATTATCAATCAAAACATCATTTGTTACATTAAAAAAATCATATGCCTTACCTAAACCAATATATGGAACAGTTTGGTAAAGCACTTCCTTAAGTTCAATAGGAGTAATTTCAGATTTTAATACCTTATTAGCTATTTCTTTATATTGATTTATAGAATGATTTGTAATTAAACTAGCTAATGAAATAAGTATTCTACTTCTTTTTGGCAACGCAGAATTTTCCAACACTTCATTAGTAAAAAAATTATCATAAATTTCTGTAAAATCTGGGTCAAAATTTTTCATAATATCCACATTCATTAATTCAATAACAGCTGTTGCTAATTACAACAATGAAGTATTATGGAAAAAAGAATATATAAATGTTGCGAAATACAACAATAAAAATATTTTTAAGATAAAATCATGAATCATTATTAATCCAATTTCTGACCTTATCTCTTGAATTTAAAACATCACTTCCTTTAATCTCCAATCCTTTTCTAATATCAGCACCTTTACAAAGTTTTTTTAAATCTTTTTTAGATTTACCAAATCCAGAACCTTCATGAGTAACAAATGGTTTTACAATTTTATCTTTAAAATCTAAATTTTCTAACTGTAATGCAAGAACATTAGGTAATGTTCCCCACCAATTAGGAAATCCAATATAAATTTCCTCATAGTTACTAATGTCCACAAGTGTTTCTTTTAATTTTCTTGGATCATTTTCTTTTTTAACTATTTCAGTGCATTCACTGTAATCTTCAGGATAAGGAATTTCAGGTTCAACTTTAAAAACATCAGCATCAGTTATTTCTTTAATATAATCAACAATAACTTCAGTATTTCCTTTTTCAACAGTCTTTAAATCCCCACAATAATAATTTTCACCAGCACGAGAAAAATACAAAATTAAATCTTTAGACATGATAATATTCCCCATTATATTACATCTCTATGAAAAGTAGCTATTATATTTTACACCAATATTAATAATACTTAAAAAATACAGAAAAAATATATTTAAGTAACCTTTATTTATCATATCTAATAAAATCAATACTATAAAATTAATATTGGGGAGAAAAACTTTGAATAAAAGAATAGATTTACATATGCATAGTTTATTTAGTGACGGAGAATTATTACCCTCAGAATTAGCTAGAAGAGCAGTTAAATTAAATCATGAAGTTATAGCTATTACTGACCATGTTGATTATTCTAATGTTGAACAAATACCACAAATACAAAAAGCAATTGATGACATTAATGCCAATTGGAATATTAAAGTTATTTTAGGTGCTGAAGTAACACACGTGCCAACTGAATCCATTAATAATGTAGCAAAAAAAGCAAAAGAGTATGGAGCTCAAATTGTTGTTGTTCATGGAGAAACATTAAATGAACCTGTAATTGAAGGAACAAATTATGCTGCAGTAAACAGCGAATATGTGGATATTCTAGGTCATCCAGGTTTAATTACATATGAAGAAGCCCAAATTGCAAAAGAAAATGATATTTATTTAGAAATAAGTGCACGAAGTGGACATTGTCTTGGAAATGGTCATGTAGCAAAGATAGCTAATGAAATAGGTAACAAATTACTTGTAAATACAGATACACACTCACCAGATAACTTAATTACATTTGAAAAATCTTATGAAATAGCTTTAGGTGCTGGATTAAATAAAAAAGAAGCAATGAGAGCTATTGTTGATAATCCTCGCGAATTACTTAAATCTAAAGGGATTCTATGAAAGCATCAAGATTACTTAAAGAAATAAGAGAAAATCTTAAAGATTATCCCATAGAGTATCTTAAAAATAAAATAACAGATGTAAGATACCAAGATCCACTTACTAAATCATTAGCCAAATATAACTCAAGTGTTTATGATGAGATTTATGAAAAAGAACTTGTTGAAGATTTTAAAATAAATGATGGAGTTATTCAAAAAATAAAATGAGATATAAATTTTTATTTTGACAAATATGCTCCAAGTGATATTGAAACGAAAGAATTTACAAAATACATTTCCCTTTATTTAGCATTAATTGCTAAAAAACCATTACATCCTTATGGAAATAATCCTAAAGAAGATGAAGTTTACTTTAAGAATAATTGTTACTACTGTAAAGGAAGAATTAAATTCATAAAAGATAATCGATCACTTTGTAAATATTGTGTTTGCAAAAATCCACCATTTGCATTTTCATTTTAAATTTTTTTTAAAACTTTATATTGCAAAATTAAATCATCATCTAATTTAAATGAATCAAAAAGCTCTAATCTTACACCTTCATCCATAGTATCAAATCCTTCACCATCAAACAAAGTGTGTGACTCTCTACCACCTACAACAAAAGGAGCTACACATATCCTTATTTCATCAATTAAACCTTCCTTAATCATAGAAAAGTTTAAAGTTGAACCTCCTTCAAGCATTAAAGTTTTAATGTCCTGTTTATAAAGATAATCCATTAAAGAGTTTAAATCAACTTGTTTATTTCCGCTGAAAAAGAAATCAACACCAAGTTTAGTAAAATTAGCATATCTATCACCAACTATAAAATCATATTTATAGCTATTTGCACCAGCAATTATTGTCTTTGCATCATTATTAGTTATTCTGGAAGCTATTGGAGTTCTGCATTTACTATCTACCACAATACGGACTGGATTATCTTCAGGATTTGCATTAATTTTATGAACAGTTAATCTAGGATTATCTGCAATAACAGTATTAATTCCAACCATTATCCCATCAACTTCCTTTCTAAGTTCATGAACTCTTTTTAAATCTTTCTCGCCTGAAATATTAGAACTTCCAGTTTTAGTAGCTATTTTTCCATCTAATGTCATAGCTGCATTTAATATCACATAAGGCTTCATCTAAATCATCCTAAATAATAGAAAAATTCTTTAATTTGCATAAAATTAGCCAATGTTTGATTTTGAAGTACTCCCGGCATTAATATTGCAGTAATTATCCCAATTAATCCACATATAATTCCAATACTCCAAATTATTTTAACTGCTTGTTTTTCTGGAATTGGTTTTCGTAGTACAAGTCTAATTAAAGATTTAAATCCAACTTCAGGTCTTACCAAATTTCCATCTTCATCTAATTGAGTTGGCTTAAACTGTTGTCTTTCCATAACTCCAGCACTGTAAAATTTAAGAGCTGCATCAATAATATTCGGTAAAAGCACAATTAAAGCAATTAATTTTACACGACCAATAAAAGCTATTGAAACAATTGTAGCACCAATAATTAAAGTTCCAGTATCTCCAGGGAAAATTTTTGCAGGATACTTATTAAAGTATAAGAAAGCTATTAAAGCCCCAAGCATACTCATACTAATAATTGTAACATCATATTTTCCTAAAATAATACAAGATATTGTTAAAGAAGTAAGTGCAATTATCCCAAGCCCAGATTCTATTCCATTTAAACCAGCTAACATATTAGTTAAATTGGATCCAATTGAAATAGCTATTGGAATACAAATCAAATATACAATTCCAACATTTGGAGGTGCTGCCCATATTAAAGGAATACCTGCTAAAAATAACAGAAATAATTTTTCTTTTGAAGAAAGCACAAGTAAATCATCTGCAATACCTATAATTCCTACAAGAAGAATTACTATTAAAACAACACATAACGGAAATGTAAGAATATCATGCATACATATTCCAGAAAAAATACCTATTATAAATCCAAATAGAATACCAAATCCACCCATTTCAGCTACAATGGGCTTCCAGGATTTATGTAAATCCTTACCTACAATATCTGCCTTTTCTAATTTTCTAATAATTCTAGGCATTGATAATCTTGTTACTAAAAAAGATAAAATACCACAAATTATTGCTATTGCATACAACGGAAGTTGTGGGAATAACATCATAATAATCACTTAAAAGATATTTTTATCCCTTATAGAATAATAATTTTATGATAATTATAACATAAGACTTAAATTATCCAGACATATTTTTGCTTCTTTAAAATTAGGATTAATATCTAATGTCCTATTTAAACAATAATTGGCTTCAGTAAGCCTATTTAAATTAATTAATGATAATCCTTTTAAAAACCAAGCAGTTTCATGATTATTACATAAAATCAATACATGGTCAAAACATTTAATTGCATCCTGAAAATTTCCTAGATTAACAAACAAATCCCCCTTTGTGAACCAAGCCCGATAGTTCTTAGAATTATATTCTAAAGCTTTGTTAATATAATAAAATGCTTTATCAAAATTATTAAGATTAGCTGCATAAATAAAACCTACTTTTGCTAATACTTTAGAACTAAAAGGATTTATTTCTAAAAATTGATTAAAATATTTTATTGCAACACCATAATTTTTATTAGAATAAGCTATTTCAGCCCTATTAATTAAAAATTCCAACTTTTCAGAATAATTTTCATCAGTTATATTTTTTGAAATATTAATAACTCTTTCAAAAATAGTTCCACAATTGGGGCATGATTTTTCATATCTCCCTAATTTACACCCACATTCATAACAAAAATTCATACTAATCATTACATTATAAAATTGTATTAATATTGTTATTATTTAAGTATAAAGATATATAAAAAGATAACTCAACAATAAAATTAAAAACAGTCATGGGTAAATTTAAGAGAATATAATCAATAAATTTTCAAAAAAAGAGACAAATAATTATTTTTTATTTAAAACATAATAAACAGATCTAAGAGGCACATCTAGTTTTAAAGAAATTTCTTTTGGTTTCAAACCTTCCTCCTTCAATGATTTGATTTCATCATGATTGTGTTTCTTAGGATAATTATTAAATTTAATTCCTTCACTATTCTTTCTAAGCAAATAATAAACCCTATTTTGAGGAATATCTAATAATTCAGCTATTTGTTTTGCTTTTTTACCCTCTTTAGCCAAATTTAATACTTCATGTTCTTGAGTAGAATATTTTGGTTTAGCTCCCCAATTATATCTTTTAGAAACAGTAATATCCAACTGATTTAATGCATCAATATAATCCTTAGATACTCTATTGAAAATACTAGGACAACAAGTAATTTCTTCTAAATTAGGATATTCTTCAATTAAATCCAAAATTGTTGCTGAAGTTAGACCCTTAGTTATGTGAATTGAAGTAACCTCTTCATCCATAAATCTCACTTTTTAATTAAATCCAGGAATTTTTTAGATTTTGCACTTTTTGGTTTTCTGATATGTTCAATATTTTTAAGTTCTTTTTTAATTTTAGATTCATTAATATTTAATACATTCCCAATAGACTCAATTTCAATATTTCCATGTTCATGTATTAAACCAGCCCCTAAAGCAGGATAGTTAAATAATATATTTGAGTTTTTAGATTGCTTTTCAAACTTGAATTTTTCATATAAAATAAGATCCATATCAGATATTGAAATTATTTTTAAATCAGTATAATTATTTAAAGCATTAATAACTTTCCTAAATGTAGTTTGGAATACTTTACGTTGTTGACGATCAAGTTCTGTCCTAATATATGGAAATGGACCATTAATAAGTTTACGATTATTATAAGAAGTAGTTAAATAATATCTAAAAATATCCCACATCATTAAGGTAGGAGCTAAATTTTCAAATATGGTTTTTTCAATATTTTCCATTATTTTTAAGTCTCTTTTTAAAGAACGATTATAATTACCAAATTTATCAATATACTGTAGTTTTTCAAATTCTTCTTGAATTTTAGACTGTCTCCATGCATCTAACTCTCCAATATCATATTCTTCAATGAAATCAGGTTTTTCATTTTCATATTTATATATTATAGAATGATATTTATTGATTCTTTTAAAATCAGATAATTTTCTTTTTAAGATTTCATCTTTAATACTGGAAATAATTTCTTCACTATATTTAACATAACTAATAGCTAATGCATTTCTAACATATTTATCATCAATAATAGCTGGTTTGGTTCTATGGAATCTTAAAACTTCAATCCTAACGTCTTTACCATATCTATTTCTAACTTCTTCTTCATAATTATTAATAAATTCAGAATCTAAAGTTACATTTTTACGAATCCAACGACCATTATCATCTTTAAAACGAATAACTAAAGAAATAGTTTTAACAAGCCCTTTTCTTTCTTGTTTAAGAATATTTAATACTTTTTTAAATGAATTTCTACCATATCCAGATAATTCACTCATTAAAACCAAATAATTACCAGATAAAGGCAAATAAGGAATAATTTCTAATCTATAAGTTGCATCCCTATTGATTTTAAAAGAAAGATTCTCATGACCACAACTACATTTTTCACAATTAGCTCTAAATTCACTAAGAGTGTATTTTTTATAACATGAATCACATTTAAGATAACCACATTGTTCTAAATGACCAATTGCTATCTTATGAGCATCAATAGCTGATTTAACTCTATCTAATACATTTTTTTTAGCATTAGCTTTCATTCTAAACATTTGATTATGTCTACTGTTTTCACTCATTTCTTCAAGAGTGACTTCAGCTATTGCTTTTGTACCATATCTATTTAAGGATGTAAAAGGAGTGGTATATCCTTGTGCATCCATATTTTCTTTTAAATCTTGTAAAGTATTTAATCTGTCATCTAGTTTATAATATAATCCCTTAAAATTTTCAAATACCTCAATATCATCTAAATTAATAACATCATTTGAAATTATTTTAAGATATTTTTCAGCCTTTGCAACTAGAGCAGATTCTTCCATTAAAATCACTAATTTACTTTATAAAATCTATTGTATTCTTTCACCGACTTCACATTCATCTGGAGATAATAACGCTGCACTTTCCCCAGTTGCAAGAATCATTCCTTCAGATAATGTTCCAAATAATTTAGCAGGTTGTAAGTTTACAACAACAGCTACTTTTCTGTCAATTAACTCTTCAGGAGAATACTGTTTAGCAAGACCCGCTACAATTTGCCTTACTTCATCACCAATATCTACTTGTAATTTTAATAATTTATCAGATTTTTCTATTTTTTCTGCTTCTTTTACTTGTCCAATTTTAATAACTACTTTGTCAAAATCATCAATACTAATTAAATCACTCATATTTTCATCCTCATTTTCTTTTAAATTTTTTTGTAACTCTTCTTTTTCTTTGTTAATTACATCATCATCGATTTTTGTAAATAACGGTTTAGCTTTATTAATTTCATGTCCTTCAGGTAATGGAACTTTCGCATCTTTCCATTCATCAGGAGTTGATAAATTAATAATTCTAGCTATTTCATCAGCTTTACTTGGAATATATGGTTTAAGTACATAAGCTAATGTTTTAGCTAATTGATTTGATAAATACAAACAGTTAGCTGCTTTTTGCATATCTTCTTTTACAGCTTTCCATGGTTCTTGATCATTGAAATATTTATTACCTATCTTAGCCACTTTATAAATTTCAAGTAAACCATCTCTAAATTCAAAACCAGAAATATTATTACCTACTGTATCAGGAAGCTTTTCAATAACTTCTTTAAACTCTTCATCTTCATTAGATGGATTTTTATATTCTGGTACATTACCATTAAAGAATTTATGAGTAAATGTAAATGTCCTATGTAAAAAGTTACCAATAACATCTGCTAATTCATCATTATTTCTTCTTTGGAAATCATCCCAAGAGAAATCTGTATCTTTGTTTAAAGGTGCATTTATAGTTAAGTAATATCTAAGTAAATCTGGGTCAAATTTATCCACAAAATCAGATATCCAAACAACCCAATTTTTACTAGTAGACATTTTTTCACCTTCTAATGATAAAAATTCACCAGCATATATTTTATCAGGTAATTTACATCCATATGCTTTAAGAAGTCCTGGCCAAAAAATTGAATGATGATAAATAATATCTTTACCAATAAAATGAATTGCAGTGTCATTCCAATAATCTTCCCATTTAATGCCAGTTTCCCTTGACCATTGTGCAGCTGATGAGATATAACCTAAGAATGCTTCCACCCAGACATAAAGTACTTTACCTTCAGCTTCATCAAGAGGTATTGGAATTCCCCAATCCATATCTCTTGTTAAAACCCAATCATTTAAACCTTCTTTAAGCCAATTTTTAGCATAATTTTTAACATTAGCTGGAAGATTATCATTATTATTAATATAATCTTTTAAATCATTTTCAAACTCACTTAATTTAAAGAAGTATTGATAAGTATCTTTAATAATAGGAGTTGAACCACAAGTTAAACATTTAGGTTCATCAAGTTCAGTAGGTTCTAAAGCTCTTCCACATTTTTCACAATGGTCACCTCTTGCTTCAGCACCACAAACCGGACAAATACCTTCTACATAACGATCAGGCAAAAATTTATTACAAGTTTCACAATATAATTGTTGAATATCTTTTTTATAAATTAATCCCTTATTATATAATTCTAAAAAGAAATTCTGAGCAATTTCATAATGTAATTTATCCGTAGTCCTTGTAAAATTATCCAAAGATATATTCATTGATTCTACATCACGAACAATCATATCATGATATCTCTTAGCAATTTCAATTGGTTTTTTGTTTTCTTTATCAGCTTTAACAGCAATTGGAGTACCGTGTTCATCAGTAGCACAAACTAATAAAACATCATTATCAATCATACGATTATACCTTGCATAAATATCAGCAGGCAAATAAGTAGAACGAATATGACCTAAATGACAGGGTCCATTTGCATAAGGAAGTGCACATGAAATAAAAATTTTAGACATTAATCTTTCTCCTACTTTTTTAAGCATAAATAAATATGTAATTCATACAATATAAAATTAATATATATGAAGTCAATTTATAAAAGTTCTAGAATATTTACAAACAAATAAAATAGATAACTTAATTAAATAAGAATGTATTTAAATCATTATATATTAGTACAATATTATTTTTATAAAAATTTTAAAAATTAAAAATCAAGCTGTGTCTGTTTAACATCCTGCTTTTTCATGCTTTTTTTCTGTTTTTTAAGCTTATCATCTAAAATAGCTACAGCTTTATATTTAAGATTGTTATCTGTTTTTTTAACACCCACCATTTTAGAAAATCCTGGAAAATCCAAATCAGCTTCATCATTAAACCATACTTTCCTTAAAAAATACCATGAATGACCCTTTTCATCTACAAAACACCATTGATTCATGGTTTTAGGATTGATGTTTTTAAGATATTTAGTTAAAGCTTTTTTATTTGACATATATTCAAAAAATGGGCATATTTTCATTGTTTTGGATAAATCTTTAAGTTTGTCCCTAACTTTATTTTTATTGAATTTCCATATTCCTTTATCAGTAATTTGACCAAATCCATCAGTTACATTAAAAATTGAACTGAAATATTCCTCAACATACTTACATGGAAATTTACTAGGATTTGAATCCCCATATCGGCAACAGTAATCCCTTGATAAACCGTTATTTTCTTTTTTTGAAGTGCATGAAAATACATCATAAATATCATCAAAAATTACTTCCTCTCCATCAAGCTTAATTACAATATTTTCATTATTTAAATTATTTATTTCATTCTCCAATTGTCTGAAATCATTAATCATTAATTTAACTGATTCTTCTAATTTAAAGTTTTCTCGTCCCTTTTCATCCAGATTAAATAATTCTAATTTAATTTTATTTTCTTTAAATTTATTTACAAATCTAGATAATATATTATTTGATTTATTAAAAGCAAATATTTCAACATTAAAACCTAAATTCAATAAAAAATCAATCCACAATACTTCCAAATCATCAAATTGTTTTTTAAACTCATCCCACATGAAAACAAAAATCATGTCCTGACCATTAAAAGCTAAAAATGGATTAAAAGAATTAAAACTTTCTTTATTTAAATTCAATCTATTAATAATTGACAATAATTGATTTTTAGAAAATTTAGAAAAAATTGAGTTTACTACATTCATTGTAGAAAATTTTTCATTAATTCCATATTCTTTCAGTTCATTATCAATGAATTTAGAAAATTTATCACCAAAATATCTCTTGAACATACTGAAATAATCATAGCGTCTTTCTTCATCATAATATTCCTCAAGATATTTAAAACCATGAGAATGCAGAAAAGATTTTCTAACTTTCTTATTTTGTTTATTAAAAAAGACTTTCATGAAATCTTCAAATAAACTTAATTCTTTTACATTTACCATATTAAACAAAGCATGTTCATTAAGATTTGATTGAACGGTTATTATCTGAGAAAAAATATCAATTCTTTCCTGAATATCTTTTATATTATATGAGAATGGAATTCTATCCTCATAAAGTCTAGAAGGAAGATTTTTAAAATCAATTTTTGAAAATTCAGTACCCATTATATCTTCCCAATAAATACACTCAAATAAATTTTTCCAAAAATAGCTATTTAAAAATGTATAATAACCAGAATAAGTATAATAATCAGTTAAAATTTGAATATCATTTTTAATATCACCATCAACATCATAAGCTTCATAAATTTCATTATAATCACATTCAAATGAGTGAAATGTTATATTTCCTCGACATACCATTTATTACTACCCCCAAAATATAATAATTATTTTAATAAACCTTATTATTAACAATTTTCTATTTAAATAACAATAGTGACTTTAAAAATAAGTTAATTTTTTAAAATATAAAATAAAATATAAATAAATATGGTTGAAGTTTCATTTATTAATCCATTGTCCACTGAAGGAAGACAAATAGTTAAAGAATATGGAGATTTAAATAAACTTTTTGATGAAGATGAAACACTTGTAAATGAAGTAATACACACTACAAATCAAAAAATATCAGATGATTCATTAATTCCTAAATCATACAAAGATTTAGCTATGAAAAGAATACAATGGGCAATTGAAAAAAAAAATAACAAAAATTACACTCAAAGTGAATTTGAATACTTATTAAATAGTAATTTATATAAGCAGGATGTTGTAACATTTCATATTCTATGTCAAGCAATAGCTATTCAATTTAATGTAACTTCAAGAGAAACTAGACTTTTTATTGAATCACAAGGGAAATTAATAGAAGAAAGGCTAGCTAAAATTCCTCCCGGAAGCAGAAGTGAAATCATTGATGATATCTTAAGAGATATTAAAACTGATGGAACAATCCAATGGAAAGCCTTAAAAGAAGTAATAGCTTCTAAAAGATTATCCCTAACTGATTTATTAATTAATCATGGAAATATAATTTTAGAAGAAGATGAATTTTTAGAAAAATATTCTGAAGAATTTACAGATAGAAATCCTGATAGAATGTATAATATTTTAGTTGGAAATAATATAAAAGAATTAATTCTTTCCAGACTTATTATGCAAAAAACAGAAGAATACATCAAAAGAATCAAGGAAATGTCTTCTAGAATAGAAATTCATCCAGCAATTAGTGAAATTGGAGAAGAATTAAAAGAATTTATTCCTGAAGAAATTAGTAAATGCAATACTTTCTATGCAGGTAGTGGAGGAATTTATGGTACTGTCAAAGCAGGAAAATTACTAAGAGAAGCATTCCCACCATGTATTAAGAATACTGTTGAAGGAGTTTCTTCCGGTGGGCGTAATGATGCTATTGTATTATTATTAACTTCATTTGCATCATATGCTAGATTATATCCTAGGATTTTTGCAAGTGATGAAAATGTTAAAGTATCTGACATGGATCCTGATTTATCAATAACTGAAAATGAAATTTTACCATTAATTTATGAAGCTGCAGATAACTGTTCTCCACCATTATTTGATGATCAGCCACAAGAAAAAATCAATATTATATCAAAGTTAGGATTTGGTATGCATAGTGAAGTTGATATTAATCATGAAGGAGAAACAAAATGGTACACTCCAATGAGTTGTGAGAAAATTAAAATCCATTTACCACAACTATGTAAACCAGATAACTCATGTAAAGGAATTAACAATCCATTATCATGCTATGGGCGTAAAAAATACCAAATAGATAATAAAAAAGATTAAAAATCATTATCCATCTGTTTAAAGGGATTATAACCTTCAAGAGTAACATCATAATATTTATTTAATATTTTTGATTCCCATTGATTATAATTATCTTGTTCATTTTTTTCAAATTTATAAGCCAAAATACCAATTTTACGATTATCTTCATCAATATTATTTTTTTGACAAAATTCAGAAACAATATCTGGAGTATACTCCGAAGGTTCATCAGCTTTAAATTCCAAGTATTTTTCATATTCCATAGTAGAAAATAATTCTTCAGGCCCTATTGGATCATCTTCCCAGTTAATAGAATACAATTCAATATAAACTGTGTCAACAAGAGGTAATTGATTTAATTCAATACCCAAACCATATATTTTCCCATTTTCAAGGTTTAAAATCGTGTGCCCAGTTCTTTGACAAGGATACCATTCATTATAAGCATGTTTGACAATATCTTCAGGAGTTAAAGTAGATAAAATTGTTTTTAAATGTTCAACACCAATTACTTCTCTTATTTCATCATTCATAATATGATTATAGTTAAATTTATTATATAATACTGTGCATTTACACATTACAATTATTATTAAATACTTTGAAATAATAATCATAATATATCTGATTATTATGTTTTCTAAAGCTACACTTAAAGAAAGAAGGCAGTATTACCGTGAGGAATGGTCCACTAAAGATTTACCTGACTTTATTCTCAAAGATTTGAAGAAACGAGAATTTGGTTTTGACCATAATGGAAAAGGACCAAATGATAGGTACAAAGTATTTAGAGGAAGAGATTCTTTAAAAAAATTTTTAAGATATAAAGCTCCTTTTGCAGCTTATATTTCTGTAGCCTTTTATAATAATCCACGAAGAAGAGAAGATTGGCAAAAAGCAGAATATATTTTTGATGTTGATGCTAAAGATATTCCAATTAGAACTTGTCAATGTGATGGTGTTTGTGAAGTTTGTTTAGAACAAGCTTTAGAAATTGTTAATTCATTAATTGATACTCTACAAGATGATTTAAGTTTAAACAATGTCCATTTAGTTTATTCTGGAAGGGGATATCATATTAGAATTCTTGATGAAGAAATGATGACTTCTGGAAGTGAATTAAGATCAGAAGTTTTAAAATATGTTGCAGGTGCAGAAGTTCCTAAATCTAACTTTTTTAATCCCGATATATCAAATAAAAGCTTTAATTTTGAACATTTTAGTATTCCTATCGGATATTCTAAGATTTTTACTAATAAATTAAAATATAATATTCAACATTTAGTAGGTAATGAAGAATTAGATGGAATTAATTCTAAATTAATGAAAGATATAATAAAATATAGATATCATTTAGATACTGATAACTGGGGGTATTTCAAAAGAGATATTGGTCCTAGACGATATAAAAATTTAACAGAAGCTATGGCTAGAGTCAATTTATCTACTATTGATGCTAAAGTATCAATTGATTTAAAAAGAATATTAAGACTTCCATCATCACTCCACTCAAAAGTAAGTATGAAATGTATGGAAGTTAAAAATAGAGAAACATTTGATCCTTTACAAGAAGCAGTCCCTAAATTTGTTGAAGAAAGAGGAGATTAAGTAATTATGGATAAAATATTAAAAGATATATTTCGGAAGAACCCTTATTTTAAAGAAGTGAATAATGATAATTTCATACCTCAATTTAGCGAGTTAATAATTAATGGTATGGTACTTCACAAAGTTAATTGGATTACTTTTATAAATAGAGAACTTTTATTTATGAATGAAAATATGGAAAATATCCCAATAAGTTCTATAAAACTAGAAAACCTTAATTCAATAATGATTCATACAAATGAAGGAATAAAAGAAGTTTTATAACTTTTCTTTTATTTTACTATTAATATTATATACACTATCATCTGCATTTATTACATTCCATTCATAAACAACTTTTTTTGATTTTAATCTAGCTTTTTTAAGTTCATTTATATTTTCAAACATTTCTACATCTTCATTACGATTATTAATTCGTTTTAAAGATTCTTCAGGACTCACATCTAAAAAAAACATATATTCTGAAGTTGGAAGAATAAATGAAACAATCTTATAAATAATTACATTAATAATATTTGGAAGATAAACTACAGCCATAATATATCTTGAAAAAATCAAAATATCAATATTCTCATCATTATAATATTTACGAATAGATCTAATTGCATCTAATCCAAAATAAACTGTGGCTTTAAGATGATTAATCTTTCCTGTTTTTAAAAGTGCCTGTTTTGATTTTATACCATATTTGTTATCTTTGCATGGATGTGATCTTACAACCACTGTTTTACCTTGTTCTTTATACATGTTAGATAACAGCTTAACTTGTGTATCTTTTCCAGATCCATCTAATCCATCTATAACTATGAATTTATCCATTAAATCACAACCATTAAAATATAATATAAAATAGCACTAATAGATGAAACACTTAAATTATCCAATCCTTTTGGAGTAATTGCTTCACAAAAAGTAGCTATTAAACTTATCAGAACTACAAATCCAAAGTTATAATTTGGAGTATTGTACCCAATTGCATTATAAACTAAAAATACACTACTACTCATCAAACAAACCATTAAAAACATGGTTAAAGATCCTTCAATAGATTTTACATCCCCAGTTAAATTAAAATAATGTTTACCATATTTTTGACCAATTAAAGATGCAAAACCATCACCATAAACCATAGCACCAATAGCTAAACTTACTAACCATAATTTATCTGGAAGTAAAAATATCAATAAAGTCCAAATCCCAGCATAATAAACTAAACCTAATGCATGACCAGCATCAGTAACTCCACTTTTAATTTTAATTGGAGAATATTTAGTTAATAAAAATGCAGCTATTGTAATTGGAAATGTTAAAAACCATACCATAACATAAGGATCCTTAAAAAAAGGCATTATAAAAATACAATTTCCAACCATTATATGAACAAATCTACGGGAAAAAGATGGTTTATCTTTTAAAAATTTTTCAGAAATAATGAAAATTAGGATAACATAAATATATGCTACAACCAACCATCCTATATCTGTTACATTCATGTTATCTCTTTTTTAGTTTTTATTTTGATACTGATTGTGCATCAGAATTTTCTGATTTTATTGGATAAAATTCTGTGTATTTTGAGTTTCTTTCTATAGGATTTCTACCTAAATCTTTAACAATACTACTTAAAGTACCAATAGATGCTTCAACTCCATCTGGAGCTCCAGAAGCTTCAGATAATTCATCCCCACCCAAAGTTCCTCCTAAATCATTTGCTCCAGCAGTTAAAGACACTTGTGCAAATCTAAAGCCCATTTTAACCCAAGATACTTGAATATTTGGAATTAAATCTTTGAGCATTAATCTAGATACAGCATATAATTTTAAATCTTCAGTACCAGTAGCACCTAAATTTTGCTGACCTTCTAAAAAGATTGGAGAATATTCATGCATGAAAGTCATTGGAATAAATTCTGTAAAACCACGAGTTTCTTCTTGAATTTTTCTAACAATATCAATATGTTCCACACGTTCTTCAGGTGTTTCCACATGTCCATACATTATAGTTGCTGAACCAGGAATTCCAACTTCATGAGCTGTTTTTACAATATCAATCCATTCTTGTGTAGTGACTTTTTCAGGACATATTAATTCTCTAGACCTATCAGTTAATATTTCTGCTGCAGTTCCAGGTAATGTATCTAAACCTGCATTTTTAAGCCTTTCAAATGCTTCTTCAATACTTACACCTGATACAACACTTGCATCTTTAATCATAGTTGGTGAAAAACCATGAACTAAAATATTTGGGAATTCTCCTTTTAATAATTCCAATAAATGTTCATAATATTCAACATCAGCATCAGGTAAAACTCCACCCATAACACAAAACTCATGAGCTCCCTTATCAACAGCACCTTGAGCTTTTTCTAAAATAGCTTCATCATCTAAAATATATGCTTCAGGATCATTTGCATCTTTACCAAATGCACAAAAACCACATCTTACAGTACAGATATTAGTGAAGTTAATATTACAATTATTAATAAATGTAACGTTGTTTCCAACAATTTCTTGCCTGAGATAATCAGCAGTTGCAAGTAAAGGATACAAATCAGAGCCTTTAATATTTATTAAATAGTTTGCATCTTCAACAGAAATTGGTTCATCAAGAGATTTAGTTAAAATCCTTTCTGTTGTAGAAGATATAGGTAGTTTATCAAACATGAATTAATATAATAATTTAATTAAATAAATATTTTTCCATGTATTAAGTTATACTCATTTTAACAATATCAAATATATGTTAAGTTTATTCATTTTTCTATCCAAAATTTTTATATAAATGAACAATACAACATTATATATTAAAACTAGGAAGAGGGTGAATATGGATAGTACCGAAGCTATTTATAATGGATTAAAAGATGCTGAAATTGATTTTATTGTTAGCGTCCCATGTGTTAATTTAAGTAAATTACTAAAAATGGTTGATGAAGATGAAGAAATTACACATATTCCAGTGACAAGAGAAGAAGAAGGAATAGGAATATGCGCTGGAGCATATATGGGTGGTTGTAAACCAGCTATTTTAATGCAAAACTCAGGACTTGGTAATTCTATTAATGCACTTAAATCTTTAATGGAACTATATAAATTCCCATTAGTAATAATTATAAGCCACAGAGGGACTGAAGGTGAAAACATCTGTGGACAAATACCAATGGGTGAATCTACACCAAGATTATTAAATGCTATGGATTTTCACTTTTTTGAACCTACAAACCCAGAAACTGCCTATGAAGATGTAAAAAATGCATGGAAATTATCTTCAGAAGAAGGTAAACCTGTATCAGTATTATTAGAAATTAAATATTGGTGATTTAATGAAAAGAAGAAATGCAATTGCAAAAATAATAGGTGCAATCAATGATGAATTAGTACTATGTAATATAGGTTTTCCTTCAAGAGAATTATACGATATAAACGACAGAGCAGAAAACTTTTATATGATTGGATCAATGGGACTTGTTTCATCAATAGGTCTTGGTCTTGCAATAGCTAAGCCAAATAGAAAAATTGTTGTTATTGATGGAGATGGATCATTTTTAATGAATTTAGGATCATTAGTCACTATTTTTGCTCAAAACCCATCTAATTTAACTTGGATTGTAATTAACAATGAAGCATATGGTTCAACAGGTAATCAGGAAACTTATGCTAAAGATTTAGACTTGAAAGAAATGGCTAAAAGTGTAGGTATTAAAAATTGTTATAATTATGAAGAAATAGATTTAAGAGAAATAATAGAAAATGATGAATGCAACTTCATTTGTTTTAATACAGAACCTGGTAATTCACAAGCGCCAATAATTGATTTAACACCTGTAGAAATTAAAAAAAGATTTATGAAAAGTATATAATTAAATGAATCTTATTCAGACTCATTTAATTCTTCAATTTTTTTATCAAAATCATTTAATTTTTTAGCTAATCCTGTGAAATAAGGAATATAAACTTTTGAAAAAGCAACCCTATCAGGATTTTGATTAACTTTTTTAATTCTCTCTTTAACTTTTGCTATTTTCCTTTCAACTTCATCATACATTAAATCTCCAGGGAATTCCCCTATAAACACCCCATCAGCACCATTTTCAAGAGCATGTTTAATATGACGAGGTCTTACACGATTTACAGAAAGAACTTTAATAATATGAATAGATTCAGGGTAAGAAAGTCTATTAACTCCAATATTATCTGCTGCAGTATAACCAATATTATCAAGGAAAACTAAAATCATACGTTCACCAGGTGTCTTTTTAGCTAATACACCATCAATTGTAGCTTTAATTTTCTCATCAATATTACCATTAACTGAAATAGCTAACTGTTTACATCCAACTAAACATTTTCCACAACCAGTACAACTCATTGGATCAATATAAATTTTATCGTCCTGAACACTCATTGATTTAAATTTACAACGTTTCACACAGTCTCCACAGACAATACATTTTTCTTCATCAATTTCTGCAATAAATGGTTCAATTTCTATTCCACCATAATTATATTCAGCTACTTTAGAAGCAGATGCAGTAGCTTGCATAATAGATTCAGTGATATCTTTTGGATCTTGTGCAGTTCCACAAACAAAAGTTCCTTGAACATCTGTTGTTACTGGCTTAATTTTAGGATGTGCTTCTTTAATAAACCCATCTTCAGTAGTACCAACATTTAACACATTTGCAATTTCTTTAGTACCTTCAGATGGTTCAATAGCAGTAGATAATACAACCATGTCCGCTTCAATTTCAGAAAATTCTCTTTTAAGAGTATCTTCAACACGAACAATGAATTTATCTTTCCTTTTAACAACTTCTCCAGGCCTTCCACGTATGAATCTCACCCCATTAGCTTGAGTATGTTTATAATATTTTTCATACATACTAGGAGTTCTCATATCTGTATAACAAATAACCACATCTGTTTCAGGATGTTTATGCTTTATAATATTTGCATTTTTCAAAGCAACACTACAACACACTTTAGAACAATATAAATGCCCATCAGGCTTTTCATCTCTTGACCCAACACATTGTACCATAACAACTCTTTTTGGAACTTCACCATTTGATTTCATTAATTTACCTTTAGTTGGACCATTTACTCCAGTGATACGACCTAATTCACTTTGTGTAATAACATCATCATATCTGGAATATCCATATTCTGGTCTTAAATTTGGATCAAATAATTGATGTCCCGTAGCTATAATAACAGAACCTACAGAAACCGGGATTTTTTCTGGTTTTAACTTAAACCTAATAGCATTCATACTACATTGTCTTTTACAGTCACCACATCTATTACAATGTTCCATATCTACAACATAGGCTTCAGGATATGATTGACCAAAAGGGCGATAAATAGCTTTTCTATTAGATAATCCATCATTCCAATCATCTGGAACTTCAACTTCACATACTTCTGCACAATTACCACATGCAATACATTTTTCAGTATCAACATATCTTGGAGATTTTTCAACTATTAAATTATATGTTCCAGCCCTTCTTTCTGCTTCAATAACTTTTGCATTAGTTAAAATCTCAATATTTTCATTCCAAACAACTTCATTCAATATTGGATTTAATAAACACATCCCACATTCTTCAGCTATCTTAACAGGAGAAAAAACCTTCCCTATTTTAGCCATATGTCCCCCAATAGATGGTGATTGCTCTATAATAGTTACTTTAGTCCCTTGTTTAGCTAATGATAATGCTGCATTCATACCCGCTATTCCACCACCAATTACTGCTACTTCATCAGGAGTTTGACAGTAAATTGGATTAACTTCATCAGATTTTTTTACTTTTTCTATTGATGCATTAATAAGAGTTATAGCTTTTTTAGTTGCTTTTTCCTTATCATTGTGAACCCAAGAACATTGTTCACGAATATTTGCCATATCCATCAAATAAGGATTCAATGGTTGAACATAATCCTGAAATGTTTTTTCATGACTTATTGGAGAACATGCTACTATTACAACACGATCTAAATGATGTTCAAAAATAGCATCCCTAATAATTTTTCTCCCATTTAAAGAACATAAATTTACAAACTGTTCTACTACTTCAACATCTAAAGAATCTTTAACTTTTTGAATATCCACAGTATCTGAAATATTTCCACCACATTCACAGATAAAAACTCCTATTTTTAAATCTCCAGACATTATTCAACCTCCTTTAAATCCTTAATAACTGAATCCACAGGTACAGTATGTGCTTTTACGCCTATTACTTCATCAAAATCTCCACCCATAGCAATAGCTACAAATTGAGATATATTTAAATGAATTGTATTAAACTCTTCTCCACATTTTTTAGATATTAAATCCTGATATCTGTCAAATTGAACATGACAATTAGGACATAAATGGACTAAAATATTTACACCATCTTCTTTTATAGAATGTAACTTATCTTCAGTAACTTCCATAGATAACTCTTTATTAGAATATCTTTGCCTAAATCCACTTCCACATGTTTGACGTTTATGATCATACCAGCCAATTGTTTTACATCCACATGCTTCAATTATATCATCAATAATATTAGGGTCTCTAACTCCACCAATTGTATCATCATAATGAACTTTACAATAATGACAACCATGATGAGTAGCTATTGTATAATCACTTAAATCATATTTAATATTTTTAGAAATTTCATCACGTTTGTTGTATAAAATATCTACCACGTGAAAAATATTTTTAGATGAATCAACATCATCCTTTTCATATTTTAAATGAGATAAATTAGATTCATCAAAAACTTTATTTACTTTATCTCTAACATCATCTTTTTTATTTAATATATTAGCTACTTTTTTGTTAATTGCATAACATGTAGCACACATCATTACTAAATTTGGTTTTTCTAAATTTTTAGCTACTTTAAAGTTACGGGCTCCAATAGCAGTTGTTGTAAACTGATCAAATACATCTGAATAATGTCCAAGACCAGTACAACAAGTTTGTTTATCTGAAATCTCATAATCAATACCAATTTTATCAAAAACAAATTTAGTAGATGATTCAATTCCAGGATATTCCACACTTACAAGACAACTTTTAAATAAAAGAATATTTTTATCAGGAATTTGTTTCATCTTCACCCTCCTTTGATTGTCTTATTTTATCCATCCTATCTTTAAAACCTGTATTAACTAAAATCACACTTACTTCATCAACAACTTCTTGAGGTGGTGATACTGGACCTAAACCCAATTCTTCACGTATTTCATTTAAATGTTGTCTAAAATCCCACCATCCTTCTACATCCTCACTAATTTCTGGATAAAAATTAGAAGGTATTGCTCCAATAGCTGCATTAAAGTAACTGTCTGCAAATCCTAAGTAATCATACAACTGTTCATAAGCAATTCCTTTTGATATAGCAAACTGTTTAATAATTTGATTAACTTCACAAACACTATTTCCAACAGGACAAGTACTATGACATGTATAACAATAAAAACATTTCCAAATATTTTCATCTTCTAAAAGTGTTTCATCTCCTTCAAAAACACGTTCCATTATTTCACGAGGATTATAACTAGAATGACGAGCCGCAGGACATGTTGATGTACACATTCCACATTGAACACATTTTAAAACACCATCATCTTTTGAACTTTTAATATCTTTTTTTATAGCTTGAGCAAAATCAAGAGGTGTTTCATCAATTTTTTGAGTATGCATATTATAACCTAAATTCTTGATTTTCAATCATTTTCTTTAATTTTAAAGATAATTTATTAGCTCTAAGAGCATCTGACTGTCTACAAATAATTGGTACAGTATGTATTTTTCCTTCAATAGCCAAATCAACATTTCCAATATTCATATTAAAGCTATTGTTTTTACAATAATGTACACACATTCCACAACCAAAACATCTATATAAATCTAATCTTTTATCCGAAAATGCATTAGTTGGACATATTTCCTCTACAATACATTTATCACATGTAGAACATGATTCTCTATCATATTTAGGTCTTAATTCATGACCTTCCCAAACATCACCATATGTAGTTTCGCTTAAAGGTAAATGACGTCCCTTAATATCACATACAGATAATGGAATATCACTATTTTTAATTAATAAATTATTATAAATTTCTTCATTTAAAACTGGAATAGGAATAGCTACAGTATCATAAACTTCTCCACCTTCACCTGTTTTAAATCCTCCAAGGAATGTTGGATCCATTTCTTTTAGATTACCTGTAATCATTAAATTTGGTTTTTCAACAGAACTTCTTGTTCCATCACCTAAAACAATAGATTCAGCTCCATTTAACAGTACTTTAGTTCCATTTTTAATTATATTATGATTAGGATCATTTTGAAGTGGATTTAAATCACCACATCCTGAAAATGTAAATCCGCTTAAATTTCCTTCTAATGGTATAGCTGAAAATATAGAAGATACTGGGTGATTATCTGGATTTACAAATGAATTATAATTTTTAAAGGCCATACGTGTTCCAATCATTTGTGCTCTTCCAATTTCATTAATATTTGTTGTTGATTCAACTATATCTCCATTAATTGTTTCAACTTTAACTGCAATATCTTTTCCTTCAAGAATATCTTTTAATAAAAATCCTCCACCATATACTGGATTTTCTATAGATTTAGAAGTTCCATGAAGAATTAAATCTACTGAACCTAACCATTCATTAGGACATGGACCAATATTAGCTGGAACACCGTTTAAATAAATATTCTTTGCCCTCATGAAAACACCAGGTTCTGAAACTACAAAATTAAAAATAGCTGCAGTACCACTCATAACTCCACAAGTTCCAGTAGTTACTACATCTACTTCATCAAAACTTGGAGTTTCATCCTCTTTTATGAGTTTTTTAAACTCTTCTGCTGTGTATATGTTGGCATTATTATTTTCAATTTTCTCATTAATTTGACCAATTGTTCTTTTTTTCAAATAAATACCCTCTATCAAACTTTTTTTTACAGTTTAAATTTTTCCTACGGTATCTCCCCTTAATCCTCTTCTTAAAGTTTCAAGAGAAGTGATGTCATCAGTTGATACATTACCTAGATTAACACTATTACCAAGTTTTAAAATAAAAAATACTTGTTGATCTTTATTTGGAGCTTCCCAAAGGATTTTATCTCCATTAAAATTGTCAATAATATAATCTATTTCATCTTCTTTAGCATTACCTGATTTATCAAAAATGCCTATATTTTTTCCACCTTCTCTTGCTTCAACAATGATTAATGATGAACCTGACTCTAATTCACTTTGCATATAACTTATTCTCTCATCTAAAGTTAATTCTTTATCTAAATTTGGATCTTTTTTACCAACTTCAGATAAAACTTCAAAACCATCTTTTTTAGCCAATTCAATGCATTCTAATTTTTTATCATGAGTGATTGTTGTTGATCCATCAGATATTTCAATAGCTTCAAATCCCAAATTATGAGCTTCTTGGAAAAAATCTTCTAACTTATTATTCATATAAGCTAATTCAAAAAGAGTTCCACCAGTATATGGAGTTATATTATGAGCTTTATACATATCCACTTTATTTTTAATTATTTCTTGTTCATGTACAATAGATGTTCCCCATCCAAATTTTAAATAATCTACATAATCTCCAGAGATATTCATTAAACTTTCAGCAGTTTCCAATCCTAAACCTTTATCTAGGACCATTGTTATACCTTTTTGTCTTGGTTTTTCTTCTCTTTCTTTAAGTAAAAAATTAAAGGATTTCAATATATCACATCTGTTATATTTTTTTTATAATATAGTTTTACTATTATATTAATTTAATTACTTTTTAATTGTATCCACTAACAATAGTTATAAAAGAAATAATTTATAAATAACTATAATACTATGGAATCCCAACATATCGATTTAAATCAAACACATATTCGGTTAACTACTGATTTAAAAAACAATAATCTAAAAAATTACATATTAAAATTAAGAACTGATTTAGAACATTATATCCTCAAACATGAAGAATTTCAAATATCCTTAGAACCACTTACTTATAATAACGAAAATTTAAGCGAAATAATAAAAAAAATGTATGTAGCTTCTAATTGTTGTGATGTAGGACCTATGGCAACAGTTGCTGGAACAATATCAGAAATGTCTCTTGATTATCTAATTTCAAAAAAATCAAAATACTCAATTATTGAAAATGGTGGGGACATAGCCATTATAAATAATAAACCATCAATTTGTGGAATTTATTCCAATAATCCAATATTAGGCAATAAAATTGGATTTAAATTAAAAAAAAGAAAAAAACCACTGGGAATCTGTACATCATCAGGAAAAATTGGCCACTCTATAAGTTTTGGTCAATCTGATAGTGTTACTATACTAAGCAAAAAAGCATCAATAGCTGATGGACTAGCTACTAGAATAGCTAATGAAATAATTGGTGAAACTAGTGAAGATAAAGTATATAGAGGTCTTGAAGTTAGTGAAAATTATAAAGAGTTTTTTGAAGGTGCATTAATTATATCTCAGGACCATATTGGGACTATTGGAACATTACCTAAAATCATTGAAACAAAAGAATTTAAAATTAAGGTGTGAAATAAATGAACATTGGAATTATCGGATACGGAAATATTGGAGAACTTATTGCCCAAAATATAATTAAAAATGATTTTTATAACTTTAACAAACTCTACATTTCAAATAGAACTCTTTCAAAAATAAACCATATAAAAAATATTAATTCAACCATATCAATTACAGACAATAATATAGAAATTGCAAAAAACTGTGAAAAAATAATAATATCTGTAAAAACACCCGATTTAATAAGTGTCTTAGAAGAATTAAAACCATATGTAACCCAAAACACTCAAATTATACACACATGTGCTGGAATAAATACTACTTTTGAAAACAATGGATTAACATGTGTAATACCAACAATATCCTCAACATATGATAAAAATAATCCTAAAAAAGGAGTTTCAATAATTATCCATGATGAAAATGTACCTTTAGAAAATAAAAAATTCGTTGAAGAGTTATTTTCCAAATTCAGTCAAATAAAAATTGTTAACAATAATCTTGATTTAGAAATAGCTACAATAGCTGCCAGCTGTATGCCTGCATTTATAGCGCTTAGCAGTAAAATGTTTGCAGAAAAACTTGAAAAAAATTGTGATTTAACAAAAGAAGAAATCTTTAAAATAATCTTAGAAACACTAAACAGCACATCATACCTATTAGAAAAAAATATCTATTCTTCTGATGAATTAATTAACAAAGTTGCAACTAAAAATGGAATAACACAAAAAGGATTAGATATATTAAATGAAGAGTTACCAGACATTTATAAAAAGTTAATATATAAATTATTATAGTTAATGCAATATTTAAATAAGATTAAACACTAAATATATAAATAATTAAAATTAATTATTTAATTTCACAAAATAAATTTACTTAAACTTAATATATACTATAAATAATAGGTCAGATACACATGTATAAGGATGAAATGATACAATTACATCAATTTTTAGTTTATATTTTAAAATATTTAGCAGAAAATGATCAAATAAAAAATGATTGTAGCGAATACATATCACTTAAAATAAGCCCTCACCACATCCATAAAACAAAAGCAGAACACAAACATGCTATTTTTGTTCTTTGTAAAATTATTGCTCATGTAATAAACGAAAAAGATGAAAATTCCATACCTGACAATGTATGTAATTCCCTAGCAGACCTTGTTGCAAGATCTAGAAATGATATAAAAATGGCTTAAGTTAAAGCCACTTTCTCTTTTTTTAAATTTGAATAGTTTTTAATACTATCACTTATCATATTAGTAATCAACTAAATTCCAAAAAGTGATTAATATGAAAAGTACTAGTAAAATGCTCTGTTTAGTTGATGGAGAACATTATCTCCCAGTTACTCAAGAATCAATTGATATACTAAACAATTTAGAACATATTGATATTGTGGCTGCTGTTTTTATTGGAGGAACTGAAAAACTAAGAGATGACTCTGAAGAATCATATTCAAAAGTTTTAGGAATTCCAGTACACTTTGCAAAAACAGAGGATATCCCTTATAATCTTATTGTTGAAATGATTAACAAATATAATGTAGATACTGTAATGGATTTAAGTGATGAACCTATTTTAGATTATCCTAAACGATTTAAAATTGCTTGTAAAGTACTTGGTCAAAATGTAAGTTATCAAGGTCCAGACTTTAAATTTGATCCAATTACCCAATATGAAGTTATGGAAAAACCCTCAATAAAGATAATTGGAACTGGAAAAAGAATAGGAAAAACAGCTGTTTCAGGATTTGTATCTAGATTAATAAATAAACATGGATATGAACCCTGTGTAATAGCTATGGGAAGAGGAGGACCTAAAGAACCTGAAATAGTTCATGGAGAAAAACTTGAGATAACACCTGAATTTTTATTAGAACAATCTCAAAAAGGAGTTCATGCAGCTAGTGACCATTGGGAAGATGCATTAATGAGTAGAATATTAACAATAGGTTGTAGACGTTGTGGAGGTGGAATGGCCGGTGAAGTCTTTTTAACAAATATGAAAAAAGGAGCTAAACTAGCCAACCAAGTAGATGCAAAATTTGCAATATTTGAAGGTAGTGGTGCAGCAATACCACCCATAAAAACCAATAAGAATATTGTACTTATCGGTGCAAATCAACCATTGAATAATATTAAAGATTATTTTGGACCTTATAGGATTAGTCTTGGAGATTTGATTATTTTAACTATGTGTGAAGAGCCAATGTGCAACAATGAAAAATTAGAGTATCTTGAGAAATTTATAAAAGAAATAAATCCAAAAGCAAAAATAATAGCAACAGTATTTAGACCAAAACCATTAGGAGAGATATCTGATAAAAAAGTTTTATTTGCTACAACAGCACCAGAATCTGTTAAAAATGAATTAATTAAATATTTAGAAACTAATTATAATTGTGAAGTTATTGGAACAACTTCACACTTATCAAATAGACCTCTTCTTAAAGAAGATATTAAAAAATACATTGATAAAGCAGATGTTATGCTTACAGAACTTAAAGCAGCTGCTGTTGATGTAGCTACAAAATATTCTATGGAAAAAGGTCTTAATGTTGTATACTGTGATAATATCCCAGTTCCTATAAACTATAAATATCCAGAATTATCCTCATCAGTTCTAGAAATAGTTAATGAGGCTATTAAAGATTTTAATAAAGATTAATCTCTTTATTTTTAATTTTTTTAGAATAAATTCTAATACAATAATAAGAATTAATTTTTGATTCAATTAAAATAAATGAACACATCTGATTAAAAAAAATATGACATTTATTTTTATTAAAAAAAGTAAATTTCAGGATTTAAAATAATCCTGAGTCTTTTAATGCTTTTTCAAATTTATTAGCTATTTTATCAAATTTTCCTTTAATAATAATTGTTACAATTAATGTTGCAATAATCATTCCAATCATTACATAAACACCAGTGAAAAATGTTGGCCAATAAACTCCAAGCAAAGCATTTCTAAGTAATCCTATAGCATAAGTCATAGGTAAATAAGGATTTATTGCTTGGAAGAAGTCATTCATAACATATACCGGATAAATACCATTTGTTGTTGATATTTGGAGCACTAACAATATAATTGCTAATGCTTTACCACCATTACCAAATAATGATAACAATGAGTAAATCAATGTCATGAATGCTAATGTTATTAAATAAACACAACCTATGAATAATAATGGATTAGAAACCTCAATACCTAACCAAAATGCTCCAATTAATGTTACTGTTGATTGCAACAATCCTATAATCAAAAATAATCCCATTCTACCAAAGTAAAGTTCTAATGGTTTGTATAATGACTCACCTAAATATCTTGCTTTGATTAATGCTATGGATATTATGCATCCAACCCATATTGAAAGCACTATATAAAATGGAGATACCTCTGAACCATAATTATCTACAGGATTTATTTTTTCTTTTGTAACTTCAGTAGGAGAATAGAAATAATTATCTACACCACTTGAATTCATGTAAGATAACTGTGATAAGCTAGATTGAGGTGTTGTTTGACCCATCACTGATAATTGGTTAAATGCTACACCATTCACTGTTTTAATAACTTCATCATTTATTTTACTTTGTATTTGATTTACTGCATTATTACTCATTCTTGAAGCAACAGGATTTGTTTTTTCATTAATTAAGTAAGTTAATTCTGCTTGTTTTGGATTTTGATCATTAATTGATAATAAATTTGAAGAGAAATTTTCAGGAATTATTATTGCTGCATAATACGTTCCATTCTCCACCCCATCTCGGGCATCATCCTCATCTACAAACTCCCATGCAAAATCATCATTATCTTCTAATTTATCAACTACATTATCTCCAAAGTTATATGAAGCATTATTATATGTTGCGTTTTGATCATTGTTTACTACTGCAAAATCTAAATTATCTGTATTCCCATAAGGATCCCAACATGCATCTATATTTAAAAGTGCATATAATGAAGGTAAAATAATAATAGCTATTATTGTAATAACAACAGCAGGATTTTTAAAGACTGACTGAGCATCTTTTTTCATTATATGAAATACTTTATCTACTGACATTAGTTTCACCCCTTTAATTAGTTATACCATTAATAAATATATCTAAAAAATCATCAAGATATTGATTTGTATCATCATTTGAAACTTTTGATTCGAATTTCCACAATATTATCCCTTCAACAATAACACTATAAACTGTTAAAGCAGCAGCAGATGGATTAACATTACGCATTTTACCATTATCAATTTGTTCTTGGAAAATATTAGTCAAATTTTTAAGAACTATATTTGAAAACTTTGAAAATATTTTCTCTTCTTCAAGATTAGACATTAATTCATCTAATGCAATTTTAATAATATCTAAATTATTATCTAAAAAATCAATAAGATTCCACCATATCTGTTTTAATAATAATTTCAAATCAGTATCTTTGTAATTTATGAAAATATCACTTATTTTTTCTAGAAAATAATCTGAATAATAAATCTTAGCTATTTTTAAAAGATTATTTTTAGATTTAAACTTTCTAAAAACAGTAACTTCACTAACTTCAGCTTTTTTAGCTATTTTTTTAGTTGTTGTACCATTTATTCCTTCTTTATCTAAAAGAAATATTGTGGCATCAACAATCTTTTGTTCTGTTTTATCTAGTTCAATTTCCATAATGTAAGTAAGTACTTACTTACATATAAATGTTTAGTTTTTATCAAAAATACAATAAAATACCTATAAATAATAATAAACAAAATAATTAAATTAATGATAACTATAGCTGTTGGAGTTGGAGAAAACAAAGATATATTAAAAGCTTGCAATATTTTTAAAAAAGATAAAACAGATGTTAATATTAAATTAATCGAAAATGAAGAGTTATTAGCTAAAAATATCTTGGATAAAACTATTAATGCAACAATAAGAGGATCATTATCCGCATCTAATGTTTTAAAAAAGTTAAAAGAAACTTACCCACACATATCACGGGCTACATATATTCATGGAAAAGATTTCGAATTTTTAATAAGCTCAGTAGGTATTGACGAAGGAAATACTATAGATGAAAAACTTAAAATAGCTATTTATTGTATTAATTTTTTTAAAAAACTTAATAAAACTCCAAAAATAGCCACACTTTCTTATGCAAGATTAGGAGACTATGGAAGAAGCACACAAATCAACAAATCATTAGAAGATAATAAAAAACTTACTGAATTAATTGAAAATTATACAAATCAAAAAGTAGAAAACAAATGTGTTTTAATTGATCAAGCAATAAAAAATAAATGTAATATCTTAATAGCTCCTAATGGTATTGTTGGAAATACTATTTTTAGAACACTCGTTTTATTAAATTCATGGCCAAGTTTTGGAGCAATTACATTTGGAATAGATAAGATTTACATTGATACCAGTCGTGACCAAAATGTAGAAGGTTACTTACGTAGTTTAGAATTATCATATAAATTAGCTAAACTTTAAAAATAAAAAGTAACATATTATTTACTAATAAATAAATTATTTGCTTCGGGTGTTTATTATGGGTGAGAATATTATTTATAAAATATATGAATGGTATATTTCCAGAAATTTAGAAACTGAAAAAATGCCGAAACATGTAGCAATCATTATGGACGGTAATAGACGTTACTCTAAAATTCAAGGAAATATGGATGTTGTAAAAGGACATGAATTTGGAGTAGATACTTTAGAAAAAGTTCTAGACTGGACAATAGAACTTGGAATAGAAATAGTAACAGCATATGCATTTTCAATAGAAAACTTTAATAGACCTCAACACGAAGTAGATGGACTAATGAAATTATTCTTTAAAAACTTCAAAAGATTAGTTGATCATGAAAAAATCCATAAAAATGAAGTAAAAGTCAAAGTAGTAGGCAGACTTGATTTATTACCCGACAATGTAAAAGAAGCTATTAAAGAAGCTGAAGATGCTACTAAACATTATAATAAAAGACAACTTAATCTAGCTATCGGATATGATGGTCGTTTAGAGATTGTTGATTCAGTTAAAAAAATCATCAAAGATGTTGAAGATGGAAAAATAACTGTTGATGATGTTAATGAAGATTTAATAAGTGAAAACTTATATACAGCAGGATTAGATGACCCTAACTTAATTATTAGAACTAGTGGAGAAGAAAGGTTAAGTGGATTCTTATTATGGCAATCATCATACTCAGAACTATATTTCTGTGAAAGTTTATGGCCAGAACTAAGAAAAGTAGACTTTTTAAGAGCTATTAGATCATACCAAGAAAGAGAACGTAGATTCGGAGTATAAAAAACATGATAGACACACATTGCCATATCGATTTTGAAGATTATGATAAAGACAGATTAGAAGTAATAAAACGAGCACAAAATGTTTTAGATGCAGTGATTGATTCTGGAACAAGTCTTGAAGGAAATCAAAAAGTTTTAGAGTTATCAAAAGAAAATAAAGGTTTTATTTATCCAACTTTTGGATTTCATCCAGTAACATCACAAGAATGTAGTAAAGAAGAATTACATTCTGCTCAAAAACATTTAATAGACAATATAAAAGATATTGTAGCTATTGGTGAAGTAGGAATGGATTTCTTTTTTGTAAAGGATAAAACCCTAAGAGCAAGACAAAAAGAAATATTCACCAGTTTTATTGAAATAGCTAATGAATATAAAGTACCTTTACTTATGCACGTTCGTGACTGTGAAAAAAAAGCATTAAACATTGTTAATGAATATGAAGATTTACCTTATGTAGTATTTCATTGTTTTAGTGGAAGTTTAAAAACAGCTAAAAGAATAATGCAACACGACAATTATTATATGAGTTTTTCCACAATGGTTTGTTATTCTCAACGACATCAAGATTTAATTAAAAATATCCCCTTAGATAATGTTTTAACTGAAACTGATAGTCCTTATTTAGCTATGACAAAAGAAGAAAGAAATGAACCCTCAAACATTGTTAATGCTTGTAAAAAAATAGCTGAAATTAAAGAAATAGATTTAAACACTGTTGATAAAATAACAACGAACAACGCTAAAAAAGTATTTAACATCTAATCTTTTAACAAAAGATTTAGATTTAATACACTAAATTTTTTATCAATTTCTGTATAAATTACTAAATTAAATTTATCCCAATCTTTTAAAAGAGCATCTAATTTTTCAAAAGGAATATCTACAGCATTTAAATAAACATCAAATTCTTTTTGACCAAATCTTACTGGTTTCCTACAGAATAATTTAAATTCATATAAATATAACTCAATCCTATCTCCCAATTCCTCAGCATTTCCTTTTCTACTTACTAAAAAATCAATAATATCTTTTTGTAATATTTTACCTTCATCATCCATATCGACTTGAAAACTTTCCATTTCTTTTAATTGATTTAAGAGCCTGTCTTTTTCATTTTTACTGTACATAAAAATTAATTATTTTTAATAATATTTAAACCCATACTACATTAGCTGTTGTAAATATATAATTATTAGAAAAAACCGGATTATATAATCTATTTGTATTGTTTGTTGAATTAAAACTTGTAGCTATCGATTTTCTCAAATTATAATTAATTCTATCACCAATTGAATCTAATTCCTTTTTACTATAATTTTGACTTGCTTTTGCATAAACTTTAAATTGTATTTTTTGTTTTCCATAATTTTTATCAATACCCATAGAATCATAACTAATATTTAAAATAGTTACAAAATAAGGATGTTTTAAACCTTCTTTATCATCATATTCATTAAATGTTTCTTTTGGATAGATTGCAGTTGTTGATAAGGCAACCCCATCAGTTACTCCAGATTTTGCAGCAGCCATAGCTATATTAAGTTCATGTTCATTAGTTATTAGAAATATAGACATTATTAAGATAACAATTAAAGAACCTATTAATAATAAATATTCCCCACTTAGTTGACCTTTTTTATCTTTCATAATATCTTAACCTCCCCATCTTTCTTTTCAATCCAATAACTTTGCCCACTATAAAGTTCATAATTCCTATTAATTGCAATTGGTAAAATAATCGATTCACCTTTTTTATTAGAATATTCAATTGTTAACTTCTTTTTTTCAACAGTAATTTTATAAGAATAGTCTTTTTGAGGTAAAACAATTTTTTTAGAAAAATTATCACCATTTGAATTAACTTGATTTATACAATTAGCTAAATTATCTAAAATTATTCTATAATCAACATTAGATTCAATACTTTCATTAAATTCTAAATTTGATTGGACATAAAATAATATCGATGTAACTATAATTAATATTATAAAAATAGAAAAAATAGTTTCTAGTGATATAAATCCTTTTTTATCCATATTTTTTAATTATTTCAATAATTAATAAACTTTGTTTAAATTAAAGTAAAATATTGAGGTTAAATTCTTTTTTAGATTCATAATTATTAAATAGAAGTTAAATCAAAAAATTGTATATGAAAGGTAAAGTAATTTTCATTGGAGCCGGACCTGGTGACCCAGATTTAATAACGGTTAAGGGAAGAAATGTTATTGAAAAAGCAGATGTTATTATTTATGCTGGATCTTTAGTTAATAAAGAAGTTTTAAATCCAAAAAAAGAAGATTGTGTTGTTTATAATAGTGCTGTACTGAATTTAGAAGAAACAACTGAAATTTGTAAAAAAGCTGCTTTGAAAGGTCAATTAGTAGCTAGAGTCCACACTGGTGATCCATCAATTTATGGAGCTATTGGTGAACAGATTAGAGAATTAAAAAAATATGATATTGAATATGACATTATTCCTGGAGTAAGTTCATTATTTGGTACAGCTAGTGTACTTGAAACAGAATTAACATTACCCGAAATTTCACAAACTGTTATTATCACACGTCCTGAAGGTAGAACTCCAAAACCACGTAGCGAAAGTATTTCTAGTTTATCTAAGCATCATGCAACTATGTGCATATTTTTAGGAATTGGTATGATTGATAAAGTTGTTGATGAATTACTTGTAGGTTACACTGAAGATACTCCAATAGCTGTTGTAAAAAAAGCAACTTGGAAAGACCAAGAAATAATTAGAGGAACCTTAAAAGATATTGCAAAAAAAGTAAAAGATGCCAATATAACAAAGACTGCAATGATTGTAGTTGGAGATGTGTTAAACCCTGGAGATTTTACACCATCTAAGCTATATGACCCAAACTTTAAACATGAATATAGATAAATTATTAATTATATTCATCTTTTATTTTATTCATTAATTTAAGTTTACCAAAAGCTACATCTTTACTAGCTCTTCTCAAACCACAATCAGGATCTAGAATTATATTGTTTTTTCCTAAAATTTCAACACCTTTAGCTATTAATTCTTCAGTTTTATCCTCATCATCTACTTCATTCAAAGAAGTATCCAAACATCCAAAACCTATTTTTTTATTTTTAACTAAAGATGCATTTTTTTCTAAAATTTTAATATTTGTATTATTTCCAGCGAATTCACAATCTAAAATATCAACATTGAATTTAATTAAATCCTTGAAAACATCTGTTAAATTACCACAAACATGCATAGCTAATGGAACACTAAGATCTTCACCAATTATGTCAATAGCTTCACTAGCTACTTTTAAATCAACTAAACCAGTAGATAAAAATGGTTCATCAACTTGAATGTAAACTGGATTAATTTTCTTTTCTATTGCATCAACTTCATATTTAAGGCTTTTAGCCAAATCTAAAATAGCATCATCTTTACATTTATAAAAAGCTTCAATTCTTGATGAATAAACAATAGTGGAAGGACCTGTTATAATTCCTTTAATTCCTTTGTTTTCAGGAATATTTCCATTAAAATAATCAACCATTACCTTTTTAGCATATTTTAAATCATTAATAGAAATCTCTTTTGTAGGTTGTCTAATTTTAGATGTAATAACTGTATTATTTGATTCTAATTTCATTCCAGGAATAAAATTAGTAAAAGTAGAAACCATATCTCCCCTAACCTGACCATCAGAAATAATGTCTATTCCTGCATCAAGTTGAGAGATTACAGTTTGTTTTATTGATTGTTTAAATGGATCATAAACTCCAAATACTTTTAATAATTTATCTTTTGTAGTAGTTGGAGATTTTATTTCCGCTGGAAAACTTCCAACAACAGTAGATAACATAAAAATCAACTAGTTAATGTTTAATTTTCTTATTTTATCAATTTCATCTGCGTCTACTGGTAATTCAACAACTGCAGTACCATAACATGGTTTAGTATATGGTATAAGAACAGTACCTTTTTTTGAATCAACCCCAATTGGAATTGGAGTTATGCCAATTACACGAGAACCTAAGATTTCTTCTCCAGCATTAACATAAATAATTTCTGGAGCTTTATACCTAATAAGTCTAGCACAGTCCTTAAAACCTGCTTGTGATGCTAAAATTTCATAATCATCAGACTGTTGAAGATAAGTATCTAAACAAAAAGACATTTTATAACTCCTTTAATGCTTTATCTAAATTAACTTTAATAGGATTTGGATTGTGGAATGCTCTTACAGAAACAATTTTTGCACCAGTATTTTCACTAACAATCTCAGTATATTCTTTTAATAATTCTGGATCTTTTTCAAATACAAGTGCAACAGCTTTAGTTTGTAAAAGTTGATAAAAAGTTACAAAATAAGAGGCGGCAGCATCTTTATGTACAAATCCTAATAATAAATCATATTCTTTTTCCTGAACATTAGCTAAACATTCATCTAAATCGACTAATTCTTGAATATAATAACTTTCAGGATCTGAAACTTTAACTAGTTTAGTAGCTGCTGGATTTGCAGCTATTGTTACATCATATCCCAATTTAACTAATTTATCAGTAGCATAAATTGACATAGGTGTTTGTGATGGGGTTTCTGGACACCCCAATAATATTAATGCTTTCATATTTTTAAACCTCTTAATTTGTTCTTGATTTAAGTGTAACAACATTAGCCAAGATTAATGCACCTAAAAATATAAATGAAAGTAATGCTAATCCATTGATAGACCTGTTAAATATAAACATACCAATTAATGCTTGTGAAATAAATGCAGTTAATGCTCCAGTCAATAACACTTCTTTACCTAAATATTTTTTATTATTATTTTCTCTTTTTTCTCTATACATAGTTAATATTTTTAAACCAATTATAATAGTTCCTAAAACAAAAACTATTAAACCAATAAGTCCTAAATATCCAAAGTCGAATCCATATCCAAAAATACCTGGAAGCATATAATCAATTGTATCTTTTTGATTTACAAGAACTCCACAAAATAATGGGAAAGGTAAACCAAATAATATAATTAATTGCATAGGTAAAGTAACATAACCTTCAGCAAATGCTGTTCCTTCAGTACCCCAAAAAGAAGCAGCACCATTGTGGCCTATTAATTGAATGTTATTTAATACCATTTTAATACTTGATGAAGAATACTGTTCAATTCTTCCTAACCTTAATAATGGTGAGAAAATAGTCATTCCAGTTATCTTAGCAATAATTTCAAGTCCACAAAAACCTGCAATAGCTGCACCAAAGAACATACAAATTCTTTTAAGAGTAAATACTGATTTTTCTCTGAAAGATTTAGATATTATAATATATCCTATAAATAAACCTAATAACCATAATATTAAAAAAGATCTATGCATTAATCCACCAAAGATAGTAATTCCTGCAATGAACAATAATACAACTTTTCTAAGAGGCCTTACATCAACACCCGAATTTTTCATCACTTTCAGCGATGCTAATGCAGCAACAACAGCCATTAAAGCAATTGGCCCAAATGGATGAGTAAATTCATTCTGACTTGATGAAACTACTAATAAAAGAATATCTGCTCCAAAAAGAAGTGTGAAACCACCAGCTAAGAAGAGAGATAAAAATGTTACAATACTAAGTGACAAAGGAATTAAATTAAGACAAAAGACCAATGTAACAAATAACATTGCCCCTACTTCTAAGATTAGTTGTAAATGATTCTGAGCTATCAACATCATAATTTAATCACAATTTTCCAATTTATTTTAAAAATTTATAAAATGGACTGACCGGGATTTGAACCCGGGGCCTCCGCCATGCCAAGGCGACGATCTACCATCTGAGCTACCAGCCCACAATAATAAAAAACTAAATATAATTATATAATATTTAGATAGTTCATTTGATAATATAAACTTTTCTTAAATTCAAAGCATTACTTATCAAATGCTGTTACATTATATTTTTTATATACTGCTATTAAAAGGTTATGAGCATGAACACAGAAAAGCTGATTAAAAAAATCATAAAAGAACGTAACGGTTCAAAAAATACGTGGAAAGTATATACATTAAGTATTAAAAATTATGAAAAATTCAACAATATGAATTTCATAGACCTACTTAATGAAGCAAAAAAAGAAGAAAACACAACCTGGAATAACACAATCTTAAAAAAAAGACTAATGAATTACAGAGAATATCTCTACAGAACATATAAGAAAAATACTGCAATGCTTTATTTAACTGTTATAATTTCTACCTATCGTCATTTAGGTGTTAACGTTCAAACATTACCTTATTTTTCAATGAAAACCGTAAAAACAAATCCTCCCATCTATTATGATGATTTACCTGACAAAAATGTTTTAAAAACGGTAATAGGTATAACCTCACCTGTATTAACCGCAATAACCTTATTCATTAGTAGTAGTGGTTGTAGTCGTGTAGATACTTTAAATATAACTATACATGAATATATTAACGCAACATATGAATATCATCATCAACAAGACATATACAAAGCAATTAACGTGATGGATAGTTTGAATTATCAAATAATTCCTACATTTTATTTGAAACGTCAAAAAACAGGAAAACAATATTTCACGTTTTGTAGTGATGAAGCTGTAAGAGCAATAAACAGTTATCTTAAAACACGCAAATCCCTAAAAGGAGACCTACCTTTGTTTAAAATAAATGGAGTATACTTAAATAAAAGATTTAAAGAGATTAACGATAAATTAGGTTTAGGTAATCGTGGAGATTATGCACGCTTCAGACCACACATGCTAAGAAAATATCATGCAAGCATGCTATATGAAGCAGGCATGGACAAATACAAAATAGATCAACTACAAGGACGTAGCAAAGAAAAAGTACATGAAGCATATTTTAAAGATAGTCCTTCTTCTTTAAAGGAGGAGTATATTAATTGTTTACCTAATCTTGTTGTTACGGATTATGAGGAAGTTAAAACAGAATTAGAGGTTAAAACAGAAGAAACAAAGACATTACAGGATAAATTAACAAATCAGAATGTAATAATTTCTGAAATACTTGAACGTGTTAACAATCTTGAGAATGAAACATTAACTCATGAAAATGTCAAAAAATTAAAGAGGATCTATAAATAATAATACTTTTCAGATGCTCTCGTTAACAAAAACTATATTTATATATAAGTTCAAAATAATATCGGTAAAAAAAATATTATTGAAAAAAATTCTTTAATCATTTAACGAAGAACACGATAAAATAAGTATAAAAAAATTTGGACGTTTCTTTTATATATTTACGTGTTCCTCCTTATGATTAGTTACATGAAAACTTAAAAAAAAGAATTATTCACAAGTACACAGAAAAGGTGAATAAAATCATAGATAAGTACATAGTAACCATTAATGGTTTATGTAAGAAATGCTATTTAAAATTATCTAATAGTCCCAAAAATCGTATGGGTGGTTTATATGGTTTAGCTGGGGCTATGGTTGATTTTGTGTATGGTGTTTTTAAAAAAAATATAATTTATTCCTCTTTTTTTTCAAGAATAATAACAATTTTATCATCTTTTACGGTGGGAGTCCATGTTAAGGAGTCCTCTGCTGTTAGATTAAGAAATTTAATTATTGCTGAAGGTATTCCTGCTCGGAGTTGTCCTTTATCGTTTACTTTTATTATTTTTGATGTGTATGACATGTTTTTTTACCTCTTAGGTGTATTATAGTATATTTATTATTCGTGCTTATTATATCTTACGAATAAGTACTATTTTGTATACATGAGTAGTACTTAAATATAAATAGTAGAACAACAATATAATATATTGTGCCTAACATGAGCACAAAAAAAGGAGAAAATAAAAAAATGAAAATAAACAGAAAATTATTCAAAGAAGTTACACTCAAAGGAGTACTCTACGATTGTACCTTCATTGATGGAATGTGGAATATTCGTGAAAAAGGAGGTAGCTCAATATGTGTTGCCTCCTCAGAAAAAGATATTGTACCAACAATCAACAGGTACATAGAACAAGAAGGAATAAGAATATATGGTGAACTTTTCAGTCAATCTGAAATCAAACAGATGATGGCTGAAAACATAAACCTAAGAAAACAAAACTCCTTCCTTAAGAAGGAGTTAAGTAAACTGGGGGAAGCAATATGAACTGTACAGGCTATCCCCCAGAATACAACATAGAATCATTACTCATTATGAGTCCTGAGGAAATATGGTTAGAATCCGTCCTCAGCACCTACGATGAAGATAATGATTCATACACTTATTTTATAGGAGGGGACATTTAAATGTACCTCTTCAAAAAAGATGATCCAAAAAGTCACGTACTTGATAGGTACGTGACTAAAGCTGAAAAAAGGAGAAAGATATTACATAATCCATATGTAATCTTAATACTCCTCAGTATAGGTATGCTAATCTTCCTGTATGCCTGTAGCCAATTAGGAGGTACAGAATCAGCTATTTTTTATAATGGAGGATTAGCATGATAGGATATACTGATTACGGTGAAGGATATCTTAATCCAGACCTCCACGACCCACGATTAAATCATAATCGTGAAATTGACGATTATGGAATTGAGGTTGAACTAGAAATGGAGGAAGCATTATGCAATATCTAGTTGAAGAAATCATTTCAGTAGGATATCATATTGCAAGAGGATTATATGATAATCCAATAGACGCACAAAGGAAAGCACAGGAAATGTTTGTGCTTGAAGGAATACTCGAAGAAAACATAAAAATAAAAGAAATACCACTTAAGGAGGAAAATTATGGGAATTGAAACACCTACAACAACAGAAATTGAAATTAAAAAACCAGAACCGGTTATGAATGATTGTGATGTGCTTAACCCTGTCTTGCCGATGCAGGACAAGGTGGCGTTAGCAGGGCATATTGCAGACACATTAAAATTTGTGATAAAATCACAAAACCTAAGCATAACCATCTCCAACAAAGAATACGTACTCCTTGAAGGGTGGAACACTTTAGGAATAATATTAGGGTGTACACCTTACGTGGAAGAAGTACGTGAAATCTCATTTAGTGAAAAAAAACATCAATGGGGATATGAAGCAACTGTGAGCATAAGGCAAGGTGAAAACATCTTAAGCCGTGCTTCCGCAATAGCAGAACGTAACAAACGCCAAACCGACAGACCAAGCGTCTACAGTATGGCACAAACAAGAGCAACAGGTAAAGCGTTCCGTTTAGCTTTATCCTGGATTATAAAAATGGCAGGATATAATCCAACACCTGCTGAGGAAATGCCTGACTTCAAAGAAATTAAAATAATGGAGGATAAAGAATGAGTATTAAACAAAATAGCCTCGACATGTTTGGGGCAGAAACCAGCCACGAAGAAGAATATCAAGACTACGGAAACATGGTAAGGGTCACATTAAACGAATTAGACCCAAACACCATCGTATCAGGTAAACCAAGCATTCAATTATTTGAAAATGATGGTGTAAACAAAGATGGAAAACCTAAGAATTATAATAATATCCGTATACGCATCGTGGATAATGATGCTGACGAATATATGGATGCTTATTTGAATATTCCGAAAAATTGTCAGAATATTCGTAAAAACAGTGATTTTTACAGGTCCTGTTTTGATTTCATTCACAGTACTTTCTGTACTATTGATGATACAAACGCAACTGATAAAAAAGGTAAACCTATTAACAATTACAAGAAGATCAATATAGAATCTCTTATTGATTTTCTTAACAATAAAAAGGAAATAACAGTGAAAATAATTGAAGGAGCTAATAATTATAATAGTTTAATTGTCACTGACTTCAATTAAACAGAGGTACCGAGATATGGATGAGGTAGAAACAGCTGAAAGGATATATGAAACATTATATCCTTATTATAATCCTGTTGATGAACCTGTATGGTTTAAAGCATTAATCAGTGCTTTTTTCATACAAGGAACAAGTTCAAAAACAGTTGAGAAAATCATTATTAACCTCCATCCTCTCCTCCATGGACATACGCTCGGTGTTGGTGAAGCTACAGATTACATGGATAGTTTGTATCTTGAAGAGTCCATGCCGAATAGTGGTCTTGATGGGTTGAAAAACTTCTTAAAAGAACATATGGACTCAAAAACAAGTATTGAAGTTCATACTGCTTTGAAGAAGATAATAAAAGAGTATGATTCTGATACTGTATTAAAGTATCAGAAGACTACAAATTCCTGGATTATTTGTGATAAAAGGCTAACAAATGTATCCTTACAAACGACTAATTACAAGAATAACAGGGACATTAGTACTTATACTAACATATTAACCTGTTATCCTCTTGAATTAACAGTACATGATAATCCAATCAGTGAAGAAGGCCGTATATTCAGTATTCAATGGATACAAGGACATGAGGGTAACTCATTCACTACAAAATTAATGACAGTACCTGAAACTGAAACATACCTTCTAAACCATGGATATGTTATCAATCCAAAGGAATTTAAAGGTACAGTTGCAAGCATAGTTAACATGTTAATTGAAAACAAATCCGCAATCATGAAGACTGAAATAGACACACCTGGTTTTTATTATAATAAAAACAGGGATAAAATTGATATTGTGGATTATGAACTCTTAGATGTTTCACCTCAAAACTTGAATAATGCACTTGACATTATTGAGGATCTTGTTAACTATTTCCCTAATCACGAGGGGAAGTTGGCAACTACTTTGAAACATTCACTTATTGCACCGTTCGGTTTTGCTAAAAAACAGATGGGATTGCCTTTAGAACAGTTAATCCCTTACTTGTATCATTTTGGTAAGGCTGGGAGTGGTAAAACTACACTTGCTCGGATAGGTGCTTATTTCTATACTGAACCTGATAGTGAAACAGATATAGGGGGTAGTGAATTTGATACGGTGGCACGTATAGGTCATCAAATTAGTAAAAATACCTTTTTATTAATTGTTAATGAACCTGGAAACGTGTTTTCTAATCATAGTTGTAGTGAAACATTAAAGACCTGTGTCGAACGTACAAATGCACGTGGAAAATATCATAGGGGTAGTTTCACAACAATACTTGCATTAGCTACAGTATCATTCACAAGTAATCAGCCTTTACCTGTTATTGAGGGATTGAATAGGCGTTTTCATCAATTATTGTATAGTCATAGTGAAAAAAAGACAGAGGAAGAGAAAAAGGAATTTATGGAGCATTTTAAATTAAATACTCCTGAGTTTTGTTTATTTCATCAGTTAAAATGGTTAGCTCAGTATACTGTACATGAAATAATAGATGATATTAATCTTTTATTGTTGGATTGGAAGGAGTTGGCTAATACTTTGATTGTGAGAGCGTATGCTAGTACTGGACGTGAGTGTCCTCGTTGGTTGCTTGGTTGGAGTGAGTCTGTAACCCTGGATGATGTTGATGAGGAAGAAGTAGAGGAAATTCGCATGTTTTTCATAGAAGAAATCAATAAACAAATGCGTCAAATACGAGTCTATGATGAAAATGGTTTTAGTCATTCATTAACGGAAGATAGTAATTCTCCTGTTAAAGATGCTGATGATTTCAAAGATAGGGTTTATAATGTTATTAATGAACGTTTAATCCCTTATATGTTAATGCATACCAGCCGTGATGGTGTTAATAGTGTTTGTTTTACTGCAGGTTTGAAGAAAGCATTACATCAAAATAATCAGGTTTGTTATAATGTGAAAAGTATAGCGGAACTATTAGGGTGGAAGTATGGAACGGTTAAATTTAATGGAAATCCAAAAATGGTTATGAAAGTTAAGTTTGATAAGTTTATACAGTTTTTATATCCTAATTTGAATGAAATGGAGGGTAATTAATAAAGTAATCTAAAAGGTAATTTAGGTAATTTTTTCATTAAATTACTTTAAAAACAAGTTATACTTGCTTTAAATGACTTTTTAAGGAATATAATGTCTTGTTTTTTTAGTAATTTTAAAGTAATTTTTCTCTACAGAACAGGGTACTATAGAATAAAAAATTACTTAATTTTGTAAATTACTAGATTACTAAATTACTTAATTTTGTAAATTACTAGATTACTAAATTACTTTAATAATTATGATAAAAATCAAAAAAAATTTTGAAATGTTGTGTGATCTACAATGTGAAAATTGTGAAGAAAAAATGCAGTGTACCTTAAACATACAAAATCACAAAACATTACTGAAAGTAAACAGTGAGATTAATCAAAAACTATTCGAATTAAAAGAGGTTAAAGTCATGATTCAGTATAGTCTTAAAAATGAGAGGTATAATTATCCTGTTTATATAGGTGAACCTTTAGGTGTATTGTTTTCTCGAAAGGAAAATATTGTGAATGAACTTACAAAACTATACAGGAAAAAAGAAAGTATTACTTATATTTTAAGGAGACGTGGTGGATTATAGGATTATACATGTACATATTAATGTACTTGTTATATTATTTTCTATAGTACTATTAATTTAATTAAAATATGACTAAAGGAAAAAAGGAGGTATGATAATATAATTAATAAAAATTTTAGGATTGTTGAAGGAGAACACATGCCTGCATCATTCGTTGATGATTATCTTCAAGGTATGACAACAAAACAATTACGACAAAAATATAATATTGGCAACACACGTTGTATGACCTGGAAAAGACACGCATACAATCAAACAGGAGTAAAACCTCGTGTAAAACAGAGGATACATCGTAAATATGATTTACCTAAATATATAAGTATTAATCATGGTAAATACCATATTCAAAGAAAAATAAAAGGAAAACTTTATTATTTTGGGTCATATAAGACATTAGATGAAGCAAAAACAAAATTAGGGGAAATACAGAAAAAATGAAGGGTTTAAAAGCATGGATATAATAGTAGATAGTAGAGAACAAAAAAGAATAGAAGAAGCCAAAAAATTCTATAATAATGTCACCGTTAAAGAATTACCTGTAGGTGATTACGTCTTCAATAAACAAGTAGTATTTGAATATAAGACATTACCTGACTTTGTAGGAAGTATAATGACAGGTAGGATATTTAATCAAGCAATCAATCAAAGTGAAACATACCCTTATCATTTCATAATTATTGAATTAGGTACAAGTAACATAAACAAACAATTACGTAGTTTACATTATGCTAGTGGATTAAAAACAAGCAAATACCAACTTTACGGAGCAATCAGTAGACTAAACACATATACAACAGTAATCCCTGTGTTTGGTGATGTGGTAGAATGTTTCAAGATGATGAAAATACAAGCAGAAAAATGTTTAGATCATAAACCTGTTATGAGGAAAAATAGTAATAAGATTGATAATCCTGCTGCTAATTTTCTTGCTTCAAGTATTTCTCGTATTGATTCAGTACGTGCAGAACAAATAACAAGTGAATTAGGATTATACAGTTTAAACGACTTACTTAACATCACATATGATGATTTAACAAGTATACCTGGTATAGGGGATAAAATAGCAGAAAATGTGATAAAACAATTACAAGGAGGGAATAGGAATTGAGTGTATTATTTGTTACAGCTGCAATAATCATTATAGTACAAGTGATTATCTGCCTTTGTAGTCTCGCAATTCTTGGACAAGTTGCTATAACTATTGAAAAGGCAAATGAATTATTACAGACGATACGTGAGAGGATATGATTAAATTGTATTTTTCAAAACAAGAAAAAAAGGATTTAATTAACCATATACGGGAAACTAATCCTAATAATGAAGGACAATGTTTTGATTTAGCAATACATTTAGAACAAGTAAGTAACCGTTTAAAAATTAAAATAATACAAGAAAAAGATGGGGGATAAGGTATGAGTAATATTTTTAAGGATAATCCTGATTTGAGTATAGGTGAAATCCTAACAAAACATGGATTAACTTTTAAACAAGCATTTGAAGAATTAGAATCATTACAGAAGTTAGTTGTAAAAAATCCCTCAAAATATGGTAAACATATTAAGAGGAACGGAAAAAATAAATTCATAGTTAATAAATCATTACACAGCAAAATGGTTTATTATGGTACATATAGTTCGCTATATGATGCTAAAAAGGTTAGGGATAAACTGATTGAGTACGATTGGGATAAAGATAAGTTAGAACTGGTTTTAAAGGAAACTGGAGTATATATGAATAATTTTAAAAGGAGTAGATATTAATGACGGTATTATGTGACAAGGATATAATGGCTAGATGGGAAGAGTTATTTCCTTTTACTAATAGCTTATTAGCGGTTTTTCAAAAGCGAGTTCAACCTGCAAGTGTTGATTTAAGATTAGGCGTGGAACTTAAAAGGATTAATGGTGAAACAATACAGTTCAACGAGGAAGGTTACTTATTGAAGCCTGGAGAATTCATATTAGGCTCAACAATAGAATACCTAACAATACCTGATGATATTGTTGCTCGTGTTGAAGGAAGATCCAGCATTGGCAGACTCGGGGTGATGGTTCATATAACTGCAGGATACATTGACCCAGGATTCGAAGGCAATATTACTTTGGAATTGTTTAATTGTAGTGATAAACCTTTTAAATTATGTTATGGTGACTGTTTATGTCAGATAGTCTTTGAAACACTATCAAGTCCTTGTGAGTGTCCTTATAATGGAAAATATCAAGGTGATACGGGTGTTGTTTGTAGTAGGTGGAATAAATGATGATTAAAAGGTTGTATGGATGGTTTAAGGGATTGTTTAAATCTGATGTGGTTTATCGTGTTCCTGAGCCATCTCAGCGACAGCCCCAGGTACAGAATAAGGAGGAGATACGATGAGTGCTTCTGAGAGATTGTTCCGTAACCCTACAAACATTGCAAAACAATGTTATAGTTATGATTTTAATCGTTATTGTCCTAACGATACTGTAATGAAAATGGATAGAGTTTATTATGTGAATAAGTTCATTAATGGATTATTCGTTATGGTAGGATGTAATAAGTATCGTGTTAGTGGTATATATCATCTAAAAAAGAATGGGAGGTATTAGATTATGTATGGTAGTTCATATCAATTAAAACTTGATGAAATCAAAGAAAAAATCAGGGAGAAATTACCTGACTTAACAATTGAGGAGAGAATGATTTTAGCAAATTTTATACGGGAACATGAGCTAGATTTGGATATTGCATTAAGAAATATGTCTTTTCCATCAGCAGTAGTTATATCTGACTTTAAATACACGGAGTTGATACTTGAAAGTTACTGCTATCATGATAATGATACAAAAATTATTCAAAAGCTTTTAGAGAATTTTCCTGCTGAAACTGTTTTAAAATTTGTGAAAAAATATAACAATACTTTGAAATACAAACACATGGCAGATGTTTTATCTGATGAAGTTGAAAGAATGGAGAGGTTACTTATTAAAAAATTATCTCACATAGATTAAATGAAATAAAAGAGGATTTTAAATGATTGATGAAAAAGAATTAATAACGTATCTTGAATCAAAAAGAGATTACTTTCAAGTAGAATTAAATCATAGTCGAAAACAATATGTTAGTGAATTAAATCTTGATGATTTTATGCGTCACAAAATAGATGACTATGTATCTGAAGCAGTTATACAAGTGTTAAATGAAGTAATTAAGGTTATAGAGTTAGATGATTTCCATTTTGCAAATGAAGGAGGGTAATTTATGATTGATAAGGAGGACATAGAATGAGTAGTATTGACAATTATAGGGCAGAAGCATACAAGATACTAAACCACCTTAAAAAAGATTTAGATGAACATAACTATCATCTAATGGATGCACGAGCATTACTGCTTGTGTTTTTTATATTGGATAAATTGGAGGACACAGAATGAAGCATATTTACAAAATAGGAACATTTCATCCTTTTGATGACTGTGAGGAAGAACTATTATTAATACATACAAATCAATATGATGAACAACAACTCGGTGTAATGGTGCAAGATGTACTTGATGAATTCATCGACCGAGCATGTAAGGAAAATGTGTTTGGAGATAAGGGCATGGAACCCTGCCTGATAACAGTTGGGAGATTACTTAACATAATAGCTGTTGAGTTAAAACGAAAATATGGGTTTGAACGAAAAATTATTCGAGCAACTACTAGAATTGAAGATGGTAAATTATTCACTAATGAAAAGGAGGTTAATAGGTTTCTTAAGGAAAGGTATGCGGATAAAGTAATTTCAGCATGTGATAAATGCTGTAGGAAGAATATGTATAATTTTGATGGTTGTATAGTTGATAATAAGAGATATCCTAAATCTGATGATGGGGAAGAGGATAATAAAGAAACAAATAATACAAGAGGGTGCTAATAATGGTTAAACTAAAAGTATGTGTAGACTTTGATGGAGTACTAAACAATTACAAAGAATATGATGAAACTGACCTAGGAGAACCACGATTAAATGTACAGGAATTCATAAAAGAACTTCAAAAAGAATATGAGGTAATCATACTCACAGCAAGGAACACTCAACGAGTTAAAAAATGGTTGAAACATAATAATCTCCCAGATTTGACTGTTACAAATCAGAAAATACCAGCAGCAGCATATATTGATGACCGTGCAATAAGATTTAATGGAGATTATGATGCTGTATTATGTGAGTTAAAGGATTTTAAACCATATTGGGATAAAACGGAGGATGTAATATATGACTAAAATAGAAATTGACTTAAACCTAATTAAAGGACATGAAGAGTACTATCAGGTAGTAGATGCACTTACAGATATGATAATGGCAGTATTCATTGATGAAGATGATGCTTATCAACTCATAGAATATTATAAAATTAATCATTGTGATAATTATCTTGAAGTTAAAACGGTGAAAGTATGATAACAGTAAAAGAATTAACAGATAAACTACAAGAATACCCTGATGACACCACAGTAATGTGTTTCAAAGAAGGGGAAGGAGAATACAATATAGAACAAGTTAAACCATGTGCTTCAGTCCGTACACATAGGGAGTATGTTTGTGGATTACTTTTAGAGGAGTTATAATATGAGTAAAACAAACATAGATGAATATCTGAAAGGATACAAAGAAGGATACCTAGACGGATTCCACGAAGGAATAACAACACAAAAAGAAATACAAGAAGAAATACAACTAAAAAAACAATACAAAGAAAAAACAAGAGGCTACCAATGAAGCAAGTAACAACCTACATAAACAACAACCTACACCACGAACTAAACATGATCAAAGAAACAGCAAACAGTAAATATAATACAAAATTATCAATAAGGGACATACTAAGAGCATCAATAATAATACTCCTAACAGAACTAAAAAAAGAAGACTACACAGAAAAAGAAGCAATACAACTAATAGTACACCACAAAAAAATATATGAAGAGGAATATTCATGAGTCAAATGATAGAACGATACAAGAAAGAATATCATGTCGGGAACTGGCAATTACAAGACAGATTAACCAACAAAACAATAGTTAAAACTAATCTAGAAGCAGAAATTGCTGAAAAAATCATAGATTACGCATACAATGAATGTAATAAACATGAACGGAAACAAAAATTAATTCCTTACAGTAGAGAAGAGGGTACACTTGTAGGTATTGCAATAGATGAAAATACAGGAGATAAGGTTAAAATAAGTGCAAATAATAAACTAATTAGTGTAAATGATAAAACACCCTCTGAGGAACAGGAAAAATATTATAAGGAAGTATACGGTTTAGACACGGTAAAACCTAAAAGACATAAATTATTTTAAGGGATAATTATGGTGAAAGTATTTAAATGTCAGTATTGTGGAGCATTATTCGTTAAAACACATAACAGGCAAGTATACTGTAGTGATAACTGTAGACATTACGGTAGACGCGAATTAAAAACAGAGTGGCAACGACAATTCCGTAAAAAGTATGGAGTTAAACCCACGTTAGGTACGGGTGAATTAGGGGTTACTCCTCGTGATGATATTTGGTCTGAGTTGCGGACTGTGGAAAAGGAAATGCGTAAACGTGGTCTAGTACCTTTCTAAATGTCCACATCAATGTATGAGGAAGAGGGAAAATTAAATAAAAATAAGTCTATCTATTTCGTTCTTATAAATTCACATTATACTGTTGTGTTTATCTTATAATTATTTTTATTTACTTCTCCTTTTCTGATAAGTGCATAATTTAACATAGAATACAAAAAAGGGGGGTCCAGCTTTTCTAAAACCTTTTTTTTATTTGACATTAGCATATGAAAACCCTCCCTTTTTTATAAATCTACAAAATAACATTCTTATTTTATAGCATTTAGCTAACCTAAATGTCCACATTAAGATATGAAAGAGACACATTTAGGGAGGGTAAAAATCTTTTATTATCATCTATTTTACTACAAATGATCCTTTTATAGTTCAATACATTTTTTATTATTTTCTTCTTAGAAACACGAATCCGACCTAAAATACTCTTTCATTATTTTCTCCTTAATATGATGATTAACAATACCTTATTTAAAAACATGAAACATGAGGACGCATTAATCTGCAAAGAATGTATAATAAAATACAATCTATGCCTCAAACATGCAGAAAACATAAGTGAATGTTTCCCTATTGTATATAATAGTCATCATGACGAATATATCTGCAAAAACTGCGGTACAGTATATGAAGGGTTCGGACAACCAGAATGAGCTGTTGTTCTCGGCAATTTTTACATTAATTAAAGATGAGTGAATTAAAAAAATATTATCCGTTCAAATCGGAGACCCTTCCATCATAAAAAAAAATATAAAGGTAAACTATATGGAATTAAATAACAAAACACTACTACTCGCAGGAGTAATAATCATAGGATTATATGCAGTCAACCAAAAAAATATTGAATTAGCATCAGTTGCATTAGGAGGACTCGTAGGATACCTCAGTAAAGACATAGGAGTACAAGATGAAGCAACATAAACTAACAGACACAATACCCTACCGTAAAACAGTATGGTTATTCGGATTTGTTAAAACAACACTCTCAGGAGCTTTTATAAGTATAGGAGTAGTACTCATAACTGATAGCTTAACAAAAAATCCTGTACGATTTGGAGGACACAATCTAAGCCTATTACTCGGAATTTTATTTATCGTAATGGCTATTTGGATAATAATAACTATTGATAAATGGAAGGAGAAAAAGAAAAAAGAAGAATTAGATGCAATTGATTTGAAGATTAAAGAACAATCCTTAACCGTATTTAATGATTTAGATAAATTAAGTCGTGAAATAGCAAAAGAAATGGTCGAGGAAGAATTAGAGAAAATACAATGCATCAACCAAAAATAAAGTTAATAAAGTGATAATGAAAAAAAAGGGGGATTAAGGGAGTATGGAGATAGAAACAATTAAAATAACTGATATAATACCTGCAGAATACAATCCACGTAAAATAAGTGAAGAAGACTATACAAAACTAAAAAACAGTATAAAAACGTTTGGTCTTGTAGATCCTATTATCGTCAACTTGAAAAATATGCATATTGTGGGTGGACATCAAAGGTATGATGTTTTGTTAGATGAATCTATGATGGATGATTGTTTTTTTAAGGAATTGTCTATGATTCGTTTAGGTGAGATTGGTTTTGTTTTTACTGATACTGATTTGAGTATTCGTGATGATGCTCATGAAAAGGCTTTGAATCTTGCGTTAAATAAGATTAGTGGAGATTGGGATAATCCTAAATTGTTAGAGGTCATTAATGAGTTAGATGATTTAGGTTTGGATTTAGATTTAACAGGTTTTGATGAATTTGAATTAATTGAATTAGAATTTATTGAGGATATTGAATATGATGATAATATTTCTGATTCTGATTTGTCTGAGGATACCTCAAAAAAGGTTAATATGGTGACTTGTCCTCATTGTGGTGAGAAATTTGAGATATAGTCAGGTGGTTTTTGATGCATGTGTATTGTGCTGAAACAGGAGGAACATTCCAATCAATTTTAAATGATTCATTGAAATTACCCAAATTTAATATTTTATTTAGTTATTATTATTCACAAAATATAACTCCTTTTTTAAAATATGCAAAAAGTATTATCGTTGATAGTGGAGGATATAGTTTTCAGACAAGACCTGTAAAATTAGATCATAAACAATATTTCAATAACTATAAAAAATTTATAGAAGAAACACATCATTTATCAATGGTAAAAGGTTTTTTTGAATTAGATATTGACAATATGGTTGGATATTCACAAGTAAAAGAATATCGTGAGGAATTATTGGAGATAACTGATAAAATAATTCCGGTATGGCACAAATCATTAGGTGTATCTGAATTTAAGAAATTATGTCATGAATTTGATTTTATAGCTATTCCTTGTGTGAATAATAATGCTGTGAAACCTGAACATTATGGTAAATTTGTGAGATATGCTCACAATCACAATACAAAAGTGCATGGTTTAGGTATGTTAAGGAAAAATGTTTTAAATAAAGTACCTTTTGATACTTGTGATGGGACTAGCTGGTTTCTAGCTTCTAGGTTTGGTAAATTAAACTCAAGAAAAATATCTTCTGAATATCTTTCTAAAAATCATAAAAAATTAACCTATATTGAATTAATGAGACATATTCGTTTTCAAAAAGAAATGTACGAAAAATGGCAATATTACCATAAGGATTAATAGGAGGGATTTAATGTTATATTTAACAACAAAAAACGTATTATATAGTAGTCATCAACTAAAAAATCATAAAGGGAAATGTGGGGTTTTACATGGACATCAATATGAAATTGAATTAACAATCAAAGCACCTTACTCTCAGATTAATAATAATAAATGTAATTTTTTAATTGATTTATATGATTTTGACAAAATATGGAAAAAACTATTCCCTATAGATCATGTTAATATTAATGAGATAACACATGAAGACAATCCTAGCATAGAGTTCTTAGCAAAATGGATATATGACAATTTAAAAGAGAGCTTAGTTGATTTGTATTCTGTTAAAATATATGAAACTCCTACAAATTACTGCACCTATATTGAAGATGAAGGTTGATTAAAATATGACTTTAGAAATCATAGAAATATTCTCTAGTTTTCAAGGTGAAGGACCTTTTATAGGAACACCTGCAACCTTCATTAGATTAGCAGAATGTAATCTTAACTGTAGTTTTTGTGACACAGACTTTACAAAAAAAGAAAAAATGGGTATAACTACTATAATAGAAAAAATAGAGGAATATTCTAATAAATTAATAGTAATAACTGGAGGAGAACCTTTATTACAGGACATAACATTTTTATGTTCCAACCTATTAAAAAAAGGTTATCAAATACAAATAGAAACAAATGGCACTCCTACACCCTTATTCCTACCTTATAATGTCACATATGTAATTTCACCAAAAATAAATTTAAAAAACACTTACAATTCATGGAAATATTATAATAATATCTATTTTAAATTTATAATACAAAATAAATCAGATTTAGAGAAATTAAATAATATCTTAGATAAATCCACAAATACTATTTTTTTACAACCTGAATTTAGTAAAGCTAAAGAAATAACTGAACTCATATTAAACACTCCTTTAACATTCAATTACAGAATATCTGGACAATTACATAAATATTTAGGAGTTGAATAAGGTAATGATTAATCAAAAAATAATAGAACAGAAAATAGGGGAAATCTTAGAAGAAGGATTAGGGTTGGATTGGAGAAATAATCCTCATTTAAAAGAAACACCTGAAAGAGTTGCAAAAGTATATAAAGAAATTTATGAAGGATATAATGTTTCCCCTATAGAATATATTAAAACGTTCCCTATACAAGGAAATAGTGGACAACAAATAGTAATAGGTCCTATAAAAGCATATAGTACATGTAGTCATCATATGCTCCCTTTTAGCATGGAAATTTATATTGGGTATATTCCCAATAGTGAAATATTAGGTATAAGTAAATTTGAAAGGATAATTAAAAACATTTCACATAAACTTCAAGTACAAGAGAATATAACTGAAGAAATAGCTAATTTTATATATAAACAGTTACACGCTAAAGGTGTGATTGTACTTATTAAAAACAGTAAACATCTTTGCATGGAAATGAGGGGAGTGGAAAGTAGGAATACACAGGTTACAACAAGTTCTATTAGGGGTGTATTTTTAACAAATCCTACCTTGAAGAATGAATTTTTAAATTCAATCAAATAGGTGAGTGTTATGGGTAGGCGTTCAAAATTAACGGTAGAAATTACAGAACAAATATGTAACGAAATAAAAAGAGGTATGCCATTATCCAAAGCACCTTTAATCGCAGGAATAACAGTACAAACGTTCTATAAATGGTATAATAAAGGGGAAAAAGCACGTTCTGGTAAATTTAAACAATTCTATGATAAAGTAGAGGAAGCAAAAGCATATGCAATAGCATTACGTGTTGAAAACATACGTAAAGCAGGTCAAGACGGGACATGGCAAGCTGACGCATGGTGGTTAGAAAGAATAGACCCTAAAAACTTTGGATTACGTAAAGACATATCACTTAAAGGTGATTTAAAACACGAACACAATATAACTAACCTATTTGATGAAGAGTTAATCGACACAATACTAAATGAATATCATGAAGATTGAGGAAAAATTGCAATACTGTTGTAGTGATTTATATCTTTTTTATAGATTATTTATTACTAGTATTTTTTCTAAGAGTTATCCTGCTAAACATATACATATGTTAAGCAGACATTTAATGAAGCTTCAAAAGGATAATAGTAAACGTTTGTGTGTTGCAATGCCTCCACGGCATAGTAAATCCAGTCTTGTGACTATTGCTTATCCGTTATGGTTGATTTTTCAAAATCCTAATTTAAATATTCTTATTATTAATAATGAGTCTACATTAAGTGAAAAATTCGGTATACGGTTACGTGAATACATTAAAATGTATGGTGAATACTTTAATGTTTATTTGTCAGAGGATAAACATAGTAGCACTCATATTATGCTCTGTAATAATGAAGGAAAGAATTACCTCGGCAGTATACGTTTAACAGGTGCAGGAGGAAGTATTACCGGTCAAGATGCTGACTACCTTATTATTGATGACCCTTACAAAGGGTTTGATGATATAACTCCTACATTACTTGCTAAAAAACTGGATTGGTTTGATACAATCGTGGAACAACGTATTGAACCACACACAAGAGTAATAATATTACATACACGATGGCATACAAAGGATTTACAAGGAGTCTTTAAAAAACATCGTAGTAATCAATATGAATTCATAACATTACCTGCTTTATCAGATGAAGGTGAACCGTTATGGCCTGAGGTATATACACGTGAAATACTTGAGGAAAAAAGAAGAAGTATTAAAGAAGTTAAATTTCAATCACAGTATCAACAAAAACCTATTGATGATACAAGTGACTTCTTTGACATGAAAAATATTGATTACAGAACAAATACAGATGATTTAAGTTTTAAGAATGCAACTGTACGTGCATGGGATATAGCTTCCAGTGAACCTGGTAAAAACGATTACACTGCAGGAGTATTAATGAAAGTACTTGATGATGATAGAACAGTAGCAATAACCAACCTCGTATATGGTCAGTTCGGTAAACAAACAAAAAATCAAATAATTGATACTGCAAAACAGGATGGAGTGAACACGGAAATAGTAATTGAAACAGGTGTAGCAGCTGCAGGAAAACTCCTCTATGGAGAATGGGAAACACAATTAACTGGTTTCTTTGTAGAACAAGCTTTAGCTTTACCAGGTAATAGTAAGGTAGACCGTGCAACACCTCTTCAAAACGCAATTCTCGATGGGAATGTTATGATATGTATAAGTGACCCTATATTACGTGAGGTCTTGGTTGAGGAGTTTACAAAATTCCCTTATGGTGAACATAAAGATATAGTTGATGCTTCTGCACATGCTTATAATTATCTTAAAAAGAATTATATAGGTTCAGAGGATGTGGCTATTGACATAATTGAATGGTGAGGATATATAATGAGTTTATTTAACACAATTAAAAGAAATTTACCTTCTTTAAGACGTCCTAAAAGAGATAGTTTATATGAACTATTCCTTAATGAGTACGCGTGGAGTTTCATGTCCAGCAATAAACCTGCAGGGGAATTAGAAGTCTATTACAACGCATTAAATAACGTATATGTTTCAAGATGTATTGAAGTATATTGTGATGAATCATTAAACAATGGGTTCAGTATTAATAATCCTAATTCTGAGGTTGTTAATTATGCTTCTGTTAATTACTTAAATGGTTTATTTAATTTCCCAGAAGGACGTCAAAGTGAAGCAACATTTCCTATATTAAATTCACAGATATGGACTAGCTGGCTTGCAACAGGTGACTGTTTCATTGAGGTTAATCATGATAAAATAGCAGATAACGTACCGAACGGTTTTCGTTTCATTCCTACAGAGTTAATAGGTTATGATACTGAAGTAAATCAATGGACATTAAGAAATACGGGTTATCATTATGAGAATGATGAGATAATACATATTTATAAACCTCCTGTTCGTGCTAAAAACATAAGATGGGGTACAAGCATAATTGACAGTATAGGATTAAGTATCGCACTCGAATTCCTGGGAATGAAACATAACAAAGACATTTTCGAACATAGTGGAGTAGATCCCTTAGGTGTTATGAGTTTTGACTCTGAAACTCCTAAAGGTGCTGTTGATGCTAACATTAATCGTTTGAAAGCAATGAAAGAAAAAAAAGGTATTATTGCTATACAGGGAGGTACATATCAACGTATTAGCTCCACTAATCGGGATATGGATTTTGCTAGTTTATTGAATTATGCACGTGATAGAATACTAACCGGTTTTGGTGTACAGCCTGCTAAATTAAGTATACGTGAAACAGCTTCTTTAGGTTCAGGTACAGGTGAGTCACAGGATAAAGATTTCAGTAAAACACTTGCAGGTAAATGTAAAATTATTGAAGGAGCATTTAACCGCATACTAGGTCATGGTGGTTTTGAGGAAGTATTCAATTATAATAAACTTGATACTGAAAACAAAGAAACACGTGCAAATATTGAAGATAAACAATTAAAGAATGGGTCTACTTATATTAATGAGGTACGGGCAGGTTATGGTTTAGCACCGGTGGATTGGGGTAATGCTCCTTTAAATTATAGTCAATATGCTTTAGCTAATTCACCTAATGATATGAATGAGTTAGAGTCTCTTGAGGTTAAAAGTTTACAGAAAGCATTATTATATGAACGTTTAAGTAAAGAATACTGATTATTTATGAATGAAAGGATTAAAACTAATCATTTATTAATAGATATTTTAAACTGTTCTGATGAATTTACAGTTAAAAGTATATATGATGATGCTACAGCTAAACAATTATATGAAAATATTGCTAACATATTAGATGAAACATTCAATAAACATTTAGCTTGGTTGGATACTCCTGAGGCTGCTAAATACTTTAAAACTGAAGCAAAATATAAAACAGAAATGTTTAATGATTTAGACCAGGATATAATGGATTTATTATCAGATAATAAAAAAAGTGTGGATACAATAATAGAAAACATCTATGAAACTGGAGCAAAACAAGGTTATAAAGATATTAAACGACATGTAACATTCACAGAACAAGATAAAACAGCATTACGAAATTTAAAAGAATATAATTATAATCTTATCCGTAATGTAAATGCTGATACTATACAAACAATACGTGAAGAGATACAAGCAGGATTAATTGAAGGAAAAGGAGTTTCCGAGATAGCTGAACGTATAAAAGACCGTAAACTCGAACCTTTAGATGACTCCACATTATCTCCTTATCAAAGAGCATTAACCATAGCTCGAACAGAGAAAAGCCGTGCAGAAAATAATGCAATTCTCCAATCCTACGCTAATTATAATGTAAAACTGGTTGACTGGATGACTAAAGGAGTTAATGTTTGTACAATCTGTTTAGAATGTGAAGAAAAAAATCCCTATAAAATAACTGAAGTTGAAGAACTAATCCCGCGTCACCCTAATTGTGGTTGTCGATGGACTGCACATTTAGATGATACTATCGATACAGAACCTACAAATAATTCTTTACAAATTAATTCAGCAAATACTCAGAAAAAACAAAAATATAAAGAATATACAACTGACGAATATACAATGTACGGTAAAGATGAAAAATTTAACGTACGGGAATATAATGATGTTACAATAAAATTAGGTGAAGGTATAGATTACACCTCATTTAAACAGATTAAACAATTATATGATTCATTACCTGAAAATGTTAAGATATATACAAAAGAAATACGTGTTTCAGCAAAACTCATAAAATCAGGTAGAAGTACATTAGGAGGATATCATAGGTCTAATAAACCTAGTATAACCTTATACAAACCAGAATCTGAAGAACAATTTATTCATACTTTTTATCATGAATTAGGACACCTTTTTGATAATTTCACAAAAAATAAATTAACTGAAGGTAAATATGAGGATAAAAATAGTATATATAATATTTCTAATTCAAAAGAATATAGGGACATGGTTAAAAAGGATTATGTGCGTAAACCTGCCGAAATAAATGGGGAAATTTTACGTAAACCTAATGGTAAACCACGTATGCGTACTTATAAAACATATCCTTCTGATTATGCTAGAAGTACATATAAAAAGAATTATAAGGAGAAATTACATTACCGTGAATATAGTGAGGACTTTGCAGAATCTATGTCTTTATATTTACAGGATAATAAACAGTTTAAAGAAAAATTCCCTAATCGTTGTAAACTTATAGAGGAGTTAGTGTATGGAGAATATAATTAATTTAAGTGAAGAAAATAATGTAAAAACAGAACTTATTAATAATAAACTATATGTATATTTAAATATTGAATATTTCAGATCTAAAATTAATGATGATGGTGAAGATGTGATGGAGTTAGTAGATAGTGATACTATTAATTTTGAAACTGATGATTATGAGATTTGTTTTACACCTTGTAGTCGTGGTTTAGCCTCACATGTATTTGTTGATAATGAAATTAAGGTTAATCCTCACCAAGTTAATTTATCTTCGTTTGATGATGTAATTTAATTTTTTTTCGTCCTGGATAAATTTTTAGACGTTAAACTATCCATTTATAACAAAAATTTTCTACACTCCCCTTATTCCTAAAAAGAGAGAAAAGAAGAACACTTCTTTTCCTCTCATTTGTCTGTATGTGTGCTTATAATAATCTACTTTTTCCATATGAGGTTTAATTCCTCAAGCACACCCTTAAAAAAAAATATATAATAAAAAAAATGGGATGGTGTTCAATTTTTATGAATACAAAATTCAAAGTGTATGCTCCTTTATCTAAAAACATAACTGAGGATACATTAACAATAACTGGTCTTGCAAGCACCACTAATAAGGACTTGCATGGGGATATTGTCCTACCATCTGCTATAGAATCCATGAAAGAACAAGCATTAACCTGCAATTTACATGGTGACCATCATTACGGTTTATTTAAAGGAGTAATTGGAAGTATAACTGAGGTTTTAGAAACCGATGAACACGAACTTAAAATTAAAGCTAAAATACTTAGCAAATACTCCCCTATAATACAGGAAATGCTAGACATAGGCATAAACCTTGGTTTAAGTATAGGAGGAGATGTAATCGATTACACTCCCTTAAAAGATGGTTGGGAAATTAAAGACATAAACTTATATGAAATAAGTTTAACTGCAATGCCTGCAAACATGGACACTTTCGGAACAATTACAACCACAAAAAATAATATTGTTGAAAGTACCTGTGTAACAGGAGCATGTTATCAGTTATATAAAAACAATAAACAGGAGCTAAACAATATGGCTAATGAAAATAACACAACTGAGGGAAACAAACCTCAAGAAAGTAATTTAACAGAAAACGATGTTGTTGATTTATTCAATGAATTAATGACTGAAAAAGAACAAGAAATATCTGATAAAATCATGGAAACCGTACAAGCAGATATTAAAAACATTGTAAACGACATTCTTGATAAAAAAGAAAAACCTGCTGAAGGTGAAGGGGAAGAAGGTAACACAACTGAGGAAACAAAATCTATAATCCAAGAAACACTTCAAAAGGAATTAGGTAGATTTTTTAAAAGTATTGATAAAAATCGTGAAGCAAACCCTTCACATGTTACTGAAGAATTAAACACAGTTCAAAATGAAGGTAATGAACCTGCTGTTAAAGAGTTCACACCTTCTGAGATAGCAGAAGCAGTATATAAAAGAAATAACACTCCTGCTAGAATGATACAAAATATGTTAAGATAAAATTTTGGAGGATTGAGTTATAATGAATATGAAAGACTTAGAATTAAAAATGCAAAGTCAATCTAATGAAATTCAAGAGTTAAGAAAAGCAATGATGATTACTAGTGATGCTGCACAATCAATGCAGATATCTTACACTCCTGAGTTACAAACAAAAGTATTTGAAAAAGCACCTTATTTCAGATTCCTTGAAAGTAAAGGTAGGGTATTAACTTCTGATAGTACCTATGTAGGGTTCTATAAGAAAACAAGTAACAGTGCATCTCAGTTCATAGCTGAAGATGATGATATACCTGCAGCTATTGCTTCTAAATATGATGAAACAGTAGAAAAAATGAAAACCATCATTCACCCTATTGACATCTCCTTAATGGCTCAAATGGGTAATAAACATATTGATTTACTTGCAAACGAGGTAGAAGACGGTTATATTAAAGTAACAAATATAACTGACGATACATTACTTCAAGGAACTGGTTCTGCTTCAACTAAAGACTTTACAGGTTTTACAAATGCTGTAAAAACCAACAAAGAGGATTTAAACAAAGAAGCAATTACTGAAGATATTATTGATGATATGTTAACTGACATTATCGACGGGAATGGAGGAACTCCTGATTGTATTGTAACCACTAACGCAGTTGCAAAAGTCTTGAAAAAGATTGTAGCACCTTACAGAAGATACAATGATAAAATCGATATTGGTTTAGGACATCGTGTAGTAGCATATGAAGCTCCAAATGGTTTAGAAGTCCCTATTCTTATTGATTCTAACCTTAAAACTAATGATATGCTCTTTGTAGATTCAAGTACTATTGAGGTTCAAAGATTAATGCCACCCACCTTATTTACAGATTTACCTACTACTAAATTAGGTACTAAAGAAGCTATTGTAACCTTCTTAACCAGCCAAAACCTTGCAGAATACAAAAACGGACTTATTACAGGAATTGATGTGACTAAAATCCCCAGCAATTAAGGGGAATCCTGAAACTGTTGATGTAACTATTTCAGTTACTAAAGAAGATAGTACACCTGTTGAATCCGTTGTTGTTAATTTAGGTGAAGATTACACAGGTACAACAGGAAGTGCAGGTGGTTGTACCATTAAAAATGTTCCTGTAGGTCAGTATACTGTAAGTGTAGACTACACAACTACTGAAACCGAAGGAGAAAAAATCTGGTCAATTGCAAAGGTAAACAATGCTACAAGTACTACAGTAGATATTTCAAAAACAACTAAATCAATATCAATAATTATACAATAAAAAGAAGAAAGAACCTTTTTTCTTCTTTTTTTAAAGGAGGATTAACAAGAATGAATGATGAAGAATTATATGATTATCTTGAAAAGGATCTTGAATCACAATTAGGTTTCACATTCAATCCTCAATCACATACTCAAATTGAAGAATTTGATTACGACCGTATTGTACCTGTATTTTACCCTATAGTGGAGATTATTAGTTTAAATATTGGTTCAACAACTATTAAACCTACAGATTATATTTTAGATGAAGAACAGGGTATAATTTATTTAAAAAAACATTATACTGGTTTGTTAAATTTAAAATATACTAGTGGATTTAATAAAAACGAATATGATACTGTAATACACCCTTTACTAAATTTAATGATGGATTATTTTAAAAATAATGATTTAAATAAAGATGCAAGTACAGTAAAAGAAGGAGATGTGAGTATAAGTTACGATACAAGCATTAGTACAGGAGCATTAATTCAAAACCGCATAAACAATCTTAAAAAAAGATACAATACAACGGTAAGGTTGATATAAATGCCTTTTTTTCAAAATACTACTGCAACCATACTTAAATACACTCCCTCCGATGATTATAATGAATACGGTGAAAAAACAGGTACTTATGAAGAAACAGAAACCATACCTATAGATTTCCAACCATTAAGCCCTCAAGAAACACTTAAAACGTATGGTGAAATACTTCAAGACACCTATAAAATCTACATTGATATTGATGTAGATTTACAATCAACTGACAGATTACTTATTGAAAATAAGATGTACACAATACTAGGAACACCTATGAAAATGAACCATCTACTTAAACCCAGCCATATTAAGGTAAATATCCAATTATTACGGGATGTGAGTTTAGAATGAGTGAAATGTTCAATATTAAATTTAATGAATCATTTCATAAAAAAACAGATCCGTCAAACTGGGTTCAAATAATGTCTGATATTGCAAAGGACTCAGGTTTAGAATTAGAAAAAGAGTTAAGCCGTGCTAAATTCAAAAATCCTTCAGGAAATCTTATGAGAGGGCATCAAGCAAAACACTCTGGTTTAACCACACATGTTATAAATCGTGTACGGTATTGGCCTTATGTGAATTATGGGACTGGTCCTCATACGATTGTTCCTAGAAATAAAAAGGCTTTATATTGGAAAGGTGCTAAACACCCTGTTCCTAAGGTAAATCACCCAGGTATACAGGGAAATCGGTTTGTTACTGTAGCAGTACATAAGTTTACTGGTTCTAATAAGTTAGAGCAAATATTTCAACGAAATCTACGTAAACATGGGGTGAAATAAGTATGTTACAAATGGAACGTGCATTATTAAATTTATTTCAAGGAGAAGTATTTATTAATAAAAATAAACGTGTTCCTGTTCTTGTTCGAGCATATCCTACTGATGAAACACCTTGTATTACAATTCAGCAAAGTAAATCATCTGCTGTAAATGATACGCGCCGTATTAGACACACTCCCCTAGAAACACTTGAGTTGAAACGTAATGCAACAGTAACAGTTAGTTTATGGGCGAATAGTCCTGAACAAATGCATGAACTACAATCTGCAGTAGATACAATTATTTTTGAAGCATACAGTAACTCCTACAAACGTTGTAAACATTATAAAAGAATGGATAAGTCTTGTTTAAGTTTATCCACATCTGAAAATAAAGTAACTTGTCAAGCTTTGACTGTGAAAAACCGGTTCAGTGCAAAACAACAATGTCCTGACAAAAAGGGTAATGATTATTGTTCTTTTTTCAAACAACATCATATTATTAAAAACACGTTCGTCATGGAACCTGCAACGAATATGGTTGAGTATGATGTGTCTCCTCCTGTTTTTCATGTTGATTTAAACTTTGAAATGTATTACTATACTTTTTATAATGTAGGAGGCTCAGTTGCTTCTGAATTTAATTTAAGATGTGATTAAAACATGGTTACTAAAAAAACTAATACTTCTGAAAAAAATGTGAAGAAAACAGAGAAAAAAGCAGTATTATACGAGTTAGTCTCACAATCACCTGAACGAGAATACATTATTGTAGGGGCTTTAAGCAAAGCAGGTTTAAAATCCCAGTATGATACTGAAAAAGAAGAAGTTGGTGTTAAAAACATTAAACCAACCATTACCGAATCTGAATTTAACAAAATATTAAAAGATTATAGAGGTTAAAAAAAATGTACGATATAAGAGATGTACCTGCTGTTAAATACCACGAATTAGACAGCAATCCAGCTTGGACTGGTGAAGGTAGTCAAATACCTATTTTTATAGGGACTACTGGTATGGAATTAGGAAAAGACGAAGATGGTTCAGTTATTAGTACTGAAACAGGGATTACAATCCGTAAATTTAAAAATTATGCTAATGCATGTAAAACAAAACAGAATGGGGGGATTGGAACTAAAACTGAAGGCAATCTATTATTAACTGTTTTAAAAGATTTCTTCAAAGAATCTGCTAAAAAAGAAAGTGGAGATGTTGGCGTAAGTTATGTTTATGTTATTGATGTAGGTTCTGCAGGCATAACCGAATCTGATGGAAGAGCAACATGGTTAAAAGCAATGGATTTAGCTAAAAGTAAAAGAGACGTTGAACTCGAAGTATATGTTGGTTTAAACACAGAATCCACCTATAAAGACACAAAAAACACTGATGTAGTAGCATTAATGGAATCAGCTTATACAAGCATACTCACTGATAGTGAAGACGGTTCTCCACGTATTGCTTATTTCACACTTGAAAATGCAACAGATGAACAGTTAATTGCTATTACTAATGACTCTAAAGGTGATGGTAAATTCATTCAACATAGTAGAATAGGATTAATTGAACCTACATGTTATGGTAGAAGTATTGCACGTATTTGTGTAACTCCTTACTATGAAGAACCTGGTTATGAGCAATTCCGTACTATTGATGAGGGTATTTTTAATAAAAGAACTCCTGAGGAAGAGAAAAAGCTTCAAGAAGCAGGCGTTATTTTCATACGTGATGAATTAACTCGTAAATCTGTTTTCACTCGTTTAAATCTTGCAGTATCAACTGCATTCAGTAAAGATGAAGAAAACAGACCTAACGATTGTTTAATTCATGCAAGAAGAAACACAGACCATTTAATCCGTGAAATGTATGATATTGCATTCACACAATTAAAAAGAAATGAAACTGACATCATGTTAAAACATTTACAAACAGATGTAAACACTCTTGTTGATAAAGAAATCAAATTAGGTAATATGATGACAGGAACTCAAGCATTCGTTAATGAATCCGATAGTAACCCTTATACATTAACTATTGATTGTAATGCCGTACCTGTGAACAGTTCATTAGCAATAGGCTTCGGAGTATATGTATCTGACCCTGTTGTAAAAATATTAGACAAATAAAAATAATTTTTTTTGAGAAGGTGAAACACGATGGTTGATACAAAAATTGAAACAGGAACTGACAAATACGATTTAGCAGAAATAAGACTTGGTGATGAAGTAATCCCTTGTAACAGTTTCAAAATCGGATATAAAATAAAATCAGAAAGACAAACAGTCACTAACTCCTATACAGGTGTAGGATGGAAATTATCAGAAGAAGAATACACTTTTGAAGTTAGTGAAGTATTACCTCAATATTTCGATATCATTAATGATAGGTGGAAAGAACAGAAAAAAGACAAACTCAGCATGTCTGTAACTGCATATAACTATGTAGAAGATGGAGACTACGAAGAACAATGCACACTTTATGGGTGTATTATCACAGATATTGACTGGGAACAAGAGTCAGGTGTTAAATTCACCGTTAAAGGTGAAGCTTTAAGTAAAAAGGATAAAAATTAAATAATCCTTTTTATTTTACTTTTTTTAAAAAAATATGAATAGGTTTGATTGTATATGTCTAAAAAACAAAACAAACAACATAAAAAACGTAATATGGAAAGAGAAGAACTTAACATAATGGATAAACATCTTTTAGAGCATGTTTTCCCTTCAGAGGTAGAAGGATTACCCCTTGAAGAATTAACAGAAAAAGAACAAACAATCTGTAACAAATGCAGAAATCATGAAAAACTAACTCATACAGAATTCAAAGAGTTAAAAAAGTTGCTTGGTAAATACAGGTCATTAATAAATGAATATAAACCTACAGAAGAAAATTATGAGAAAGCAACACGTATTATTAAATCTGAAAAAGAATTATTAGACTTATTAGATAATCAAGAAAGATACAACCTAAAAATGCGTTATCGTGTAGGTTCACAAGATGTAATATTAGATTTAATCGTAAAACCATTAACAAATAGTCAAGCAGTAACAGAAATGCAAAACCATCTTAATTTATTCCGTGAATTCACACAACAAGAACGTTTATTATCAGATAAAGCAACAAGAGGTGAAACATTAAGCTCTGAAGAATCAAAGATGTTAGAACACATAAATAAAAAAGCAGAAGACCAAATTTATAATATTCCTGCACGTGAAAAAGACTGGGATGAATTCCTTGCACGTCAAGTAGAGTTCAAAGAATGTAATATAAACACGTTTGAAGAAAAAGTAGCGTTTTGGAAAAAAATAGATGTAAGTTATAAAGTTTCCTTATATAATAAAGTGCGTGATATTCTTAATTTAACTGAAACAGAAGATGACGACTTATTTCTTACTGATTAAAAGTTTTATAGGGCAGGTTTATTTTCGTGTAAGTAAACACTTACATTGCCCTATAAGTTATGTGATCCGAAATAAGTTTACACCTGATATGAAATTACTTATTATGTTTTATAGTGAAGAGATACGACAAGAACAAAGAGAAATAAACTCATTAAAAGATGAATTAGGAGGATAAAAACCGTATGGCAACTGTAGAAGATATAGAAGTAACAATATCCCTTAAAGACAATGTATCCCCTGGTTTGAGTAGTGTTAAGTCTAAATTTGGTACATTGAAATCAGCTGCAACAGGTTTTGTAAGTGGTGTTGCAAATAGTTTAAATGCAGTTGAAGGGGCTTCTATCGCAGCACTTGGAAATTTAACTGGTAAAACCAGTAATGAACTTATTATGGGTACTTCTAAGACTGCAGAGGTTAACAAAGTTCTTATTAAGGGTATGGGTGATACTGCAGCTCAAGCTGAATCAATGTATAATACTATTGATAAGGTTACTGATAATCATCTTACAAGTATGCAAAGTCTTATCCCTGCAATGAATGCGTTTAAATCTGCTACAGGTGCGAGTGGTGCTACTATGGAGGCTAATGCAGGTAAAATTGCATCTTTTGGTGATAATGTACTTGCATTAACTGGTAGTGAAGAAAGAGTACAAACTGCAATGGAAGATTTAGGTAAAGGTATTAAAGGGCAGTTTGCAGCACTTGACCAGTATGGGGTATCTGAAGATGCACTTATGCGTACGGGTTTGTGGAGTGGTAAAGAAGATGATGTTAATGGATATCTTGCAGCAGTTGAGGAGGTTGCAGGTGCTAATGAAGACATGATGGATACTTTTCAAGGTATTGAAGCAAAAGTAGGTAAAGCCTTCAGCCGTTCTGGTAAACAAATAGGTAATGATTTACTACCTTTCCTCAAACAAGGAGCTCAAGGATTCCTTGCATTAGATGAAGCTACAGGTGGTTTTTTAACTAAAAGTATACTTATGGGTACTGAAATTATAAGTTTAGGTTCTCAAGCTTTAGGTACGTTCTCACAAATGGCATCTGGAGTTAAAGCATTAAAGGAAGGATGGGAACAAGCAAAAGCATCTATTGAAACTTATAAAAATGCACAGGAAACTATTAAAAATGGTTCTGAGATTGCTTCTGATGTTACAGGTACTGCAAGTAAAACCACTAAAGGAGCAGAAGCAGGAGCAAGTATAGGTGGAGCAGGTGCAGAAGCAGGATTAAGTGCATTTGAACAAATGAAAAAAGATAACGTGAAATACCGTAAAGAAGCAGGAGACCTTTTATCTGATTTAGAAAATACTGGTGAAATTAATAATAAAGTACAGAACACTTCTAAAAAAGTATATTCTCCAAATGCATGGAAAAACCCTGAATCATTAAAAGCAATGTCATCTGACCGCTGGGATTCTAATATTATTAACAGGATACATGAATACCAAGCAAACCAGGAAAAAGTTGCAGGTGAAATGAAAAAAGCAGGTGAAACCTCTAAAAAAGTTGAAACTGCTGGTAAAGACATGAAAAAAGGTCAAAAAGCCATGAAGGGAGTAGGTGAAGCTGCAAATATGGTGCCTGAAGGTACAGCAAGTAAAATTGAAAAAAGCAGTAAATCTGCAGGTAAAATGAGTGGAGCGTTTAGTGGTTTTGGTTCTAGTGTAATGTCAATGTTAGCTCCTATTTTACAGGTTGCAGTGGTTATAGCAATTATTATCCCTGTTATTACTGCTCTTGTTGCAGAGGCATTAGTATTTGCTCGTTTAATTGCTGAGTTGGTTAAATCATTAGGTTTTGATAAAATAGACCTTTCCGGTAGTGTTAATGGTTTGAAACAGATAGGTACTGCTGTTTGGGAACTTGCAAAAGTTATAGGTGCTATGACTATTGTTTCAGCTGTAAGTATAGTTTCAGCAGGATTTAATGCTATAGGTATAGGTTTAGGTACAATTGCAGCATCAGCAAACAGTATTAAAGCAACAGTCCCTATTATCAACAGTCTTGGAAGCATGCCAGCAATTAATCAAGATGCTGTAGCAAAACTAAAATCCTTAGGTGAAGGATTAAAAGGATTAAGTACTGCTGTAGGTAGTATGAACAGTACTAGTATGGACGTATGGACCGGAGGATTCATTAATTATATTACAGGTGGTTCTTTAAACAAATTAAAAGAAGCACATGACGACCTCGTAAAAGCAGTACCTATTATTAATAGTTTCAGTGATTTACCGGAAATAAATCAAGATGCAAGTAAACGATTAAAAGACCTTGGAGATGCAATGAAAAATGTATCTTCAGCAATGAAATCATTAGGTAGTGTGAATATTGATACTGCTTGGAATGGTGGTAAATTCAGTGTTCTTGGTTTAAAAGCAGCACATGCTAATTTAAAATCTGCAGCTAAAGAAATAAACAAGTTTAGTGATTTACCAACAATTACTCCAGTTGGTCCTAAATTAGTTCCTTTAGCTAATGCAATGAAACCTATTAAAACAGCAGTTCAATCAGTAGCTAAAAATGGTAATTTACCTGAAATGGGTCAATTAAATGGTGTTGACAGTAAAATAAGTACTGTTAGAACTGTATTAAAACCTGTTGGTGAACAAATAAACAAATTAAGTACAGAATTACCTGTAATCACTCCTGTAGGAAGTAAGTTAGTTCCTTTAGCAAATGCTATGAAAGCACTTAAAACAACCGTTACAGGAGTTGCTTCAAGTGGTAATTTTAGTGTTGAAGGATTATCCACCGTCAGTACAAAGGTTGAACAAGCAAGAAATTACCTTAAACCTATCGCAGACAGAGTACTAACCTTAGCTAACCTACCCACAATTACACAGGTAGGTCCTAAATTAGTGCCTTTAGCTAATGCTGTTAAAAATTTATCAACAACTGTTACAGGTGTTAATAATGTACCTGTAATTAATCCTCAATCAAGTGTTAATGTTCATAATGCAGTAGAGAACGTTAAAAAAATAATAAATGAATTAAAAGGATTAAATGGACAAAGTGTAGGGAATATAAGTGGTGTTCTTTCACAAGTACGTAATGCTATGAAACAAATCACAAATATTGTAAGAGCTAACGCTGTAACTGCTCGAGCTTCAGGTGTATCTGTAGGTCAAGGGATTAAAAATGGTATTCGTAGTGGAATGAATGGATTAGGTTCTGCTGTTTCATCTAATGTACGTTCAGCAATGAGTCAAGCAAAATCAGTTGCAATTAGTGGTGCACGTACAATGGGTACTGAAGCAACAAATGGATTTAAATACACGTTTAAAATAGCTAATATTGCTAAACAAGAAATGAGTTACGCAGTTCAAGCCGTTAATAATGGTAGTGGTGCGTTAGCAGATGCTTGTAGGAGAGCAGCACAAAACGCTGTAGATGCTGCTAAAGAAGGAGCAGACTCACATTCTCCAGGTGCTATTGCTAGGATGTGGGGTAAAGAAATTGGAGTATACAGTGTGGAAAAAGTTAATAGTGGTGCAAAAGCTTTAATAAATGCTGTTAAAAACATTTCAAGGAATGTAGTTAACGCATGGGGGAATCCAAGTTTAACTGCTGACCTAGGACTTCAAAAAAACATTGACCCTAACATGGTTACAGGATTAAACACGATGGTAAACACTACACCAACCATGGGTGGAGGTAATAGTAAAATTGTTATAATGAATTTTAATGAAGGAGCTATTCCTATTGATGCACGTAATAAAACCAGTCGTGAAGCTAAACAAATGCTATTACTCGCATTAGAAGGACTTGAACCTATTAATAATCCTAATATTCGTGGTGTATGATTATGGATATGTATAATGTTATTGCTGTTGATGCAAACGTTGAAATAAATGGATTTCCTTTTTTTGCTAAAGAAATAAAAGCTAATGAAGCATATAATCGCAGGGAATTAAGTCGTAAAAAAATAAAAATGGGTACGGAATTTGTAGCTCGTGCAGACTATATTCCTCGCGAATATACTTTTAACACAAGTGTAGAAATACCTGTTGAACGTCCAGATGTACATGATTCTGTTTTCATAGATATAATGAACAGTCCTGCCGAAGTAATCTGTCCAGACATGGGAGGATTATTTAAAGCACAAGTAATCATTAAAACAACTCATTCTAGTTCTACTCCTAATATGCTTGATTTAGAAGTGTCTGTTAAAGAAATACCTGAACAAAAATCAAATATACCTAATGATGAAGTAGGTAAATTAGATGTTGAGGTTTTAAAAACACAAGAAGAAGCTAATTTGGAACATGGTAAAAATGCTGACGGCACACCTAAAGAGGAGATAAAATAATGGTTGAAGAAACAAAAAAAGATGTTGTACCTCAGCAATACAGTATTGAACGTCATTTATGGGAGGTCTACAAGACTGATGAGGAAAATTTCGAACCATACACCCCTAATACTGATGAAACCACGGATGAAACCACAGAAGAAAACACAGATGAAACCACAGAGGAGGAGGAAGAAGATAAGGAAGGATTCACCTTACATCAAGGAGAAATACTTGAAATTGCCTACTGTAATCAACTAAACAGTATGGAATACAGCATGGATTATGAGGACATAAGCAGTTCAAGTACAATCACATTACCTTACACCTATACTGATTTAAATAGGGTTTACCTAGGTGTAAGAACCTTATTACGTATGGATTGGGAAGCATACAATGAAAAAAAGGATTTAAAAGAACTATCCGAAGTACACCTTGCATTCATCACGGAAGAAACATTTAGTGATGATATGACTAAATTAACACTTGCAGGAATGACAAAATTACTTGATGTGAAATACAAATTCAATTTCACACAAATGTTAAGATCCAAAATTATTGAGGAGGTAATTAAAACTGCAGGTTTGAAAGCTGAGGTAAATCCTGAAGGTTTAGATGATCAAGTTATTGATTACACAAACATTTCATCTGAAGGTAATGATGATGATGGAGGTATTTATAATGGTGATATTCCTACAGATGTTAAAGAGTTATCTAAACGTATTTGTAAAGGTAAAAAAGGTTGTATGGCTAAATTAAAAGCGATTTATGCGTGGGAACAAAAACACATAACCTATGAGGGTTATAGTAATTCTCCTACGAATAATTGGGATCCTAGTAAAATCTTAAAGGATTTAAGTATTAATTGTTGTGATACAGCTTGTTTAACTGTACATTTAGTCCGTGCACAAGGAATAAAATGTAACTATGTATATAATAGCAGTCATTGTTGGTGTGTTGCTTATTGTAAAGGAGAAAAAGTATATTTAGATTATACTGATAAAACAAGAGCATTTGGTAAGGTTTGGAAAGATATGACTGGAACAGAAGGTGAAAAAGCTTACGGAGGAAACGGATAAAAATGTTTATCCATTTCCTTGTAAAGGTCCTGTATGTGTTATAGGGGCATCTGTAGGGTTTCCTCTATATCTTTCTCCTTCTGAATAACCGGGACCTGCATCATCATATTCGTTTCCATCTGCTTGAACAACGTGCTTTGGATATTCTGATGAAGATTGTGCTTTCTGTGTAGTTATAGGTTTATAATTATCATTATTTTCTTCTGTATGGTTAGTTATATTCGTACTATTAACTGTTAAGTTTGTAGTATTATTTGTCACGTTACTTATGTTATTATCATGTTCTATAGGTGTATTGTTACTTAGTAGGATTGCACCTGCGATAATGCAACCTGCACATAGTATAGTACATATTATTAAAATTAATTCTTTATTATTCATAATAATATTATCTGTTATTAATATATACTTAAAATTTATCCAAAAAAAATGAGGGGGAAACATGACTACTTATGTTATTGGTTGTGATAACATTGACAAAAAAGAACAATCATATATCGACAAAGTCGCGCAAGTACTTGAAGAAGCAGGAAACACCTGTGAAAAACTATCCGTAGGACCTGGAAACGTACAATCCTGCGGTTTAAGCAGTAACAGTAATGGTAAAACTGGAGTATTCCTTGTAGGAGGAAACGATGGAGGAACATACCAAGACTTCGTACAAGGGTTATCCAGGGGTTATTATCATTATGACCTTGTTTGGTTTGGTTTTTGTAGTTGGACAGCTCATTCCTGGATTACACCGGAAGATTTGAAAAATAAACCGATGGTACGTGCTCATGATGATAATTTCAGTACAAGTACTACTGGTTTTGTGGGTAAAACTGCAGCACAATACTTCAGTGAAAACAGCCAATACATCAAAATGGCATACGGTAACAGTCCTGAGGCTGTTGCAAAAATGATTTTAAACGGTGGTGGTGATGACGATGATAAAAGTTCATCAGCATCAACAATAAAAGAAGCATTAAAAGAATTATTATCATACTGGGACGGTGATGTGGAATGCAGGGTAGAAGGAGATACCTGTTATGTACATAAAATACCTGAACCCACAGAAGAAGACAGTTTAAAGCTAAGTGAAAGATTAAACCTATTAAGTGAAGGTATATCCGTACATGACTATTTTCCAGACACTACAAACAAATTAACGGTTACTTGGCCTAATGGTGAACCTATTATTTTCACAAATGATAAATTAATCACACGTTTTGGTGAAAAATCAGAAGAAGTTGAAGCAGTTAAAAAAGTTACAGTCACAGAAACTAAAGAAGTAAATTCAACAGATACGACAAGTACTGATACAGATACAACTGATACCACAGATGATACTACTTCAACTGATACTACAGGAGATACTACTGAAACAGAAACTACAACAAAAACTGAGGAAGTTCCTGTTGAAACATATGAGGAAGCATTAGCGTTTGCTAACAATTATTGGCATAAAATCTTACGTGATGACGGTCATAGTCTTGAATGTAAAGTGATAGGTGGTCCTATATGGAAACAGGGATTGTGGGTTAAGGTGTATATTCCTACCTATGATATTGATGATTTCATGTACATTAGTAAAGTAAATCATAGCAGTTCTGATAATGACGTGTGGAGTACCAGTTTAACGTTAGTTGATTATCCTCCAAGCCTTAGTGAACCTAAAGAAGAAACAACTGATGAGGAAACGACTGATGAAACAGAAGAGTCAACAGAAGACGTGGAGACAACTGAATGAATTCTAATGATATTACTGTAACTGATGCTCGTGTTTTAAATAGTTTCAGTAAGGTTAATAACCTTATATTTAATGGTGAAACTGAAAAACAGATTAAAGAAGCAGTTAATGAAGCTAAACTTAAAACAGGAATAGTTAAAAAGTACTATATGGATTTGAATAAAGTAGAAGTCACATTAAATGATGGTGGAGGTACTGTATTATGTCGTGTGCTTCAATTACTTTGTGCAGAATTCATAACAAAATACACTCCTGAAGGAAGTTACGATTATGATGAAACAATAGGAGCAGGATACGTTATCCCTCGAGGTGAAATTGAATGTGTAGTATTACCCACATCAGATAATGAAAAACATGCAGATTACTTTGTAATAGGTTATTACAGTTCAAAAAACACACCTGACCCTGTTCCTGCACCTACTCAGGGGAATATAAAATTGTCCTATATTGGTGCTGTTGATGAATTCCTCGTACAATTTGGTTTTAATGGTTTTAATGTGATTTCAAATAATATAAATCAATATGTAGGTTATAATTCTAATTATACTAAACCTATTGATGAATTAGCCTCTAAACAAACATTAAACAAGGAATATTACACTAAAACGGAAGTGGATAAATTATTAGATGATTTGAAAAAAGAATTAAAAGAGGAAAAAACATGACATTACCCCTAAATAATGATAATTCTGAGGATTATCAATTCCTTAAAACCTTAAACGAAGACATTAAATTAGCACCTAACGAATATAATCAATGGGATATGGTTTTTGAAGAAAAAGAAACTGATACTGATTTAGTTAACCTAACAGGTTATGAAAGCTTAAAAAATGGTATTTGTATAGCAATAATGACTCGTTTTGAAGAATTATACCACAATCCATTATATTCTGATTTTGGTTGTCGTATACATGAATTAATTAAAGCAAACAAGTCTAGTATGGTTAGATATAAACTTGAACTGTATTGTGAACAGACTTTAAAAAAAATACGTAGAATAAAAAAAATAAATGAAATAACCATTATGGATAATCCTGAGGGTAAATTCTTTGCTTATGAAATCCTATTTAACGTAACAAGCATAACTGATGATGTAATAACAGGAAGTGTAATTATATGAACTTTAACAAGAAAGAATACGAGGAAATATTTAAAACAGGTTTGCAAAATGCATATAAACAAAAATTAATCAGTAGATCAAACGACTTCTTAAAATATATTAATAATCGTGAAGATATTGAAAACTTCTATGTTATGATACTTAGTGTTCATGCAGAGTGGTTAGATGAAGTTTATGAGGAAATGCAGTTAGTTTACGACTCTACTTATATTAGTAAAGCTACAGGGATTGATTTAGACCATATTGGGGAATGGTTAGGTATACCTCGTGCAGGACAAACAAGGTCCTATGTTGATGTTGTATTAACTTTAAGCAGAGAACAGGACGAAGATATAACAATACCTCCTGGAGCATTAACATTATCCACGAAACAAGGAGTATTATACAAGAATAGTAAAACAATATATATTCCTCGTGGAAAAACTTCTGTTACTGCCTCAGCGTATAGTGTAAATAAAGGTCCTTCTACAAAAATAAGTGAAAATACTTTAACACTCTTTGAAAACAATGATTATGGGCTTAAAAAATGTAATAATCCTCTTGCAAGTACAGGAGGAGAGGATATACAAACAGATGAAGAATATAGGGATTATTTGAAAAACTGGTCTAAAATACTACAAAAAGGGAATAACTGGGCATATAAAAATTATTTCCGTAACTGTGATGGTTTAGACAGTTATCACCTCATACCCTGTTGGGACGGTACAGGTACTATAAAAATAGTGATTGATGCAAATGATGAAAGTACATCAAATATAAAACAAGAAATTTACAACAACATACAAGAAAACATTGCATTATATGATGATGATATACAAGTAATGAACGCTGATAAAAAAGAAATACCTATTTACGCAGTAGTGAATGTTGATATTGATCAAATTAATCCTTATTCTCGTATAGAAAAAGATGAGATTAAAACTAAAATCCGTAATGCTATCTCTATTTTTATCAATGGAGGTTATAAAGCTAATGGTAGTTATTATAAAGGGCTTGTGATTGGTGAGGATTTTATACCGCATAAATTAGCTGTTTTTGTGGATAATGAGGTGTCTGAATTAAAGGATATTAATATTAAGACCCCTTCTGCTTATGTTGAAATTAGTGATGAGGAAATTGGTGTAAGTAATAATATTATTGTGGACGTGATTTAAAAATGTTGCATAGTTTGAAACAATTACTACAAAGATTTCCTTATTTTTTAAGTAGAGACAAAGAAAGTAATTTTTATCGTAGTGAAAATGTATTTAATGAATGGTTCAAAGAAACCTATAATGATTTGTTTAAAACATATATATCACAACACCTAAATAAGCCAGTTTTGATTTGGAAAGAACAGGACAATACCTTAAAATATACAATGTGTTTTAAGGTTAACCTAAAATATTTGAAGCAAATACAAATATACAAAAATAATACCCTATATGAGACACATGATTTTGAAGAAACAGAAAATGAAACACTATTTAATCACAAAATAACAGATATCCCTATTGCAGAAGATATAATCATACCTACTGATACCTGGAGTATATATGTAACTACCTATGATGAATATACACTTGAAAAAGGATTTCCTGAAAACGATGAAATTAAAAATAATCAATATGATCATGACAGAAGTTTAGATAAAATCGGTGAGTTTTTAGGAGTACCTAGACGAACATACAATTATGCTGATTTTAAAATCTTAGAATATCCTTTAACCGACCCTCCTTTTAACAATAAGTTAACTGAAGATGATTATCATTATATGAACAGATTAATAGGTTACAGTGTAGGTTTACATAAAACACCGTTACCTTGCTTGGAAATTTGGAGGTTGTTTAGTGTTAATGCAACTATACATAATCGTGAAAAACAATTATGTAAAATGATTGAAGCAAAAAAACATTTTCAAGTAGATAATGACGATAATATTATTATTGATACATTTACAGGAGAACCTGCACGTAATCCCTCATTTGAATTAATGCCTTGGGAACATGAAGACTTAATGTGTGCAACTAAAACTAATTTAGATATTTTCCTTATAGCTTCAGTTAATAATACTGTACCGGTTTTGGGACAAAACCTTATATTTACGTTTAAGATTATTAACGGTTTTGGACAGGATATAACTGATAATTTTGTTATTGCACCGTTTTTGAATAATGATTTTTATGGGGAAACATTAATAACTGACAAAACTTGGATTATTAATAGTTCCTTGCTTAAAGATTATACAGACATTGAATTTTTATTTAAGTTATATCATAGTACTGTTAAAACCGTGGAAGCATTGAAAATAGAAGCTTTAGATGAAATTAATGTACATGATAATAAATTATACGTTGATGAAGAGAGTATTATTTCAAATCCTATAAATATCACTATTAGAGGTTGTAATACTGCAGATTATTACGTATCCTCTGATGGTGATGATAATAATGACGGTAAAACTAAAAACACTCCGTTTAAAACAATTTATAAGGCATTTAATAGTGTTGAAGGAGAGGAAAACCTCATAGTTCTTATGGATGGAGAATATGATTTAAACGAACCTTTAATGTCTCAAAACAATATCACAGTAATTAACTGTGGTGATGGTGCTGTTTTAGCTAATAATAATCGTACATTTATTAAAATCGCACCTCAAACAACATTATGTTTAGTAAATATCACATTAAAACGTAAATGTTGCAGATTAATCTACAAAAATAATACTATCTACAACATGAATAGTAAAATTTATGATACGATTGATGTAACTAAACGGATAAATTGTAAACAGGAAACAGAATTAACAATTGATTATCCTACAACATTAAACACAATCACACCATTTATTGTTACAGGAAAATTAACAACTACAACTAATACTATTGTAGCGAATAAAAAAATAGTTTTATCTATAGATAACATGACTTCTTTTGAAACAAACACTGATGAAAAAGGTGAATTTAAATTTGAATTAGGTGAACAAAATATAGGAACATACCCATTTGTAGTTACCTGTCCTGAAGATGATAATTACTGTAATTCCGAAAAAACTGGAGAAACAATCGTATCTAAAGCAACACCTGTATTAACTTTAACTAAAAATAAAACTACTGCTAAAATAGGTGAAACAGTAACCTACACAGGTAGTTTAAAAGCAGACGACAAACCTGTAGCTAATGCTCAACTTATACGTCGTGTTAGTTCTGTAGAAGTAGAATTATATGCAAAAACCGATAGTAACGGAGAATTCACATTTACAAAAACATATAACAAAACAGGATCTACAACAATCACAGTAACTTTTGAGGAAAATAGTAAATATAATGCTGTTAGTGTTTCTGATACTATTCTTATTAAAGAGGTTACTCCTCATTCAATAACTCTTTCTACAGATAAATTAATTCAACAAGAGGGTGAAACCATCATATTCAAAGCAGTTTCAGACTTAGGGGGAGATGTATATATTCGATTATATTCTGAGGGAGGACTTCTTGGAGCTGCAGGCATAACCGATGATAAAGGTATTGCTTACCTATATTACATATGTAGAGGGAAAGGAGATATTAGCGTTTATGCAAAAGCAGATGTTGATGGTGAAACAATAACCTCTAATACTTTAAATATAGAGGATTGTTTATTCTTATTAACTCCTGATACTGAATTTGAAGAACCAAGCTCAGGCAATTTACCTGAGCGTTTGTGGGATTCTGATACAAAAGTAACAATACAGGGGGGTGACAAACCTTTACGAAGTGTAACATCTTTCACCAGTGCAGGTTGGATTTGTGAATTTGACTATATTGTAACAGGTCAGAATGGTGGTAGATTAGGCTTAATTGCAAGTACAGGTGAATATATTTGTGTTAAAAGAGAGTATACTGATTCCACAATAGACTCCTTTAACTTTAAGGACACTCAACATCGTACAAATATAGGTGCTGAAGGACAATATCACATGCAAATAACCTATTACGATGGAGTTTTAAGGGTATTTGTTAATAATGAAGGTCCTCTTATTGAAGAATTCGCTCAATGGGGAGCAAATCCTATGAGTTTCTATTATAATCTATGGGGTATAGATAAACCGACTTGGGAAATAGATACCTTCAAAGTCAAACCTTACACGGAGGATTAAATTATGAAATCTTGTAAGTATATGCGTTCAGAAACAAATTACACACCTAACAATTACGATATAACCTTTAAATATGAAGACATACCAAGCAATATAGATACTTATCCTTTAGAGGAATTATTAAAACAATTAAATCAAGTAAATCCCCTAACTAAAAAATTACACGTAAATTTAAACGTAGACAATGAAGAATTCAACGATAACTACCTGCTAGTGCACACAAAACTAGAATATCAACAAGATGATGGTGAAACGGTAGAGGTGGCTTTCAAATGAACATAAAAGGAAAATACACATTCAACATACAAGTACAAAACATGTTCATCAACAAAACAATAAGGATACGTGGTGAAAACATAATAACTATGCTAGGTGAATCATTCTTCCTAAACAGATGGGTAAACGGTGAATTCAAACCTATATCCTACATCTGCCTTGGACAAGGAATGAATAAACCACAAAGAAAAGACCAAGAACTCGGAAAGGAAATAATACGTAAAAAATGTAATAATCGTGTTGATTTGAAAAACAAAACCTTAATATTATCTGCTGAGTTTGAAGCTAACGAAATAAACAAAACAACAGAAATTGGAGTAAGTAACGGAGACATACTAATAAGTCACGATACTTACAATGAATTAACAATCCCTAATGGTATCAGTAATATAACAGTAGATTATCAGTTTGTATTAGAAACAGGAGCAATACGTAATGATTGGAAGCAGAGTACAATACATAAAGGATTATATTACATTTATGAACCTAATGAAGTAATAGGTGTAACCGAACAAGATAACGAATCCGGTTATGTCAAAAAACAGAACATAAATGATTTAACTACTGATAACACGTATTATTATGACCCTGCTAAAAAATATCTATATATCCGTCCAGGAAACGCTGACGGCCCTATTATAAATAAAATTATTATAAAGACAAAATAATGGAGTGAAGTTTATTATGAGTAATGGTGAAAAATGTCCTCGCAAATACCGTAATCTTGGTGAAAACAGTTTTGGAGAACAGAAATACGTGACTGCAGACATGTTACGTCAATTCTGTAGAAATGACGCATATTTATATGGTCGTGTGAAAGAACTATTTTACATGAGTCCTCCAGCGACACGTAAACGATTTAACCCTATTCCTGTTGATGCTTCAAAATCATGGGGTTATGAGCAAAAAGGAAATTATATAACTTGCGATGACTCTATTGAAAAAACAGTATACATTAATTTTGATGAAAAACAAATCACAATCGATAATAACACCGGTTTAGTCGATAAGGTTGTGCCTCTTGTTGATTATATTGATTCAAAGAAGTCAACAGCTGTTATTGAGTCTTACGCAATGTTTTCAGATGATAACTCTGATACAGTCCGTAAAATATGTACAATCCCTCGTAAAGAAGTAGGAACAATCGATAAAGACAGTGTAAGAGATTACAGCCCTTGGACAACTTATCAAAAGGATTCTAACGGAAAAATATTGTATTATGATGACGCAAAATTCATGCCTAAAATAGCTTCTGACGATTTCACATGTAATGAATTTTGGTATATTGGTTTTAATCGTACCAATCATTATGAAACACGTCCAAACTGGTTAACAAATCAGTTAAATGGGGAAATACCTAGTATTGCTCGTGCACAAACATTCACCATACCTAAAGGTAAAGGAGGACTTTTAAAAGGAGTTACGTTAAATTTAAAACCTACTAGTGGGAATTCATGGATGGGAAATACAGGTTCTCCCTTGGTAGTTCAAATAAGAAGAACCACACCTAATTATGAGGAAAACATAAAATATCCTGTTGACTCAGACCAATCCCATCTTGCATACGAGGAGGTTAATTTCCAAGCATCTACTCCAGGTGTTGCTACTGTTACGTTCACAAATCCTCCTTTACTTGAAGAAGAAAAAACCTACGCTATTGTTTTACTATCACCTCTTAGCCATATCAGTAATACTTACGCGATTGGTGGTTGGAGTGCTTCCTGCGGTCGTGAAGACACTTATCGTGGTGGAAAAGCATTCTATAGTGAAAATAATGGTTATTCATGGATAGTATATGGAAAAGGAGAAGACCAAGTACCGTACCATCAAGGAAACCAAGCACCTGAAGACTTCGCATTCCAATGTCACATACAACAAGTCAAAAAAGAATATGATACTAGTAAAACCTATGAATTGTATCTTAAACCGATTTGGAGTAATAAAGTCGAAAAAGTAATCTTAAATGCGGTTGATAATGGTGCTTCAAGTACTGCAAATAATAAATATAGTGTGAAATATTATGCTTCAAATGATGGCAAAAACTGGCGTTTATTCCCTGCTAATAATACGATTGATTTCACAAAAAATGCTGATGGGACTGAAGCAGAATTAAAACACGTTACATTTATTAAAGCAGTTCTAAAAACAAATACAGGTACAGATGCACCTAATATAAGCAGTATGAGTATTACCTTAAAAACAAAGTGTGGAACTAAAGGATATGTTCGTACAGTCCCTTATGCTCCTAAATTAGAAGGAATGCTATCTGCAAATGTATGGAGCCGTATTAACGCACAATACAAGCTTTTAGGAGATACCAGTTCCTGTGGTGTTGAAATAATACAAAACAAAGAAGTATCTGAAACATATCACATTATAGAACCTGCAGGATTAAGTGACTACACCTATCTAGGGGACTTAATAAACTGGAAAAAAGTGTTAAAGAAATCAAATGAAGATGTTTACAATTATCTTAAAACACAACCTTCTATAATTAAAGCATTAGCTGAAAACGGAATATACGTAACAGGTTTCACAAATCCAACAACAAACAAATATGTACCAGCATTATTCACAGATATTCAGTTAACAGGAAGTCCTGCTTCACCTATAACTGACGTCACACTTCAAAAAACAAACTCAAAACAAATACGGTATGGAGAATGGTATGATTACGAAATAGACTATCAAGATGACAAATTACATTTCTATAATGACATAAAAATACCTGCAGGAGATTTAAAAATCACCTACAATCCAGTTTTCGTTCAAAATATGAATGGAGAAATAGGAAATGCTGAAAATATCATGCCTTTTTATATTGATTATCATGTAGAACAATATACAATTGATTCAGAGTTATTAGAAGCAAAAGAAATTAACTTGGATATGTATCCTCTTGACCCCGTCAAACAGGTCGTAGTTGTTGTTAATTCTGATGAAGATACAGATGATGAATCAGACAAGGAACTAATTGAAGATATTGATTTTACAGTCGATTATGACCGTAAAAAGCTTATTTTCATTTCTGATGATGAAGGAGGATTAACCTCAAAATTAAATGAAAAAGATGTGATTGAAATAGTATACACTCCTGACCTTGAGGATAATACGATGAGTATTGCGTATTACTTTGAAAGGAAAAAATGTAACAGTAATGTTGAAATACAACCAAATTGGATAGAATACAAATCATAAGGAGCATGGATATTATGGTAGATTTTGAAACAAAAGTAATAGCACAAACCACTGAAGAAATAGCTGGTGTTGACGTAATTGTGAAAGACCCTACTGGAAATCAGATAGGAGCAATCACTATTTCAAGTGAAAATCAATTAAATGAGCTTAACAAGAAATTAAAGGATATTGATAAAATATATGTTTCATACAGTATATTAAAAGCATTTTCTGAAGCAACAGCAAAATCCTTAACAATTGATGGTGAAACCGTATCGGTAACACTTAAAGCAAATAAACTATTATGTAATCGTTCAGATACTTCTAAAAAAGAATTAGACGGTTCAGATGTTGCATTATACGAACATAAACATTCAGACTATGCACCAAAATCACACACACTTGAATCAGCATCAACAACACGAAAAGGACACGTACAAATCATAAACAATTGCTCACAAACAAAATACCTTGATGGTTACGCCCTATCAGCTAATCAAGGCTACGAACTACAACAAAAAATTAATAACACTAACAAAGCATACTATAAAAACAGTTTACGCATTAAAATGGGTAGATGGAGTGATAATGCTGGAGAAAACGGTTCAAAAATAGAAATTGTGGAAGGGTCAAAAAATGGAGTATATGCGAAATTGTATTGTGATGATCCTTCATTTTCACTTGCAAACCGGACCGTAATCCTCGTTATAAATGGTGTAGGATATCAACAAACTACTGACCAGAATGGTAAAACTGATAAGAGAACTATTAATTTAGCTAAATCTGATGCACCTTATATTATTAGCTGTTTTTGTAAAGGTGATGATAACATGAACCCTGCATCAGAACAAAAGCTTTTATACGTAAGATAAAACGGAGGATATTAGGATGTCAAGAGAATACACCCCTTACACAAATTATAGTAATATATGTAACCGTATAGGTTACTGGATAGTAAACAATAATAAGAAATTCAATACAAGACCAAGCTATGGTTATATGGCTCGTAGTGCAGATTACGGTACAATAATCAAAGTAATTAAAGAAAGAGGAACAAATTATGAGTCTGATGGCTTAATCACCGAATTCGTGGAATGTGCAATACATGATAATAATGATTTGAGCTTCCTACCACATTATGTTATTGATAAGAATGGTAAAAAGTACATGAAAGATACATATGTTGATATGTGCCGTAGAGTCTCAGCATATGAGGTTAAATATGGTGTAAGCCCTGCAATAGTCTACCTTACAAGTGATAATCCCACACAAAACACTACAAATGCAAGTAAACATGGTTTCTTACTTAGGCAAGGTTGTGGAAACCTCGGACAATGCACACCATATGATTGTGGACCACATGCACTTATGCAATCCTACTATAACCTCACAGGAATAAATGTAAGTGAAAAAACACTTATGAGTGCGTGTGGAACAACCACAGCAGGTACAAGTCATCAAGGCTTAGCCACAGGCTTATCATGGTTAAACAGGAAATATGGTACTAAAATCACGATGGAATGGAAAAACTTCAGCGACATTGGCTGGGACGGTTTAGATAAACTCCTTAACGGTAAAGACACTACCATATTTTGGCATGAATTATACCGTAACAAATATGGGCATTACAGTCTTGCAAACCGTATCGGAGACAACCTTAATGTCTTGAATAGTCTTGGTAATCGTTGTAATTACCCTGCATATTGTGGATATCAAGAAACAAGAAGTAGAAACACACAAAGAAGTTACTGGAATGGTATAAGTCAAAAAAGTATCTGTATATTAAGGAGGAATTAATTATGGATAAGAAAATGTTAATGGAATGTTTAGATAACCTACAATTTGAATGTAATAGGTTGTATCATGAGTATAATGCAACAGAAAATATAATCAGTTTACAGGTTGCAATAAATAATCTTAGACATGAATATGATTTACCTAATGAATCAGAATGCATATATGAAGACTATGTGCAATAATTTTGGACGATTCTACTTTTAGTGGATTCGTTTAATTTATCGTTTATTTTTTGAATAAATGATTATTTTGTTGTAATAGAGTGATTGTGGAATAGTGGGAGTTTATCAACTTTTAGTTGATAAACCTATATTTTTTAAATAAATGGTGGTAAAAAATAGAAACATTTATATAGTATAGTAACTAATATAATAATAGAAGTACAAGGAGGTGAAAAAGATTGAAATAATAAGCATTTTAGGATTAATACTTCAATTTGTTGGAGTATTAATCGCATATAAAATCTACAAAAAATAGGAGGATAACCCCTCCTATTCAAAATTTTTATATTTTTTATTATTTAAATTTTTTTAAAAAAAAATATGGGAGAAAAAAGAATGATACTAACAATAATAAACATAATATTATTAATAATATTAGCAATATTTATTTACCTTAACAGAGGAAAAAAACAAGACATTGTAATTATATTGTTTATAGTTGCAATAATTTTAAACATAATTGGGATTATTTTTTAATCCTAATTATCTTATTTAATTTTAAGAGGAGATGAAATAATGGAAAGAAGCACAATAAAACTTGAAGTAAATCTTATAAATAAAATAAAAGAAATACAAGCACTAAACGGTTACAAATCAGTAAATGAAACAGTAAAACATTTACTACCAAAAGGAACTGTAACTCCAGAAACAATAACACATGAACAACCAGCATTCACATTAAACAATAAAGATAATTATAAACCTGTTTCCTGGAATGAATTAAAAAAAGCAGAAACAGGCAAAACATGGAATAACGGTGAACAAGCAACAATAATATACAAAGATGAAATCGGAGCATTAATAAGATTCATTGATGAATACAAAGAAGTTTATTTAAATTACTTCCATTTCCTATAAAAAAAGGAGGATAAGAAGGAAAATATGTCTTATCCAACCTGTGTTTGAAAAACGGATGAAAAAAATTCAAGTAAAAAAAATGTCAAATAATTATTGTAAGATTTATGTTAATTATTTTTTTATTTTTTTTAGAATTTTTTTTCATAAGCAACATATGTATGTTGCTTGTTTTATTTTTTTGTAGTGTTGATGTATTTATATTTTATCGTTTTTTCAAATTAATAGAAAATTTTATATAGTATTATAACATACTATAATATAACATAACAAAAAGAGGAGAATAAAAATGGAAAGAATATTAATAAAAAACCCGAAAACAGGGAAACAGATGAATATAGTATTAAATCACAACAGAACAGAGAAATTACTCTGTTCATGTGGTGGAAAACATACAAAAGCATCAGATTGTAATGCTTTTGTATTTGATGAAGCAAACAGGACATTAAAATGTCCTGAATGTGGTAAAGAATTAGTAATAATTCAAACCCCTGCTGAAAAAATGGAGGTAAAACAAGCTGAAGCTGAAAGAAAAAACAGAGAAAGGCTTAAAAACCTCCATATGGTTGAAGCTGGGAGTGACTGGGAATGTGGCATGAAATATTACCAGTTATCTGCAAATATCGAGCATGAAGACTGGTTAAAAGTCAAAGAACACTTCAAATACTATAATTGTGGTTGGAGTGATGAACAAGAGCTTGAATGGGAGTCTGGTGAACCTACTGGTTGGCTCACCACAAATCCTAAAGCAGTTGAAGACATATTAGTGGAATCAGGTTTAATTAAACCTGAAAACGCAATGAACGCTATATCTGAAAGGGTTGCTCTTGAAAAAGAGCAAAATGAAAAAGAATTAGCTGAAAAAAGAGTTAACAGAGAAAAGATAAGTAGGGAAATGGAGAATATTAATGAGCAAATTAATAATCAATTTGCTAACTGTGCTAATGTAAGGAGGTTATCTGATGCAGAAGCACACAAACATTACTTCAATCCCACATTTGGGAAAGGTAATGTCGTAACATATACTATTAATAACTCAGAAATTATTAAATGCATGGATATGGGGGATTTCAAGACAGGAATTGCAATCCCTTATGATAAAAAAGTAGAAAAGCTCATTAAAGAATATTATGAGCTTAATGAAAAATTTTGGGAAGGAGGAATATAATATGAAAATAAGTAGGACACACTACTACACAAAAGAAGAGTTGAAAGCCCTTATAAGGGAGTTACAATACTCCCCACTAAGGGATATCGCAGTAGAAATCAAAGAGTACCTTGATGTTAAAAATCAAGGAGAATACCTTATGAATATCATCAGAGAAGAAGACATTCACAGGGTAAAAGAATATGTGGAGGGATAAAAATGACAGGGAAAACTAGTATTATGGTCACACGTGAGACTAAAAGTGAGCTTGATAATCTCAAGCTCACAGCTTCAGAAACCTACAATGAAGTAATTGTTAGGTTGCTTGAAGCTGTAAATGTGAGCTCTGAATGTGGTTTTGAGCTCACAAATGGGTTATTCAAAATCAGTTGTGAAGCTGACTTTGAAACAGACCGCTGGTATTTCCTAAATGAATTAGGAGATAAAAGTGAAATAAATATACCTTCACAACATTTTGTCGATGAAGGTATACAAAATGAGTATGAAACTTTCGTAGAAGCTATTACGGAGGTTTCAGAGGCTGATTTAAATCTGCTCGATTATGGAGCAGGTTTACGTGTAGGTGATGTCCATCAATTTGATGGCTTCACTATGAAAAGGATATATTAATTAGGACATAATTAATAGAAAAGTTTATATATTATTATAACATATTATAATATAACATAACATAGAGGAGAAATAAAAAATGAAGAGTAAAGTCGTTGAAGTAAATTACAACGAAGTTAACAAAAAACCTGCAGTGGGAGATATTGTCTCAACCACCACAAGTGCCTTTGATTATAACGGGGTCACCCATGGTTTTGAAGAAACAAATACCACCATCACTGTAGTTGGTGTCCTTGTAGACAGTGATTACAGTGAATACGATGAGAACAAAAGCCGTAATGGTGGATGTTACGGCTATGACTTCTACAAAATCGTAGAAGTCTTATAAACTTTTTTTTATATTTCTAATTATAACACTTGTTATAAACTTACAAATTAGCTAAAAGTATATACAAAAACCTACATTCGTATATACTACTTCTTTTCATATATGTTAAACTATGTGCTGTTCGGTTTAATCTTGAGTTTAAAATATTATGAAAATATTTATATACTGCTTAAACAATATTATTATATAACACACAGAAAGGTGAAAAAAATGATGATAATAGATGAAATAGAAAACCTTAAAAAAACAGAAAAAAGTAGTAAAATAATAATAGGTCAATTACACTCACTTATTGACCTTAAAGAAGAGGAATATCAAGCAGCATATAATGAAGGCAACAATATATTACTTCTTCAAGAACTTGAAGAAGATATTGACTCATTATATGAGGAGATACAAGTAGAAAATAATAAATTATTTTCTGCAGAAGAAAAAGTATTTAATGAATATATGAGAATATTAGAAGCTCATGGTGCTTCTAAAGAAGCAGAATTCATTAAAGAAAGCAAAAATAAACTTCCAAGACGCACAAACATTTTAATGGAGTTAAAAAGGAGGTTTAATTAAAATGTTATCTAATGAATTATTAATCCTAAGACAATATGTCTTATCATCAACTTACCGTACAAATACGATTAAAGCAATAGGAGACGATGTTAAAATACCAACAAACATCGCAAAAGACAGTGGAATTAGAACAAATCACATCTCTAAGGTTTTAAGTGAACTTAAGAATAAAGATATTGTGGAATGTATAAATGAAGAAGCTAGAAAAGGAAGATTATACAGGTTAACTGATATTGGTAAAGAAATATTAGCTAATTTATAATCACTATTTTTTTATACCTTAAAAACAATAACCTTCACATACTGAAAAGTTTGTATTATTTCACGAGCTAATATTTAGTTATTTAAATATAAAACTATTTACCCCCATTACCTAAATCATAGAGATTATCCAATATAATCTGAAACAAATCATCAGTTTTGAAATCTATTTTCTCATGAGGATTAACAATAAACGCTAAAGCTTTTTGAATAACTTCATCAATATTGTTAGACCTAAACATTAAACCTTGATCAATATAATATTGATCTACAGCCAATGTTTTACCCGGATAACATGAAATAACAGGAGTTTGTAATATAGCTGCTTCCCGATTCATAGTTCCACCAGCTCCTATTACCAAATCAGCTTTTTTCATCAAACTTGAAGTATCAACAGGAGGCTCTAAAATAGTAACATTATCAATACCTTCAAAGATTTCTGCTTGTGCTTTAAATCTAGGCAATATTAATATATTAGCATACTCCTTTAACACATCAACAATAGGAGATAAAACTGATTTATGACAATCTGCATCCAAATAAGAAGCTAAAGATGGTTCTGGCCTCATTAAAATAGTTTTTGGATATTTTAAACTAAGACCTAAATCATCAAAAATATTCTCATTATATTCAAAGCTTTTAAAATGCATTAATTCAGAAGTTCCATTATATGGAATGATACTATTTGGATCTGCTCCAAATTGCATTAATTTCCAAATATCTATTTTATTCGGAGTTATTATCCTATTACATAACGGAAGAGTTAATTTATTTGCAGCTAATGCATGTTCATTATCTAAAACATATAAACTTGGAATTCCTAAACCAAAAGCTATTCTAGGAAGTTCAATAGAATGTTTGCTAAGTGCAACATCCACCTTTTCATCATTAATAATATCCACAAGTTCATAAACACGAGATGTACTTTCTTTAAGCTTATCATACAAACTTACACCATGTTTTCCAACAGAAATAAAGTCTATATCATACATATCCATTAATTTATGAATATCTCCAAACTGCCTGGCTGTAATTATTAAATCTTCCCCCTCTGCCTCAAGATATTTAATAACATCCTTAAAAAATCTCACATGAGGAGCATTTGAAATATCAATCCATATTTTCAATGAAAACACCTTTAACTATTTCTTTTTTCATTAATAGCTGAAATAATTTCTGATAAACCTTCTCCTTGTTTTAAACTAGCTTTAATAACTTGAACATTAGGATTTAATTGTTTTGCATCTGAAACCATCTTGTCAGCATCAGCACCAACAGCATCAGCCAAATCAACTTTATTAATAACAACAAGATCAGATGTTTGGAAAATTAATGGGTGTTTTTCTACAGTGTCATCACCTTCAGTAACACTTACAACAACAATTCTCATATGAGATCCTAAATCAAAATCAACAGGACAAATTAAATTACCTACATTTTCAATAATTACAATATCCAAATCATCTAAAGGCAAATCTCCAAGTCCATGACCAACTAAATGAGCATCTAAATGACATTCTTTACCAGTGTTTAAACCAACTACAGGAGCATTATGTTTTTCTATCCTACCTGCATCAAATTTACTAATTACATCACCAGCAATTACACCAATTTTATCATCAGAGTTTTCAATAATATTTTCAATTAAAGTAGTTTTACCAGAACCAATAGCTCCAACAAAGTCTACACAAAAAATATTTTTATCTTCAAGATTTTTTTTATTTCTATCAGCTAATCTTTTATTTGCATCCATAATATTTTTTTGTACTTCCACATCAGCTACATTATGCATAATAAATTCCTCCTATTTAATCATCAGGTTTCTCAATAACAATATTTTTAACAATACAATCTTTACCATTTAAAATAGATATCCTTTTATTTTCACATTTTGGACATTCTACAACAGGAGCATAATGATCTTTATCATCCAAATCTGCTTCCCCTTTAAATCCACAATCAGGACATTCAATTTCAACAGGTATTTCTTCAATTTTAATAACAGCATCTTCCACTATTGTGTTTTCAACTAAAACACCTAACATGAACTTTAATTGTTCTGGATTAATCATAGCTAGTCTACCAATTTCAATACCAATCTCAGTAACTTCCGTTGCATTATTATTTTCTGCAGTCTCTATAACTGCATTTATTATTCCTTGAGCCATTGATAATTCATGCATTTTATTTCTCCCATAATTTAGAAAAAAATCTTAATAGTATAATTATGGTTAGGATTATTAATAAATATTTTTAATTAAATCGTGAAAATTAGAAATTATTTTAAAAAAATGAGTTTATAAACTTTTACAGACACAAAAAAAATAACTTTTATAAAAAAAATAAAACGGATAAAAATTAATTTATCCCATATTATAAGCATCGTATGCAGCATATACAGCATATATTAAATAAATAATATTACCAATAGTACCTAATGCATATGTTAAAATAATTGAAATAATAATTGCTGCAATAAACATTATGATACCTTTTTTAGTTTCACCTTGTACTACTTGACCAATACCTGGGAAAAAGAAAGAAATAATAGCTGCAACTATTGGACTAACCATAACATACCCTCCATAAATCAATTAAAAAACCAATACAACTTATCGTATTATTAATATATTAATATTAAAAATATTTAAAGTTTCCTACTGCATTCTCATTTAATTCAGAAAAATTATAATAAACTAAACGAACAAATAAATAAATTATTTTAATTCTAACCATAATTCATTAGCATTCTCATTGGCAGAGTCTATTTTTAAAGCGCGCTTTGTAAACATTTTAGCTCCATTCCTATCACCTTGTTCATATAATATTCTGCCAAATAAAGCCCATGCATCAGCATATTCATCATCAATATCCACTAGCTCATTTAAAGATTCTTTTGAGTTAAAATAATCTCCTTGAGAATATAAATCATAAGCTTCTTCGTATAATGTTTCAATTTTTATATTATTAGAATAATCCATAACTTCATTTTCTTCATCAACTTTTAAATCAATAGATATTTCCTCTTGTTTTTGTGATACTAAATCACACATATAATTTAAAATATATTCTGTTGCTTTTTTATGAAGTGGTTTATTATCATTTCCACATTTTGGAGAATAAATACATGAAGGACATCCATCTTGACAATCACAATTTTTAAGTAAATCTCTAGTGGATTTTAATAAATTTACAAAAACATCAACTGCTTTTTGAGTTATTCCAATTCCACCTTCATAGGCATCATAAATAAAAATAGTGGCTTCTTGAGTGTCTTCATGATAATTTGTAGATAATCCCCCAATATCAAATCTATCACACATTACATGAAGTGGGAATAAACCAATTAACGCATGCTCCGCACCATGAAGTCCACCCTCAAAAACTTCATCTTCATCTTTATATAAGTTTTCGAGTTTATTTTTAACTTCAATAGGTATAGTAAACCATAATCCTTTAGTTCTGAATTTTAATGGAGGTAAATCTAAATTAAATTGACCAATAACTTTAGAAAAATGCATTTTTTTATATCTATAATAATCTTCTTCAACAGTCAATTCACCAAAATGAATTTTTAAATTACCATATTGCGTTTTAGTTAATTTTTTCTCAATATTAATATTAACCTTGTTTAAAACCATTGTATGATAATCCACAGTTTTTCTAGATACATTTACAAAATGCCTACCTAAATTAACACCATCTACATGATAAGTATCACCTTTATTGATTAAAATAGCTCCTTCATGTGCTTCCCTATATACCTGTGAACGTTCCATGATTTCTAAAAGTTTACCATTATTCATAACTCTAAATTCATCATTAGATAATTGATCAAGAGAATGTGACATTGCTGGATTATCATCATATGGATAAATATAATCTCCACGAGGATTTTTAAATAAATCACCATTTGAAACTAATTTATTTAACATATCCTCACTTATATCAAAATATTCGCTAGCTTCTCCTTCTTTTAAAATTAATTCTTTAGTTGCACACAATAAATGAGCTTCCTGTAAAATATGATTTGATAAATCAATTATTACATTTTCATGAGGTTTATCAAAAAAGAAATCAGGATTATTCATAAAATATTGATCAAGCTGATTTTCAAAAGCAATTAAAATAGCTAATGACTTTTGATTACTTCTACCTGCTCTTCCACTTTGTTGCCATGTGGAAATCATAGTTCCAGGATAACCTGAAATAATAACTGCATCTAATGAACCAATATTAATACCTAATTCTAAAGCATTTGTACATGTAACTCCCAAATATTTACGTGATTTCAATCCATCTTCAATTTCACGCCTCTCATCTGCTTGATAACCTGCCCTATATGCTGCTATCCTATGAGTTAATTTTCTTTTAATATTATCCATATCTTTTTTAGCCCACATAGCTATTAATTCTGTTATTTTACGTGAAACAGTAAAACAAAGTGTTTGGATATCTTTTAACATTAAATATAGGAAAATATTTTCTGTTTCCATGTGTACCGAAGGAGCTTCAGAATTATTATGTTTTTTTCTCCTATAATTTCTAAAAGGATTATATAAAATAAAATCTTTCTCACCACTAGGAGAAGTGTCATTATCCACTAATTTAAACTGTTCACCAGTTAATTTATTAGCTAATTCTAATGGATTTGCTAAAGTTGCTGAAGATAAAATAAACTGTGGATTTGATCCATAGAAATTAGCGATTCTTTTTAATCTACGAATAAGATATGCTACATTTGAACCAAAAATACCTTTATAATAATGAGATTCATCAATAACAATGAATTTTAAATTACTGTAAAAACGTTTCCACTGATGATGCCAAGATAAAATAAGGTGTAATTGATAAGGATTTGTTAAAACAATCCTTGATTTTTGACGAACATTATATCGTTCAGATTTTGGAGTATCTCCATCATAAGTGCGGGGATTAACTTTAATATCTAAAGATTTTTCAAGATTTTCTAAAACCTGCAATTGATCATTAGATAAAGCTTTTGCTGGATAAATATACAATGCAGTAGCATCATCATTTTCAATCATTGTTTCCATAATTGGCAAATTAAAAGCTAAAGTTTTACCAGAAGCTGTTGGTGTGGTAATAATTACATTTTCATTATTTTGAACAAATTCATAAGTCTCTGCTTGATGTTCATATAATTTAATGTTTTTAGATTCTAAATAATCAACAATTTTAGGATTTAATTTATCCAATTTTTTATAACTTGCTTTTCTAGCAGGTATAGTTTCTACATGAGCAATTTTATCTCTATACCTTACATCATTTTTAAACATGTCAATTGTTGATTTAGCCATAATATCTTAAAAAATAGTGATTCTTATAACTAATATATAGATAATTAAATATTTAAATTAATCATGTAGTTATACTTACCAGATGGTCACTAAAATAATTTTATATTAGTTAGAGTATATAAATAATAAAAAATTGACAAAATGAGGACAACAATGATTACATATGAAGAATTTGAAGATATTGTCGTGAATGTTTTAAAAAGAGACATTTCTTCAAATGAAGATCAAAAAAAATCTATTTTAGCTAATTCAAATGAATCTCTTTTCATAGTAGCTGGCCCAGGATCTGGAAAAACAACTGTAATTGTACTTAAAATACTTAAATATATTTTTGTTGATGATATTGCACCTGAAGAAATTTTAGCAACTACTTTTACTAGAAAAGCTGCAAATGAGTTACATTCCAGGATATTGAGTTGGGGAGATCAAATTAAAAATTATCTAATCGACAATATTACTGAAGAAGACATGAATGAAGAAATTAGATTAATAAATTTGATTGAAAAAAAAATAGATTTAAACAAAATTAATATTGGAACTACAGATAGTGTTGGTGAAGATTTATTACGAGTTCATAGAGAACCTGGAACAAATCAACCATTAGTAATTGAAGATTTTGTTAGTAAATCAGCTATGACAAATGTTCTTATTAAAAATAATGATTATTTAAATGAAGATTTAAGAGAATATCTCAAAAGTTTTACAACTAAAGAAAAGTTAGAAGAACCTTCAAAAATGGCTGAAATTCTTTTAAATTTAAAAAATAGGATGTATTATGACCAAGTAAATTTTGATGAAGTTTATGAAAAATTTCCTAATAAAAGTGGAGGTAATTTAGCTTTAAATGCTATAAAAAATTACGAAAAAGAGTTGAAAAAAAGAAATATTATAGATTTCCCAATGCTTGAATTTAAATTCTTAACCAAACTTAAAAATCATAAACTAGATGTTTTTTTAGATAATATAAAAATTATTTTAATTGATGAATATCAGGATACTAACTTAATTCAAGAAGATATTTACTTCACAATAGCTAAATCAGCTTTAAAAAATAATGGGAGTATTACTGTTGTAGGTGATGATGACCAATCCCTTTATCGATTCAGAGGAGCTACAGTGGATTTATTTACTAACTTTAAACAACGTGCACATGATAAATTAAGAATCAATGTCAAAGAAATTAATTTAAGAACTAACTATCGATCTAGTGAAAGCATTATTAACCATTGTAATCATTTTGTAGAATTAGATAAAGAATATCAAAAAGCTAGAGTTAATGAAAAACCTAAAATTATCGCACCTGATTTTAATAATGATGAAATACCAGTTCTTGGAATGTTTAGAAATAATTCTCAATTATTAGCTAAAGATTTAACTAAATTAATTAATAACCTGATAAATAATGGTGAAACAACTTTAAAAATAAAAAGAATCATAAACAAGGATTATTATACTAAAATAACACATAAACATGGATTAACTGAGATTAAAAAACATGAAAAAGAAAATATTAAAAATAATAAAAATTTAGATAAAATTACTTTGAAATTAGATGAGAATTATGGATCTGCATCAGACATAGCAATTTTATCATACTCCCCTAAAGAAATGAAAGGAAGTACTCCAACATTTAATTATTATTTAAGAAAAAATCTTAAAAAGCTTAGAAAACCTATTGAAGTTTTTAATCCAAAAGGAAGAGATTTACAAGAAGTTAAAGAAGTTGCAATATTTTGTGGATTAATATTAGAGTGTATTGATCCCCAAGGTTTAATTCAAAAATCAGATAAACAAATTCAAAAATTAGCTGATAGAAATATGACTCGTTGGAGATTTCAAGCAAGAGATTATATTAAAAATAAACCAGAACCTAATGAACCTATATCATTAAGTGAATTCGTAATATCTTGGCAAAATCGTCATCCTAAAAATCGTGAAAAATGGCCTGAAAATGCAAGTCTAATGGAATTAGCATATAAATTAATTACTTGGATTGAAGTTCTTCAAGATGATGTTGAAGGAATTGTTTATTTAGAAGCAATTACTAGGTCAATTAAACAAACAGGATTTTTCAATAAATATTCTGGAAATATTGTATTTACTAATGTAGAAACAGAAAAAGAGTCAATTCTTGAAGCTATTTGGAATATTTTCATACCTATAGCTACAGGTGGTGTTGGAATTGATGAAGACCTCCTTGAAACATTACCTGATGATAGAATAAATATTATGTCTATTCATCAATCAAAAGGATTAGAATTCCCTCTAGTAATTGTTGATGTAGGTAGTAAATTCAAAAAGAATCAAGTTAATACACAAAATTTAAGATTTCCAAAAATGGAACCTAAAAACAGAAGTATTGAAGATAGTATACGATGTTTTAGTTCTCTTGGTAAATCTGAAAGAAGTGAAAAAGACAGATCATTTGATGACTTAACAAGACTTTATTTTGTTGCATTTTCAAGAGCAGAAAATGTTTTATTACTTGTTGGATTATTACCTTCTATTGAAGGTTATAAAGTTAAAGATGATTTTAAACAAATCCCAAATGTTGCTCTGGGATGGAGTAGAGATGAGAAATTAGTTGGATTTGATGAAATTTACTTAATATAAATAAAGGTGACTTAAAAATGAAATTATCTTCAAGATCAAAATCATACATGATTCCAGAATACAGTTTAACTGGAGATTTACTTTCCTTTTTGACCTGTAACTTACAATACAGATATCAAAATAAAGGTACTTTACCTCCATCTATGCCTATCCAATTATGGTTTGGAGAGTTTATACATGGTGTAATGGAGGAAGCTTATTTGCAATGGGAATTAAAAAAAACCCCATTCCCTTGGGATTGGAAAAAAGATATTAGACCTATTGAAAATATGATAGACGCAAGATTACAAGTAAGAGGACTTTATCCTCCAAAAGAACATTTTTTCTCAACAAACAATCCCAATAATGAAAATATTGATATTAATGAAAGAGATCATAAAAAATTAGCTAGTGCACGAGCACAAAGTGCTATTAATTATTGGGGTCCTCATTTATTCCCATTAATTGATTCTGCAGAAGTATTGATTAAAGGAATTAGGAACATGCCAAATTATGATGAAAATATTAGTCGTTCTAATTATTATGGTATTAATGGTGTTATTGATGTTCTAAGTTCATTGAAAATAGATAAAACAATAAACAATACAAATCAAACAACATTAGACAATTATAGAAATAAAATTATTGAATATTTGAAAAATAATGAAGAATTTCAAAAAAATATAAGTCAAATTGATAGCGACGAATATGAAGTAATTATTGATTATAAAGGAATGAGACGACCATCTAATCAAAGAAAAGATGATGAAACATGGATACGTCATAAATGGCAAATTTTAACCTATGCTTGGCTTAGAAAACAACAAGCTGATGCAAAACCTATTGTAGCAGGAATTATATTTTATTTAAATGAACTAGTTCCTTCAAAAGAAGATTTAATCGTTATTCAACAAGATATACATGATAATTTAACAGATATTCCAAAAGAAGGTGAGTTTAAAAAGGATATAGAATTAATTGAAAATTGGGATGAAGATTCAAAAGTTCCAGAATTAAGTTCAGAGTTTAAAACTGCAAGATCAATTCGAATAATCAATATTGACAATAATGAAATTGATAATGCTTTAACTGAATTTGATGCTGTTGTGAATAATATTGAATCTTCATTAATTAAAGAAATTAAAGGATGTAAAATTCAAGATGCTTGGGAAGCAAAAGCAGATAAAAGAACCTGTGATGCCTGTGATTTTAAAACATTTTGTAAAAATAAAAAAAATAAAACAAAAGAATTTACCATTCCTTAAATATAATATATTAAACAAGTGATATTATGAGTAATTTAAAAACCAATCAAGAGTACAGTAAAATAATTGAAGAGCATGTTAAATTAACTTGCAAAGTAGTAGCTGTTAAATTATTAGCTAGCAAAGAAGACCTTCCCGAAGGTTATAATTTAATAAATGAAAAAATTAGACATTGTGAAATGATTAGAAAAGCTTCATTAGGAGAAAAATTCTACAGCACTATTGAACAACAAGCTTGTTTAGGTGGAGCTGGAGCTATTGGTCTTAGAGATATGCCTCCTAAATTAGCTAGTGGAGAAAAATATTTTGAATTAGGCAGATTTAAAGATTTGAAAACTGCAAAATCAGTGACTAAAAAACTTTCAGTAATTAAAGATAGATATTGGGGGATTGTGTATTCACCTTTAGATGAAGCAATATTTAAACCAGACGTAATCATCATAATTACAGAACCTGTTGGAGGAATGAAATTAGCTCAGACTATTGTTTATTCATCTGGAGAGAAAGTTACACCTAACTTTGCAGGTATACAATCACTTTGTGGTGATGCATTAGCCAATCCATTTATAACTGGTGGAATTAATTTTACATTAGGTTGTGACGGATCTAGAAAAGCAGCAGATATTAAAGATAATGAAATGACTATTGGAATTAGTAGCAAAAAAATAGATGAAGTTATTTCAAATTTAAAAGCTATTTAATAATTTCAGATAATCATCATAATGATTAATATTCATTAATTCCAATTCATTTTTTTCTTTTATTCCATAAAACGTATAACCATCACTAAATATTTTTCTTAAAATTGGATTTAAATTATCATTTTCATTTTCTAAATATTTTATTAAATTATTTTTAAAAGATACAAAAGGCATTCCTAATCCTTCAGCAGTATCTAATAATCCTATTTTTCTACGTCTTAAAATAGCTATTGTTTTTTTTGGGTTGTCTGAATTCTGACAAACTTCAATCAGTTTGTTAAATGTTTCACCAGATACCGTGGGCTGATCTCCAGTTACACAAAGTGCAAAATCAGAGTTGATATTTTTTAAACCATTTAAAAGAGACACAGATAAACCTACATCAATAGGATTATTTTCTATAAATTTTACAGAATCTTTATAATTATCAAAAATAGCTTCCTTTATTTCATCACTATAATGACCTAACACCACAATACACTCATCTACATTAGATGATAATGTATTATCAATTGTTGTTTCTATAACAGTTTTATTATGAAATGGAAGAATAAGTTTATTTTTTAGAGAAATACCTCTAGAAATTTGATCATTTCTCATACGAGAATTTTTACCTGCTGCAGTAATAATAGCTGAAACTGTCATCCTAAACACTAAAAAAAGTAAATATAAAAAGTAGAAACTTATATTCAACTAGGAATAAAATGTTCTACCTTTGCAAAAATCAACATACTTGGACCTGAACCTTCTGTCCACATTACTAATTTAACCGGATAATCATGAGGATTTGTAACTTTAATATCCTCTGCAGGATTATATCCAAATAATACTGCATTTTCATCCCCACACATACCTACAGGCAAATCAAAACCATCAGAAAGAACTGCAGACCTTAATGCTCTAGCTGGAGGACATACACCATGAGAAGCACTACCTCCTGGAGCATTACTGTCAGAAGCAGAACCAAAATCAATATATGCCTTTCCATTTCCTGAAGAATTTGGAGGAATTACTGTATTATTCCATGCATCTACAAATGATCTTGCATTATATTCCCTTACACTATCACCATATTCTGGATGTGAACCTAAAGAAGTAGAATAAACTTCACCATCTTCTTCTGTAACATTACCCATATATAATACAATAGGAGTGCCATCAGGATATGCTGCCACATAATCAGAAACATTTTCACCAAATATAGTTGCCACATCATCCGCACTTATATTAGACCTTCCATCAGAAAATCCAACAATTCCACGTTCTAATGTAAAATTAGATGAATCTGAATCATAATTATACCAGTTTTGAATAGAGGTAGTATTATAATATTTACTTTTGAAATCAGTGTTTTTAATTTCAGAAGTAGGAATAGACTGAATGACTGTACCATTTTCTACAACATCCATCCCATCAGATGTTTTAGTTAAAACCTTATATGGTGCACTATAACCCCACACATAAGTATGTGGAGCCTTAACAGCTAATTGATTACCTTCATAAGTTAAATAACCAGGACCTTCAAAACCATGAGCCTTACCATAGGAATCTATCCCTTCACTAGATACTGTAGTAAAATCAAAAGGAACAACACCCGTAGTTAAAGTCAACAAAATTCCACTTAAATCAAGACTACTAATTTGATGAGCAATAAAAGGCACATTACCTAATAACGGTACTTGAACGGATTCATTTTCGCCCAAAATTGAATCTCCTTCAAACATAGACTGACCAATAGGTAAATTATACTCTTTTGCAATAGATTCACCAGTATAATTAGCATGATTTACAAAGGAAAATGCAAATAGAAGTAACGAAATAAAGAATAATGCCAATATTATTTTAATAGATGTACTTCTCCATTTATAAGTCATTTATTTAACACCTTCAATAACAATAATATAACAATAATATGTTTAATTAAAATCCTATTTATATATTTTTATTCTAATGGATACAAACTAAAGATTTTCAGATAACAACCTTATCCTTTCTTGAATTCCAATAATAGCTTCCTGACCATTACCACCAATGAAAATAGCATCTTCATGAGAAAATTCGGCAACAAGAGCAATTATTTCATCTAAAGAATTAGCTACCTCAATCCTACCTTCATAACCCTTACTGTTTAATCTATATAATGCCATGTCAATAGTATCATCTAACCCAGGGAATAATACTATAACTTCAGGATTATATTTAACTGCTTCATCTAAAATACTTAATCTATGTTCCTCATTAGCCCTAGGAGTTCCTATAAATAAAGCATAAAAGTCATTTTCATTTAAAACAGAATTTAAAGCATCAGAGTTATCAGTTTTACCAACAAAAATAGATGCATTATTAATTTTATAAACATCCATTCGACCTTCAACTGCTTTAAACTCAGTTAAAGATTTAGAAATAATTTCTTTAGATATTTTCAATTCAGTAGCTATTGCACTAGCAAGACCTGCATTTAATGCATTAAATTTACCAAAAACTTGTAACTTGCCATCATATTCAAAAAAAGGAATATATTTATTAGCTACTTCTTTAAAATCTGCATTAAAATCTTGATTAAAAGCTGTAAAAACAGTTTTATCTTCAAAAAACCTTACTAAAGTGTTTTTATAATTAGCTACAGTTTTATGAACATTCATATGATCATTACCAATATTAGTCAACCCCACCATGTCAAAATCAAAGCAATAATTACAAAAATCAAGTGTCATATCACAAACTTCAACAAGTAAAATATCATAATCATCTTGTGCTGCTTCTAAAATTAAATCATAATAACCTGAAAAGCCTCCACCACCATTTCCACCAACTAAAACTTTTTTACCTGCATTTTCTAAAATACTTTTTAACATATGAACAGATGTAGTTTTCCCATTAGTTCCAGTAATTCCAATAGTAAATATATCTTTATGTTTAGTTACAACATTACTTAAAAGTCTACCATTTTCAAGTAATTTATCTGCAAAAGCACCTCCATACATACTAGGACTAATTGCTATTGCATCACAATCATCAATTGCATGAGAATTTGAAAATCCCAAATCAACAGTTAAGTTATCAGAAACAATAGAAATTGTTTCATCACCACTAACTAAATTCATTGAAATCGTTGGTAAATCCAAATCAGACAAATCAACATTACTATTTAAATCTGTAGCATAAACTTCCCAACCATGATTTAACAGAGAATTAACTGCTTTTTTTCCTTCTACACCTAAACCTATAACTGCTGCTTTCATAAAAAAATACCTTTCATCTCTATACTATATAACAGTATAAATTATTGTTATTCAAGTATAAATATTATAACATTCATAAGTCATTTAAAAGGTGAAAATAATGTTTGAAGATGAAAAGGATAATAAAATATATCGTCTTATTATCAGTAATGGATATGATAAAAATAAAGAATATATGAAATTTGTAGAGCAAATATACTCAAAAAATGACTTCTTATGGAAAGAATCAATTTCAGGATCTTATTCAACAGCAAATAAAGAATTTTTTGAAAAAATAAATGTAATAATTTTACTTGCAGGTTTATATAATCATAATAAAGAAACTTTTAATGATTTGATTAAAGCAAGCAAAACATATAATATACCTATAGTTCTTGTAAGGCCACATGGACTTGAAGAAGTTCCAGAAAACTTAGAAAAAGAAGCATCCACAATTGTAGGATGGAATGCAAATTGTATTATCGATGCAATAAAAAATGCTGAGGAAATAGGTAGAATCTAAAATTCTACGAACTATCCTCAAAATAATTATCACCTAAATATTTAATTAGTTACTTTTGAAATACCATTTTCTTTTTCTACTTTAACCAAATTATCTGCAGCATTTTCAAGTTGACTTTCATGAGTTACAATAATCATCTGCGGTAAAACAGTCATATCCTTTAATAAATTAATTAACTCATGTCTTCTGAAACTATCTAAATGTATAGTAGGCTCATCTAAAAGAATAGTATCCAAATCACCTTTCGCCATAGCTTGAGTTATACCAAGTCTTAAAGCTAGTGCAATAGCTATTTTTTCACCACCACTAACCATACTCATTGAAGATTCACCTTCAGGACCAAATACTGTTACATTATAATCTTCATCCAATATCAAATCAGAATAATTAAAATTAAATTCATCAAAGAAATCTTTAGTATACTTCTGAATTACAGGTCTTGAACGGTTTCTTAACTCTTTTTGAATACCATTTTTAGAGTATAAAGTTCTAATATGGTTTAATAGATTTATATACTCAGATGTATTTTTATATTCTTGTTGGAATTTGTAATTAGATAATATTTTCTCTGTTAAATCATTAACATTAGCTATTAATTCTTTAGCTCTACCTTTAATTCCTGAAAGTTCATTTGTAAACTCATCATATCTTCTTTCATAAACTTCATAAAGATAAATTAATTTCTCATATTTTTCTTTATCATAAACAGAAGCAGCTATTTTATTTTTCAATATCTCAATTTGATTAAATGAAACACTAATATCTTCTTTTTTAGAAGTTAATTGACCTTCCAAAGCTTTTTTATTTTGAACAAAACCTTTAAGTTGATTATATTCTTCTTCTTTTTGTTTTAATTCATTAATTCTTGATTGAAGATCATTAGTACTCATATCACTATTTAAATGAGGATCTTGATCAATAGCCAATTTAATATTTTTAACATGAACATCAATTTCATTATTAATTTGATTTAATTTATATTGAAGTTCTGTTTTACTACTTAAAACATCCAAAGCCCCTTTAGACTTAATATATGCATCATAAGATTCTTTATAATTTTCACGATTAGATTTTTCTTCAGATATTTCCAATATAAGTTCACCTAACTTATTATTAGTATATTCTTTAGATTCCAATCCATCATCAATCTCATTAAGTTTAACTAAATCTTTTTCCAAATTATCAAATTTATTTTTATAACCAATAATATCTTTAGACAATATTTGAAGTTTATTATATTTTTCTTCAAAACTATCCCTATTTTTATTTAAAAGACGTATATTTTCATTAGTTTCTACAATAGCATTTTTATTGGATTCAATTTCTTCATTATAATAATCAATTAACTCATTTTTCTTTTGAGGACCAATATCAGATTGACAAACAGGACATTTGTTTTCAACATCTTTTAATTCATCTAATGGCTTTTGTGCACCTTCAATTGTCTGATTAAATTTAACAATAGCCTCATTTTTAGAAATAATTTCAGTACTTAAATCTTTAACTTTATTTGAAACTTCTTCACTAAAATTATTTGTAACTTCTTCTAATTGATTAAAATTATCCACATCAGATAAAATATCCTGAGATAAACCATTATCATATAATTTATCTTTTGTTACAGAGAAAAAAGATTCAATTTCATTCCTATTTCCCTCAATAGATTTAAGGAGTTCTTTTTTATCTTTTTCAAGTTGAGCAAGAGTAGCTAATTCTTTTTCAAGATTAAGTTTTTGATTATTAAGCTTTTCAATTTTTTCATCAGCTGCTAAGAAACTATTATAACCTTCTTTTTTAGATGCTAAAAGTTCTTCTTGAGTTGCAATTGAATTTAAATCTTCTTCAATTTTATGTTTATCCAATTCTAATTGTTGAATACTTGTAACAGATTTCTCAAAGTCTAAATATAAAGGTAATTTTTTAACAAATTTCTCTAATCTTATAATTTGTTCTTCTGCTTTTCTTATTTCATCTAAATTATCTTGAAGAGTCCTCTTATCATTTTCAAGAGATTCTAACCTTTTTTTCTCAGCATCTAAATTATTATTGAAGTTATCAAATATTTCTTTTTCTCGTTCCATATTTGTTTTTTCAGTATGTTTTTCTGCTTTCATCCCTTTAACTTCTTCAATATGCTTTTCTAAAGATAATCCTTTTTCTTTAAGACTATCTAACAATGCTTTTTTATGATTATATTCCTCTTTTAACTCTTCAGATGAAAACAATTTTCCTTTAAGTTCAGCTTGAGACTTTTCATAATCACTTATAATTGGTTGTAAATTTTTCCAAGCCTTTTCCAAAGAATCCAATCCTAATAATTTTCCAATTAATTGTTTTTTCTCAGATGCAGTTTTATCAACTAACTCTGCAATTTCACCTTGCCTTATATAAATTGCATTTAAAAATAAGTCTGAATCAATATCTAAAATAGATTGAATTTCATTAGCTACTTCTTTATCACCAGCACATGAAGGAATAAATTGGCCTTTTGAAGTAGTTTTTTTGAGAAATGTTGATTTTAAACCAGATTTAGTTTTCTCACGATGAATTTTGTATTCTTTACCATTAGAAATAAATTCTAATGCAACATACATGTTTTCATCACTACCATTTCTTACTAAATCATCAATTTTTTTAGCAGTATGTTGTTTAAATAATGCGAAACTAATAGCTTCTAAAATAGTAGATTTTCCAGCACCATTTTCCCCTACAATAACTGTAATCCCATCACCAAATCTAATAACCTCATGATCATAGGATTTAAAATTATTTAATGTTAATTTTGTAAAAATCATTGAGTAGCCCCACTAAATCTTACTTGATCATCTTTAGGTTTACTTTCAGTAATTTCTTCATCATCCTTTTCATAATCAATACCATAATTCTCACTGAAAAATTGGGAAATTAAATCTTCAGAATCTTCAATTTTATTTTTTGAAAGTAAATCATATAATTCAATAGCTAAATTATTAATATTTTCATTATCATATTCTTTTAATTCATCAATTAAAAGTTCTTTAGGACCTAATGCATTTTCATCATCAATAATTGCATTAACATCTACTTCCCTATCAAGTACATTAAATGTAGGCCTAATCATTAATGCTAAGTCACCAAGTTCCCTGTTAATAAATTCATATATTTCTCCAGCACTTGAATCAATATTATTAATTTTTAAATTTAAAATAGGTTTTTTATCAAAATCTTTTATTGTGTTTTTAATAGCATCAATTTCAGCACCTAAATTTCTATAATCAATAGTTTTTACAATGAATTCACGAGGAGTATCCATTTTAATTCTTTTAACATCAACTTTTGGTCCGTCTAAATCAACTATAACAAAACCTTTTCCATTTTTCTTAAAATCCACTAATTCATTAACATTCCAAGTTTCACTAGATCCTGGATAAACTAATTTTCCTTTACCGAAATCATCACAGATATAATTATGAATATGACCTAATGCATAATAATCAAAATTATCTGGAAGATCTCCTATTTCTAATTCATATGATAAATTAAAATATTTATCAATTCCCTGATGTAAAACAAGAATAGATTCTTCATGATTTTCTGCTTTTTTAGACAACTCTTCTAATTTATTTTTAAGATTTTTACCTTGAGAAGCTGGATAAAATGGTAAACCTGCAATAAAAACATCATCATGCAAATAATTAGTATTAATTGGGCTTATTACCTTCAAACCAAATTTTTTAAATAAAACTTGGGGAGGTATAGCTCCATTACGATTTACAATATCATGATTTCCAGCAATAGCATACATTTGTATCCCAGCACCTTTCAACTTAAGTAATCCTTTTTGAAAAGCTAAAAGAGCACTTGGTGATGGTCTTGCAGAGTCAAATAAATCTCCACTATGTATTACAAAATCAACTTTTTCTTCAATTATTTTATTTATAATTTTATCAAATACTTCATAAAAGTCTTTTTCCCGCTCAAGTAAGCCGAATTGTCTATAACCTAAATGAGTATCTGCCAAATGTGCAAATTTCATTATATTACCTTTTTAAAATTTTGATATAACCAATAAACACTCTAAAATTAAAGTATTTAACACTTAATTATATGACTAATACCATATTTAATAGTATGGTAGCATTAGAAAAATAATAAAAAATAAAAAAAATAATTAAAATCAATAGTCATAACCTAAATTAAGACTATCTTCTTCTTGTTTTCTAATTTCTTCAGCTTCATCTTCTTTAAAATTAGCTAATATAGATACAACATCCAAATCTCCACCATGTCGACGACCCTTAAACTCATCAATTTTAACTAATGTTGGAACATTTGTCATGAGCCCTGTTAAAATAGCTTCACCAACATTTAAAGAAGGTAATTGTTTTACTAAATCTCCAGATAAACTTTCACTAGCTGATTGTACATGTCTTTGATCTTCTGGTTCAACTAATCTTAAAATAATCATATTATTCATTTGAGATAATGCATCATGATCAACAGTTTTTGGAGATTGACTTACTAAACATAAACCAAGCCCAAATTTACGTCCTTCCCTAGCTACTCTTTGAATCCAAAATTTAGAATCAGAATCTCGTTTATTTGGAGCTAAAATATGTGCTTCTTCAAGAATATAAAATACTGGAAAATCTAAAGTTTTATTACTTGTTTTATGAACAGCATTTTTTCTATATTGTAAAGAATTTCTCATAATATGACTTACAAGAACTTCAGCTGTTGCTTCATCTGTTTGACTTAAATTTAATACATTAGCTTTACCTATTTGAATTGTTCCTAGAATATTTCCTTTATTTGTATTAAAAAGATTAGAATATTTTTCCTTCAAGTCATCTACTTTATTCATTACATCCATAATACTGTTTTTTTCTTTAGATGTTTTTCCTTCATCATTATACCAGCTTTCTAAAACTGAAAATATAATTTTTAAAAAATCATTAGTTCCAGCCCCACCACTGCTTATAATCTCTTTTGCTTTATTAAAAGCTTTTCTAAAGTATCTTTCTTGAATATGAGCTGAACCAGTTATCTTAGCTAGTTTTCTAATTTCTGAAAAAGACATATATGTTGGATTTATTATAGGATCAATAACATTTACTTCACCATTAGTAAAAGTAGCATCAACATACTCTCCATGCATATCAAAAATAAAAACTGGTGCATTGTATTTTAACAAACCATCAATTAGAACAGATACAGTATTTGACTTACCTGCACCAGTCATAGCTAAAATCGCTAAATGTCTATTCATAATAGAATTTACATCTACATTAACTTCAATATCATTTTGATTAACTAATGTTCCCAATTTTAAAGGATTTTTTAAATTAAATACTTTTTTTAGAATTTTATCATCAGCTTTAAATATAGGTGTTCCAGGAGGTGCTGGAATCCTTGGCAACTTCAAATTATCATTTACATCTCCAAGCAAACGAATTTTTCCTTTAATGTATAAATCATCCCCACTTACATCAGTTATAGTTTTAATATCATCTACATCATATATTTCACTATTTAACGCCACATTACCTCTAACTAAATCCTCAATCATACCTAAAACATTTTTTCCATCATATTCAATGGAAACATATTCTCCAACATTAGGTACACAATTAGAAATAAAATCCAATTCCAATAATGAGATTTCCCCTATACATCTCCCTATAATCATAATATCACACCTTTAATTTATAACATTTCTCTACCTGATTTTTCACGGACTTTAGCAATATTTATAAGTTCTCTAATATTATTATCAGAAATAACTACATCATTGTGTGCTTTTTTAAGTAAATATGGATAACCATTTATTGAAAATTTCTTAAGTTTACTAGCAATTTCTTCAATTTCCATCATAGATGCATCATAAGGCAACTCTACTTTCAATACATTTTTATAATCTGCCAATCTTAAATAAAAAATTGTAAATTTTAATTCTTTAAAAAATTCATCATAAACTGGAAAAGTTGTGTTAATATCTACAGATACTTTTTTACGAATTATTTTTGAAATACCTTGTTTACTTGTATATTTATCAAAAATAGCTATATCTGGAACATTAGTATGGAATATATCATTATTAGAAGAACTTTTAGAAATAGCTATCATCTTTTTAGGATTTTTTAAAATCTCTTTTAAAACAACTAATTTTTCAATAGTTGTTAAATATAAAGTATATGGATATTTTTGTTCCTCATAAATCCTAAAATATCTATCAAACAATTTTGGAGAAGAAATACTTTTATCACCTGCATTCTTAACCATATCTTCAAAATCATTTAATGTAGCAGAAATTAAATTTTTTTTATCTTTAGCAGATGTTTCAACCCCTTTTGGAAATGGATTTTGTAAATCTCCATAAATTGATCCATCAACCAAATAATAATCCACATTATACTCTTCAAGAGAACTTAAACAACATTTAAGCTCAAAAATAGACATGTAATTACTTAAAAATTCATCTAAATATGACAAATATGGAAATTTATCTATATCACTTTGTTCAACACGTTTAAGTTGCCCATCAAAAATCAATGACTCGGCAGATACTGCGTAAAAATTAAATCCTAAAAACTTCTTTTTATTAAAACTTCCATCACCCGCACCTATTGAAAATTCATCATCACTACTTATAATTGTTTTATCATCCCAATTATTAAATACAACAGAATCCCCTTCAAGTTCAGGTATGGCTTCCTTAATAGAACCCCTTTTACTAGCTGCTTTAATATACAATGAATTTAACATAATCTCAAATAAAAATAAGTTAGTAAAATAATAAAAAAATTAAGTAAGAGCATCAGCAAACTACTCTATTGAAGCTTTTCTAATAGCTGCTGTAATCTCTTCAATTTTACCTTTAACATCATTAGTTTCTTCTACAATAGTTCCTGTGACAATTATGTCTCCACCAGCTTTAGCTGCAGCATATGCAGATTCACCATTACGAATACCTCCACCTACAATAATTACCATGTTTTCAGTGGCTTTTTTAGTATATGCCACCATTTCTGGTGGAATTGGTTTATCTGCTCCTGAACCTGCTTCAATATAAAAAAACCTCATTCCTAAAAGTTCAGCAGACATTGCATAAGCTGCAGGTATTTTTGGTTTATTCCTAGGCACTAATTTAGCATCTCCAACCCACCCAACAGTTCCACCAGGTTGAACAACCATGTACCCCATTGGTAAAACTTCAATATCTGCTTGTTTTACAATAGGTGCTGCTAATGCTTGAGCTCCATAAATCCAATAAGGATTAGTAGAATTTAAATAACTCATGAAAAATATTGCATCAGCATATTTACTTACACTATTAATATTTCCAGGGAATAAAATAATTGGAACATCTATATTTTCAGATAATATTTTACAAGTTTCATCAACTTCATCATTATTAACAGTTGATCCACCAATCATGATTCCATCAGTACCCCCACGAATAGCTTCTTCAGCTATTTGTAAAGCTTCTTGAGGTGTTTGCTCATCAGGATCAATTAAAGTAAAATGAATTTTTCTATTTTTTAATATACCTTTAATATGTTCTTCGACCATTTCCATAAAAATCCCATAATATACTTATTAAAACTATTTGTGTAAATAATATTATATTAAATTAATGATTAAATACACCAATCAATTCTACTATTCATTGTTCTTTTCTCTAGTATAAGATATTTTAAATTTAATATCAGAGATTCATTAAAATGTTTTATTAAATAAAATATACAACATATTTACATACTCCTGCGAAGCATGTTCCTTCTACTACTCCTTTAGCAGTAGTAACTGTGCCTAAAGTATCCATGTTTGCAGGCATACTGGTTAAACTGATTTCATCTAATCTTGCATTTTTAACATTCCAACCACCATCACTATTACGATCATACTCAGTAGGCGCACCACCAATACTCAAACCAAGGTTAACTCCAATATCCAACATCTCTTTAATATCTGGAGCATATTTAGAAAGTATTGTAGCACCTATTTTCAAAGTATCATCATCAGAATCCAATACTTTATTAATACTGCCAAGTAATCCTGTGAATAAACCATACTTATGGTCTCCATGAAGATTTTTATTACTGGTTAATAATTGTTTTTTCATGGAATCTATGGCTGATGGTAACATAATGTCTTTTTGCAAGTCTTGACTTGTTGTACTTGCTATTCCAATTATATCTAATGTTCCATCATCATTTAGTGTGTATTTTTGTTGGTTGTTTTTGGTGAGTGGAACATAGACTCGAAAACTGTCATTATTGTGCATTTTGGTATAAATCTCCTTCTTTAGTATTTATTATAAAAAAAAATTAGAAATTATAGGTCTAAAAGAAAAAGTGAGATAAAAAACTTTAAAAAAATATTAGCATATATAAAAAAAAGACTAAAGGAGAATTATAGGAAAAAAAATGATTTAATGCAATAATGGTTTAATTGCATTGTATAAACCCTATTACAGTACTCTGCAGTTTGAACAAAAATCCTAAAAAGCAATGAATTGTTTATATTGCATTGCTTATCCTCCAATATTTATAGTCCTTTTTTTATGGTATTTAATAATAATTAATAAATAATTGATTATAAAATTAGAAGAAAAAAACTTATTTTTTCTTCTTCAATAATCACCGTAGACAATTAGAACTAAATAATATAGATTATTGAAAATAACATACATATAAATATAAATTAAAAGGAGGTGAATAAAATTTCAGAAGAAATTCACAAGTTCGATGTAACTAATAAATCCCTTGATGAAATATTAAATTATGTGATTAATTTTCAAATTAGAAAACTAGAACAACATGAAGATACTCTTAATGAATCTACAGAAAAAGCAATGTCTAATTTAATCAGATTGATTGAGTTTAAAAAAGAAATAAATGATTGTCTTATTGACGATATTTAAAATCCTTTTTAGGATGTTGTGGAAATCTATTCTTTACTTTAGTAAACTGGTATGATGGTTCATACATTGGTTTAATGGTAATATTTTTGTTTTTTATGTAATCCTCAATACTTTTAACATCATGGAATTGGAGTTCTACTCCTGGTTCTATGAATAAGTGGTAGTCTCCGTTGGGATGTAATTGTATTTGAGGATACTTCTCTTCTTTATTCATATAAATATCATCTCTTTTTTTATTTTAAATCATTTCGAGTATGCGGACTGGTTGTCTGAGTAAACCTTCATCAGTAAATTGATTAGAATGATAGTTAGGATTAACATAATTAGAACAAGCATTTTTATATTCACATTCTATAAGATCACCTACTTCTTCGTTTAGAATATATTGTCTAAATTCTAAATCAGATTGAGAATCCGCCCCATCTAAAAATAATTTACTGACTCTTTTTTCAAATTCTTCATAAGTCATTGGATATTTAGATTCTTTATCATTTTCAGACTTCATTAATATCATACTCCTATTTTTTATTGTTTGTTATCTCTGATTGTATAAGCTTTATCATAACCATCATCGCCAGTTACTGGAGGAACATTATCATAAAAGTCATCTTTAGTATCATATTTGCTTTGATTACCAGTATATTTGAAAAATATTACATGTTCATCATTATCTCTTTGTTTTATCCATCCTGGCGGAGCATATTCTTCATTAAACTCAACATGAGTTACTGGTTCGAAACCACAATGACGATAAAAACCATAATTACCATCAAAACTATCTAATTTGGTCCCACCTTTTGTTGTAGCAAATTTTAATAAAGAACTACTACGGTCTTTTATATTGCTGGAGTTATTTGCACATACACTTATAATATCTCCATCATCACGGATAGCTATTGTACTACCATTCTTGGTGATGAACATTCTACAGTTATCAAAGAATGAAATATCGTCAGGAATGTCTACTCTCCATGATTTATCTGCAGGTTGTGATGCGGCTGCTTTCTTTAACTTGTCAAGGAATAATTCTTTATCAGTTAATTCTTTGACTTCAATAGTATATGTGTCGGCATTAGGTAAACCGAGTTTATCGTTAGGTGTATATTTGGTGTAACTGGTATTTAAATTATTGGTAGCTGACAATTCATTCAATGGTGTTAAGTTGATTACTTCAGGCTCAACATCACCTCCAGTTTTACTGTCCCACACGCTCAAATAAGTGCAACGGCAATTAGGATGCAAAGGCAACATACTATCTTCATCCAAATCACTTATACGATGCACATTATCCTTCAAATCCTCACGATAAACCTTACTATCCTCCGCATTAAATTGATAAGCATTTTCCAAACATAAACGACAAACATCACCATCTTCAGCAGTTAATATAGTAACTTCAGTGTAACCCTCATTAACCTAAGATTGTAGTATACCTGTGTTTTGTGCTCTGCTAACCTCTGTTTTAGCTATCATCACAGCCCTTTGCTTAGCACTTAAAGTACTACCTTCCAATGGTTTTACTCCTAAACCCACTATTTTATTAGCTAAACTGTAAGGATTTTCACCTTCAATTACCCCTTGTGTGATGGTGTTTTTAACATTAGCTCGTAAGTCATTACTTAATTTTCTTATTAAGTGAAAGTTATATTGTCTTAGGAAGTCTAATGCCTTCTTGTCGGTGTTGGTGAATGTTAATCGTTCTTGAATATCCCTGTATCCTTTTTGTTTTCCAGTATTGTAGATTTGTTCTATTAATTCCTCAACACTATCATAATGCTGGTTTAATATATCCTCCCATTCATCATCTAATGCCTGGAATATTTCCCTTGTATATTCTACTTCACCTATGTAGTATGTTCGTGCTTCTCTTGAGGATAACCATTTTCTGGAAGCTGATAATTGCTGGTCCAACAGATTACTAATGAGGTTATAGTATTTTTGAGTTTCCTGGGAATCTCGGGTTTTGTTTATGTGGAATTCATTCCATAAACCAGAATTTGAAAGAAGCATACGGTTAGTCTTAATCCTTTCACTAGAAACCATAATTATCTAGTACTCCTTTCTTAGTCTTTCCATTGTTAATGCTTTTTCAAGACTTTTAAACTCCACCATATTATTATAGGTAGCATTGTTTGGTGACATTAATAAATCTTGATTTAAAGGCAAATCACCCCAATCCACAGGATTCAAACCATAATCATTACGAACCTCATTAATAGACTTAACACCATTCTTCAACTGAATATCTTCTATTTGAGCACGAGTCAACTTGTTCTCCAAATCCATATGATTATACTCAAAAACCTCTTTAAACCCACACCTACCCAACACCTTATTAAAAGCATTTTTCAAAAGTATTATTAAAATGATTCACTACAAAATGAAAAAAAAAATATTAAAATATAGACTAATATAATTATGTCTTTTTAATTTTCAAAGAGTCTGTAAAATTTTATAGGCTTATTTGATTTTTATGTGTTTTTCGGTCCAATTTTGCATTTGATAGTCTAAA